>CAMCUN010000025.1 GCA_945878995.1 Polaromonas sp. YR568 | reverse complement strand
GGCGGCCGCCGCTGCAGCGGCGGCGGCCGTGGCGCCCTCGGCAGTGCCTGTGTCGTCCATGATTGACCCCATCAAGCACTGAGTCAGGCCCGGCTGAGCGCCACGCCTTCTGTGAAAGGCCGAAAAGTTGGCGTCAGCACGAAAAAATTAAAAAAGGGCCGCTATAATCTGCGGCTCGATGCGGGAATAGCTCAGTTGGTAGAGCGCAACCTTGCCAAGGTTGAGGTCGACGGTTCGAGCCCGTTTTCCCGCTCCAAATTTAAAAGGGCAGCACGTTCAACTTGCTGTCCTTTTTCATTCGTATAAGACACGGCGCGATAGCAAATCGGTTATGCACCGGATTGCAAATCCGGCTAGGGCGGTTCGACTCCGCCTCGCGCCTCCATCAAAAACGCAGTGAAATCAAAGACTTAGCCCGCTTCAAGCGGGCTTTTTCTTGTCTGTTCTGCGCTCAAATTGCGCAGACTGCTTTTCAGAATCGTCAAAACAACACGAGCCAATGCCTCTTGCGTTTTCCCCTGCAAGCCAGAGGCGTATGCGCGGTTGGAGCAAGAAGCCGCACAACGAGTCAAGCGCGATAGCTTGTAAGCCACACGGCGGCAACCTGTCATTGCTCAGATGGGCTTGGATGCGCTCAAGCGCAGCCCCATTGACGACTCGCCGCGAAACATTTTTAACAATCCTTTTTCCCCTGCTGCTCGGAATGTATATACAGCGGTCTAGAATGATTGGACCTATAAGATGAACGCCATGAACAACTTGCGTATATCTCAGCCTACGCTGGAAAAGCTCAAGAACAAGCATCGCATCAGCCGCAGGGAGGTCGAGCAGTGCTTTGAGAACAGGTGCGGTCAGTTCCTGTTGGATACCAGGGAGCAACACCGCAGCGACCCCCCAACTCTGTGGTTTGTGGCGCCCACCAGCCAGGGGAGGCTGCTCAAGATCGTCTTCATCTACCGTGACGGCTGCGTGCACTTGCGCTCGGCCTATGAGGCGGAGCAGCTTGCACAAGACATATACAACCGCAAAGCACGGTGATCACCAGGAGAAACACATGAACGATACAACGGCCAAGATTGACAGCACAGACGAGGCCTGGGACTCTGGCGCCCTGGGCGCCCTGGGCACCAGCGAGGCCCATGCGGAGCTCGCACCTGCGGGCCTGGACGAGCAAATTGACGCCAGCCTGGGCCTGCAGGCCATCTCGATCCGGCTGCCCAAGCAACTGATTGAGGCGTACAAGCTCATCGCCGCTCACCACGGGTTGGGCTATCAGCCGCTGATGCGCGACATCTTGCAGCGCTTTGTGCCCGAGGGTTTGCGCGAGGTGTTGCAGCACCACGAGCTCAAGGCCGACGAAGTCGACTCCAAAATGGAGGCGTGGAAAAAGGCGGCCTAAGCCAGTTCCACCCGAGTCCGTTACCGCACATCGGAGCTTGTAAGGGCTTCTGTTAATTCATTTATCGCGGGAGTTCAGCTTGCGAGCGGTTCTTTGGCCCGGATTCAACCAAAGCCCGGCCAATATCTGCCGACTGGCCTGCGCAGCCTCAAAATGCGCTCAGGACAGTCTGGTTGGTCCAAAAGCTTGGTGCATGGGTAGCAAAAACTTTGGAGCTGGCCTTGACCGGACTCACTCCGGCTGAATATTCGCTTCCCGCGCCAGGCGCTGCCATTTGGCCACTTCTTGGGGAATAAAGTTACTCATTTGCGCGCGGTCTAGCGCCATGGCTTGAATGCCACCTGCATTCAAGCGCGACAGCACTTCAGGCTCTGCCAACAGCCGCAAAAAGGTGGTGTGGAGTTGCCCCACCAGTTCGGGCGGCATGCGCGCAGGTCCCAGCACGGCAAACCAGGCGGTGATGTCGTAGCCGGGCAGCCGCTCGGACAGTGCAGGCCAGTCGGGGGTGATGGCATAGCGCTTGGGCGCAGTCACGCCCAGGGCCCTGAGCTTGCCGCCCTTGGCTTGGGCCAAGGCGTTGTTGATGTCCACAAAGGTGAAGTCCAGCGTGCCTGCAATCACGTCATTGACGGCCAAGGGAATGCCTTTGTAGGGCACCAGCAAGGTGTCCAGCCGGGCCAGCTTGTTGAGCAAGGCAATGCTCATTTGCGAGCTCGACGAGCCGTAGCCGCCATTGAGCTTGCCGGGCTGCTTGCGGGCCATGTCCAAGAAGTCGTCCAGCGTTCGGGCGGGGTGGTCTGAGCGCACCATGAGCACCAGCGCGCTCTCGCCAATGCCTGAGACCAGGGTGAGGTCGCGCACCGGGTCGTAGGGCATGCTTTTGAGCAGGGCCACGTTGGACGCCGCCGCGGAATTGGAGGAAAACAGCAGGGTGTGACCATCGGGCGCTGCGCGCACCACCTCCATGGCGCCTATGGAGCCGCCTGCGCCTGGCTTGTTGTCCACAACAAAGGGCTGGCCCAGGGCGGCTTGAAGCTGTTGCGCCATCAAGCGCGCGGTGAGGTCTGTGCCTGTGCCTGCCGGAAATGGCACGACCAAGCGCACGGGGCGCTGCGGGTAAGTTTGGGCCCATGCCCCGCCGGGGTGAGCGGCCCAGGCCGCCATCGCTGCCAATATTGTTCTGCGGGGCAAAGAGCTGTGCATGGTGGGTCCTGGCTTTTCAAGCATAAAAACTGCGCACCCACTCGCGCAGGCTCAGCGCGGGGAAGGGCGCTTGGGCCATGTGCGCACGCAGGTGCACCACGGCATCGTGCAGCCCGGGCGCCATGGGCTGCGACAGCTGCGCGATTTTGGCCAGCACGGGTTCTAGCTCCAAGGGCCTGGCCGGGCTGCCCAGGGCGGCTTCGCAGGTGTGCTCGAGTTGGCTGCCGTCTGTGAGCGTGAGCGTGACCTTGGCCGGTCTGTCATAGGGCCAGGGTTTGATGCCCGGCAACTCCACCAGCCGCACGCGGGGGCGCAGTTGGGCGATCAGCGGGTCTGACAGGCTGGGGTCCAAAAAGTTGCTGGGCTCGGCCGCGCCATGGGCCAGGGTGGCGGCCATGGCGTGGGGGATGGAGAACTTGGCGGCCAAGGTGGTTTGGGGCTGGGCGTTGCTGAAGTTCATGGCCATCTTGGAGCAGTGCACGGTCAGCTCTTGCACAGCCTGCCCGCCGCGCAAGTGCGGGTGGGGGTGCAAGATGGACTCCAGCGCCTCCATGGCCGCGTGCGTGTGGTGACAAGCGCCATACAGCTTGTGGTAGCCCTCGGCGATGGTCCATTCTTGGCCCAGGTTGGCGCTGAGTTCCTCTGCCAGGCTCTGGGGCGCGCCCAAAATGGTTTGGTACACATCAAAAGCCCCGTCGGGCGTGCCGCCTATGCCCAGCTCGGCCATGTCGCATGCAAATGCGCCCAGCCAGGCGCCGGCGGCGGGCCAGGCGTTGCGCACCAATGCGCCTTGAATGGGGTAGCTGTAAGGCCCGGGGGACACCAGGGTGGCAGCCGCGGTCAGCGCCGACATGAAGGTGGCTGGCGGCAAACGCCGCAAGCTGGCCAGGCCCGCTGCGGCGCAAATGGTGTTGTAGGCCCCGTGGGGGTGAATGCGCGGCAGGGTGCCGGGCCAGGCGCGTGCAAAGCGGGTGCCCACCTCGTAGGCCACCACGGTGGCGCGCATCACTTCTTCTAGGCTGTGGTCATGGGCCTGGGCGGCCGCCAAGATCAGCGGCTGGCTCAAGGCCCCGGGGTGCACGGCAGTGCGGGTGTAGCCGTCGTCCAGCTCGTTCCAGGTGACCGCCAAGCCGTTGCCCAAAGCGGCGTTCATCAGGGACAGGCCAGGCCCGCCCGTGGTGAACAGCGTGGCTGCGCCGCCCGCGTCGCTGTCGATCAGCCGCTGGTGGTAGGCCTTGACCTCGGGTTCTTCGGCCGCCGACATGATGGCTGCGATGTTGTCGCCCAGCACCAGCGCGGCCTTAAGCCGTGCAGGTGCAGGCACATCGGCCAGCTCAAGGGCGCAGGCCCATTCGCACAAGAGCCTGAAGTGGTGGGCCACGGCAGCGGCATCCGAGCCAGCGCTGGGCAAGGTGGCGGCGCTCATGCGGCTTGGCGCTGGCCAGCGTTCAGGGCGTGCCAGACTTTGGTGGGGGTGTAAGGCATCTCCACGCCCGCGACGCCCACCGAGCCCAGCGCATCGATCATGGCGCTGGTGATGGCCGCCGGCGCGCCAATGGTGCCGGACTCGCCGCAGCCTTTGACCCCTGAAGGGTTGTGCGTGCAGGGCTGGGTCTCGTCGGTGGCTGTGATGAAGTCGGGCAGGTCGTCGGCGCGCGGCATGGCGTAGTCCATGAAGGAGCCGGTCAGCAGCTGGCCGGTGCTGGGGTCGTAGCTGGCCCCCTCAAACAGGGCTTGGCCTATGCCTTGCGCAATGCCGCCATGGGCTTGGCCTTCCACCACCATGGGGTTGATGACGGTGCCCACATCGTCCACTGCGATGTAAGACACCACACGCGTCACCCCGGTTTGGGGGTCGATCTCTACCTCGCAAGCCTGTGCCCCGTTGGACCAGGTGAGGTTGGTGGGGTCGAAAAAAGCAGTCTCGTGCAGCGCCGGCTCCATGCCCACCGGCAAATGGTGGGCGTAGGTGGCCGTGCGGGCCACCTCGGGCCAGCTGATTTGCCGCCCATCTTCGGCCACAAACGCACACACGCCCGCATTGACGCGGTGCTCTACGCTGTCGACCTTCAGCAGGTGCGCGGCAATCAGGCGGGCTTTGGTCAAAATTTTGTGGGCCGCCATCAAAATGGCCGAGCCGGCAATGACCATGGAGCGCGAGCCAAAAGTGCCTGTGCCATAAGGCACCCGGCCGGTGTCGCCCTCGACCAGCTCAATGCTGTTCAGCGGCACCCCCAGGGTGGAGGCCAGCAGCTGCGCAAAGGTGGTGACATGGGCCTGGCCATGGCTGTGGGTGCCGCACAGCACGACCAAGCTGCCGTCGGCCGCCACGCGGATTTCGGCCGAGTCAAAAAAGCCCGCCCTGGCCCCAAAGTTGCCTGCATACCGGGAAGGCGCTACGCCCGAGCTTTCTACAAAGTAGCAAATGCCAAAGCCGCGCAGCAGGCCCCGCTGCTCAGACTCTTGCCGCCGCTTGGCAAAGCCCGCGTGGTCTGCCAACACCAGCGCCTGATCAAACAAGCGCACAAAGTCGCCGCTGTCGTAGACCGGCCCCAGCGGTGTGGCGTAGGGCATGTCTTGCCGGCGGATAAAGTTTTTGCGGCGCAGCTCAAAGCGGTCCATGCCGGTTTGCACAGCGGCCGCTTCCATCAGCCGCTCGAGCACAAAGCAGGCCTCGGGTCGCCCGGCGCCGCGGTAGGCGTCGGTGGGCACGGTGTTGGTGAACATGGCGTGCACCTGGGCAAAAATGGCCGGGATTTTGTAAGGGCCAGACATCACGGCCGTGTACACCGTGGTGGGCACAGCCGCCCCCACGGTGGAGACATAGGCGCCCAACGCGGCGTGGGTGAGCACGCGCAAGCCCAAAATATGGCCTTGGGCGTCCAGCGCCATGTCGGCGTGGGTGCTGTGGTCACGGGCTTGGTAATCGCTGACAAAAGCCTCGCTGCGGGTGGACACCCATTTGAGCGGCTGGCCGAGCTGCAAGCTGGCCCAGGCCAAGATGGTTTCTTCAGGGTAAAGCTTGCCTTTGGTGCCAAAGCCGCCGCCCACGTCGGGGGCAATGACGCGGATGGAGCTCTCGCTCAGACCGAGTTGCTCTGACACCAGTTTGCGGATGTGGTGCGGCACCTGGGTGGCAGACCACATGGTCAGGGCGTGGCCATCTTGCCCGCCTGAGGCCGAGGGCTGCGCAATCACGGCGCGGGGCTCCAGGGCCGCACAAATGATGCGGTGGTTGACCAAGTCCACCGACACGATGTGCGCGGCCTTGGCAAAGGCCTCAATCACAGGTGCTTCAGACCCGCGATGAAAGCGCAGCGCCTGGTTGCCTGGAGCCTCCTCGTGGATTTGGGGCGATTGGGCGTCGCCCGCTTGGCTGACCTCGACCACGCAGGGCAGCGCCTCGTAGTCCACCTCCACCAACTCGGCCGCGTCCAGCGCTTGGTTCAGGCTGTGGGCCACGACCACGGCCACGATTTCGCCCACATGGCGCACCCGGTCTTGGGCCATGGACCAACGCGGCGGCTCAATCAGGCGGGTGTTGTCTGCACCCGGGATCAGCCACAGGGGGGTCATCTTGCCCACGTCGGCCGCCTTCATGTCCATGCCGGTGAACACGGCCACGCAGCCCGGGCTTTGAAGGGCTGCACCCGCGTCTACGCTTTTGATGATGGCGTGGGCGTGGGGCGAGCGCACAAAGGCGCAATGCCTCATGCCTTCGATCACGATGTCAGAGACGAACTGTCCTTTGCCTATCAACAAACGATGGTCTTCGCGGCGCAGGACCGACTGGCCAATACCTTCAGGATGCATGTGCAATTCCGGTTGTGTGTTCTTGAAAACTCTGGTGGGGTGTGTCCAGCCTAAGCCAATCAACCCTAACGACAAATTCTCACGGCGTCAGTCGCTCTGGCGTCACCGGGTAAGTCCGATTCAGAGGCGATCAGCTGCGTGATACAAGACCATTGACGTTCTTTGGCATTTTGCTGCAGAACGCGCGCCACCGTGGGGCGTGCAGCATGTCGCATGCTTGCCGCCCTGTGTTTGTCCTGGTTATTTAAAGAGGGTGTTATGCACAGCTTCAAAACAGTATTGGCAGTAGGTGTGTTGGCATGGAGCGCCTCCATGGGCGCCGTGGCCCAGGCGCAAGACAAAGTCCGCATGGGACTGTTTATTTCGTCGTCGGCCATGCCGTATTTCATTGCCAAAGAGCGTGGCTATTTTGCGGCGGAGAACCTGGACGTCGAGGGCATTCCGCTGGCCACCCACCCCCTGATCGTGCAGGGCTTGGTCAAGGGGGACCTGGATACGGCCTCCAATTTGTTGTCGTTGGAAGGCGCCAACATCAACACGCTGCGCCCCAATACATTGAAGTACTTCTCCATCAACTGCCAAAACAAAAAGTACGAAGTTGAGGCCTATGTGGTGCCGGTCAACAGCCCTGTGAAATCCATCAGGGACCTCAAAGGCAAGCGCATCATGTCTGCCCCTGGGCCTGGCAATTTGTTTGTGGCCAAAGGCGTGCTCAAGGCGGTGGGCATCGATGAAAAAGACTACCAAATGCAGGAGCAGCAAATGAGCGTGCACGTGGGCGCCATGCAGTCCAACCAATTTGATGCGGCCTACACCATCGAGCCCATTGTCAGCATCATGGTGGCCCAGGGTGTGGCGCGCAAACTTGAAAGCGGCCTGATCGCCACCCACATGCTCGGTCGTGACAACGCCTGTGCGGTGCTGGCCGGCGGCGTGATGAGCAACAAATTCATGGACGAACGCCCCCAGGTGGCCGAGCGCTTGGCACGGGCCTGGGCGCGTGCGCTCAAAGACGGCAACAACGACCCCAAGGCCCGGGAACTGCTGGTCAAGCACATGAACACCTCGGCAGCCATCGCCCCCACCGTGCCGCTGTCTTACTACAACATGGTCAGCGATTTGAAGCCTGACGAAATCAACGACTTCCAGCGCCTGGTGGACCAGGCCACGGCTTATGGCTTGGTCAAGCAAAAAATAGACGTCAAAACCATGTTGAAGTCTTACTGAAGCTGTAGGCATGCGAAGTCAGGGCTTGCTGCGGACCTTGTCACCTGCCTTCGGTGCCATTGTTTTCATTTTTATTTGGTGGCTGGTGGCGCAACTCAAGCTCATAGACCCTGTGTTGCTGCCCTCGCCCCAAGACTCGGCCCAAGCCATTTGGGTGGGGTTTGCCAAGGGCAATTTGATGTTGGACCTCAAGGTCACCATCGTGCGCACCTTGCTGGCCTTTTTGATCGCCGTGTGCGTGTGCGTGCCTTTGGGCCTGGTGCTGGGCTCGTCGGTGCAGCTTTACCGGTCGTTTGAGTTTGTCATTGACTTTTTTCGCTCCACCCCTGCTTCGGCCTTGTTCCCCTTGTTTTTGGTGATTCTGGGCGTGGGTGAAAGCACCAAGATTGCGGTAGCCGCATTTGGTGCGGGCCTGCTGATTTTGTTCAACACCGCCTACGGCGTCATGAATGCCCGCAAGGTCAGGCAGGCGGCGGCCACCGTGATGGGGGCTTCGCGCACGCGGGTCTTGGTGGGGGTGACCTTGCTCGAGTCTTTGCCGCAGACCTTTGTGGGCATGCGATCTGGGGTCTCGTTTGCCTTGGTCATTGTGATCGTGGCTGAAATGTTCATTGGCTCGACCGACGGCCTGGGCCAGCGGGTGATCAATGCACAGATGATTTTCAACATGCCCGAGATGTACGCGGCCATTTTCACGGCCGGTGTGCTGGGCTACAGCATGAACCTTTTCTTTATTTTGGTGGAACGGCATTTTGTGCACTGGGGTGGCAAATGACCGCGACACGCACGCACATCACCGTGCGCGGCTTGACCAAGTCCTTTGCCGGCCAGCCGCTCTACACCGGGTTTGACCTGGACTTTCCGCGCGGCAAGATCACCTCCATCTTTGGCCCCAACGGGTGTGGCAAGTCCACGCTGATCAACATGATTGCCGGCCTGATCCCGGTGGACGCGGGTGAGGTGCTGTTTGACGGCAAGCGCTTGTCTGAAACCGTGATCGGCTACGTGTTCCAAAACTACCGCGACGCCTTGTTTCCCTGGAAGCGTTGCATAGACAACATCAAGTACCCGCTGCAGTTGGCGGGTCGCTCGGCGGCCGACTGCGAGGCCAGGGCGCAGGCCTTGATTGCGGCCTTTGACGTGCGCTTTGACCTCAATCGGTATCCGTACGAGCTGTCTGGCGGGCAGCAGCAACTCATCTCCATCATGCGCGCGCTGGCGCCAGAGCCTGAGGTCTTGTTTTTGGACGAGCCTTTTTCTGCGCTGGACTACGAGATGACGCTGTTCATGCGCGACAAACTTCAAGCGATTTTTGCGTCCACCGGCACCACCATGATTGTGGTGTCCCACGACCTGGAAGAGGCGGTGTACCTGGCCGACGAGGTGCTCATGCTCACCCGCCGCCCCACGCGCGTGGCCGAGGTGGTCAGCTTGGAGGCCGCGCGCCCGCGCTCGCCGCGCACGCTGACCAGCCCTGATTTCATGGCCGCCAAGTCGCGCTGCCTGGATGTGTTCCAGCGCGAAGTGCAAACCAAGGTCTTGGCCACCTGAGCCAGGCCGTGTACCCCGTTTTAAGTGGAGTCAGTGATGAGTAGACATGTATCGATGACGGTCAACGGCCAAGCCGTCTCGCACGAGGTGGAAGAGCGCACGCTCTTGGTGCAATTCATCCGCGACCACTGCCGCCTCACGGGCACCCATGTGGGCTGCGACACCTCCCAGTGCGGCGCCTGCACGGTGCACATGAATGGCCGCGCCATCAAAAGCTGCAATGTGCTGGCCTCGCAGGCCGAGGGCGCGCAAATCACCACCGTGGAGGGCGTGGCCCTCGCAGATGGTTCTTTGCACCCCATGCAGCAGGCCTTTCGCGAGCAGCATGGCCTGCAGTGCGGCTACTGCACCCCTGGCATGGTGATGAGCGCGCTGGACCTGCTGCAGCGCAACCCCCAACCCACGGATGAGCAAATCCGTGAGCAGCTGGAGGGCAATCTGTGCCGCTGCACGGGCTACCACAACATTGTCAAAGCCGTGAGGCAAGCCAGCCAGGTGATGGCGCAAACTTGAGGCATGCACGCGCTGGTCTGAGCGGCTCCATGCACACTTGCTTGAAGCGCTGCAGTCTGTCTCGGTCATGGAGCCGGCCAGTGGCGAGCGGCTCAGGCCTGCACCCACAAGACGGACTCAGATAAGCTCAAGCCCCGTTGTTTTTTTGGCCCTGCTTGCATGACCCGCACACCCGACCTGAATGTTGACGTTGCCATCCTGGGTGCTGGTGCGGCCGGCATGTTTGTCGCCTTGGCCGCGCAGGCGCGCGGCCTGCGGGTGGCCTTGATCGAGCCTCAGGCCCACTTGCCCAACAACTTTGCCATCAGCGGCGGGCTGTTTCCGGCGGCTGGCTCTGCCCTGCAGCGCTCGGCGGGCATCACCGACAGCCCAGAGGCGTGGCTGGACGACTTGCGCCTGTTCGCCCCCGGCATGGTCAATGAGCACATTGCCCAGGCCGTGGCCCAGGCGCTGCCTGCGGCCACCGCTTTTTTGGTGGAAGGCTGCCAGGCGCCCATTGTTTTTTTGGCCGACGTGGTGGCGCCCGGCCACAGCCAGAAGCGCTTTCACTGCGTCACGCCCGCTTCGGGCGCAGCCTTGCACGCGTGGTTTCGGCAGGCCTGCACGCATCAGCCCCGCATTCAGTGGGTGGACCAGCGGGCCGAGGTGCAGCGGGGGCCCCACGGCTTTGAGCTGCAGGCCGGCGCGCAGCTCATTGGCGCGGCGCAGCTGGTGCTGGCCGGTGGTGGCTTTGGCGGCAATACCGAGATGGTGGCGCGCTTTATTCCCGGCATGGCGGGGGCTCTGCACAACGGCTCGGCCACGCAAGACGGCAGCGTGTTGAGCCTGGGCCTGGCCTGGGGCGCGCAGCTCTGGGGCATGGACGGCTACCAAGGCCAGGGCCACACCAACCCGGGCGGTGTCACGCGCCTGGGCATGTCCATTCCTACCTTGGGCGGCGTGATGGTCAACCGCCAAGGCCAGCGTTTTGTGGCCGAAGACATGGGCCCGTCGGCCTTGGCGCCTCATGTGCTGGCGCAGCCTGGCGGCCAAGCGCTGGAGGTGTTTGACGCCGCCATAGAGGCCCAGCTGGGCAACCACGGCGCCTACCAGCAGGCGCTGCAGGCTGGTTGCGTGCTCACGCACGACAGCCTTGAAGGGCTGGCCGCCTTGGCCTGCGTCAATGCCCAGGGGCTGGCGCAGACCTTGGCGCAGGTGGCTCAGATGTCCCAAGGCCAAGGCCGCGATGCCTTGGGCCGGCAGCGCTTTGTGCGGGCCTTGAGCTCACCTTTTAAAGCCTCGTGGGTGACAGGCGCTTTGTCGCACACCCAAGGCGGCTTGCTCACCCGCCCTGACGGCGCGGTGCTGCACCAGTCGGGCCAGGTGATGCCTGGCGTGTTTGCAGTCGGCGGCTGCGCCGCCGGCCTCTCGGGCCGGGGCGCCGAGGGCTACCTGCCCGGCAACGGCCTGGCCCAGTCGTTTGGCTTGGGCTGGAACGTGGCGCAAGCGCTGGCTTGAGTTTGCAGGTGGTGAACGGTTGGGCCAACGTCGTCGACGGCAAGCCCTCAGCTGCCCATCACGCCTTTTAAAAATCTACTGCAAGCAAGCCGCTGGGCCACTGAACTGGTGCACTGGAACAACGACGAGCGCCGCCACAGCGCCATCGGCTTTGAAACCCCCACTCAACGCCATGCAGGCTTGGACAAGGCCTAGCTGCAAGACCGCGCCAAGGTCTGCGAGTTGGCACGCCAAGCCAATCTACTGCGCTGGTCCAGGGCAACACGCGGCTGGCGTCATATCGATTGCGCTGACTTCAACCCGGAAAAACCAATAACCGACAAGTACTTTGAAAGTACAAAAATAGCGGCCTAAAAAACTTACTTTTGCGACAACTACATTGACAGTGACCGGTGCCCCGGGACCCAGGACGCTCCTTACTGAGGCTTGATACCAGCTTCGCGCAGGATCGTGCCCCACTTGCGCGATTCCGATTTGATGAACGCATCAGTCTCGGTCGCGCCAAGCTGGAAGACCTCGCCTGCGGTGGTCTCGAACCTTTGCCGCAGATCCTTATTGGCCAACACTTGGTTGAGCGCCTGGCGCAGCTTGTCGAGAACCGGTGCCGGGGTCTTGGCTGGAGCGAACAGACCAACCCAGGACTCGATTTCCCAGCCGGGCACACCGGCCTCGGCCGCGGTCGGCACGTTGGGCATGAGGCTGCTGCGCCGCGGGCTGATGATGGCGAGCGCCTTCATATTGCCCGACTGCAGATGCGGACGGGCCGAAGGCGCTGTGTCGAACATGACATCGGCACGGCCGGAGATCAAGTCGGGGTAGGCGGCCTGTGAGCCTTTGTAGGGCACATCTGTGAGCACGATGCCCGTCTGTTTCATGAGGTAGCTGCCCATAATCTGCGCGCCCGTGCCTGTCCCGAGGTGGGCCATGTTGAGCTTACCGGGGTTGGCACGAGCTAAGTCTAGAAATTCCTTGAGCGTGTTAGCCGGGAAATCCTTGCGCACCACCGCCACGTATGGCACGGTGTAAGCCATACCCACTGGCACAAAATCAGCCAGGCCGTCGTAGCCGGGGTTGCTCGACAAGTTCATGTTCCAGACAATGTTGCTCAGGCCGCCGGCAAGCAAGGTGTAGCCGTCGGGCGCGGCCTTGGCCGCGAACTGCGTGCCCACCAGGGTGCCGGCGCCAGTGCGGTTTTCGATAACAAAGCTTTGCTTGAGTACCTCCCCCATGTACTGGCCGAGGATGCGCGAGACCACGTCAAAGCCACCTCCGGCCGTGGAGGGAACCACGATGCGGATCGACCGCTCGGGGAAGTTCGGGTCGGCCTGCGCGCCCGAAGTCCACCCCAGGCACAGCCCCGCCAACAGAGCGAGGGTCTTGATCATTTTTTTCTGCACGGTTTGTCTCCAGTTGATGGTCCAGGGATTTAGCTCTTGGCAAAACTCGGCAACTTGCCGCCAGAAATGAAGGTGCCCACCCGGTTGCCCCGGGTGACGGGCAACAGCAGATGCGAGGGGCAGTCCTCGTTGTGATGCACCGAAACGATGGACACCATGGGCCGGGCAACGGCGCCAGAGCCGATATCCTCGTTGATGGTTGCCGGGACCTCGTTGTCACAACCCTTGATACGCAGGCCGATGCGTTCGCCTGGCTTGAGCTCGATGCCGATGGACTGGACCTCGATATTGAACTCGTAGACCTCGTTGGGCCTCAAGGGCTGGCGTTCGTCGTGCGTGTGTACCGGCAGCCAGGGTTTGGAGCGCGCAATGTCGAGCTTACGCTGCGTGCCACGCAGCCAGCCGCGCGTGAGCACCCGCTCCACGCCTTGCGCGTCGCGGTGCAGCAGGCTGACGAACCACAGCACGTCGGTATCAGTAGTCGAGCCCCAGAGATTGAGCACCGAGGGCCCGCACAGTTCCGTCGTCTCGACCATAGGCGGCGACCAAAACTCCACGCCATGTCTTGCGAACATGGAGTCTTCGTAATTGCTCCAGCCTTCGTTGGGCCAGAACTCGTGCTCCGAAAGCAGCCCGTCGCGGTGCAGGTAAAACGGTGTCCAGCGGGTTTCTGGCAAGGGCCATTGTGTGGAGGTGCGCCACTGCCCGGTGCCTTCGATGAACACCTGCACAGGCGGCTCGTCCATCATGCCAGTGTCCAAGCCCTTGAGCCAGTGGTCGAACCAGCGCAGCGATTCGTACGCGTACTGGTAGGCCGGCCGATCCAAGTAGATCGGTGGACCCAGTGTCAGGCGCTTAGGCCCCTTCCAGTGCGCCCATGCGCGAAGGTCACCCGGCAGGTGCAGGCCGAACATACCCCAGTCGCCACCCAGGTAAGCCGGCACATCGCAGCCCTTGTCGAAATCAACCACACGCTCCTTCCAGTAGTCGTTGAACAGCGGATTGACCAAGATCTCCACCAGCACCGGGTTACCGCCTGCGTCGGGATTGCGCAAGGCATTGGCCAGCGCGGGGCTACTGGCAATTTCCGGATCGCGCAGCGCCGCCTGCACCGCAGCGTGGTATTTCTCGTCGCCCCACTGCTTGCGCAGCGAGTTTTCGATGTTGAAGAAAGGGGCCTGGCGGCGTAGCCAGTACTCCATGAACTCGGCCGCCAGGATGCCACCGCGGTAGAGCACGTCGCGGTAACCGTCGGTAAAGCCATAGGGCGAGAACAGCGCCGCCAGGCTGGGAGGCTTGAGCATGGCCACGCGCTTGGCGATCAGCGAAAAATAAGACACGCCGTTCATGCCGACCTTGCCCGTGCTCCAGTCCTGTTGCCCCAGCCATTCAATGGCCTCGGCCAAATCCCGGACGGTCTGCGGGTCGGGTTCGATGTTGCCGAAGGTCCCGCCCGATCCGCGCGCGCCTCGGATGGTGGCAATGGCCATCACATAGCCGCGGCGCACATAGAAGTTGGGGTCGCCCGATTCCATCCAGCCCCGGGCATAACTGAAGCCCACGGGCATCATGGGCATGGCCTGGATTTCCTTGGAGTAGGGGCTTGCTGCCAGGATCACCGGGAACCTGCCCGGCGCTTTGGGTCGGTAGATGTCTGCTTTCATGCACACACCGCCTCCAACAGGAATGCTCACATCGCGCTCGATGGTGATTTCGTATTCGCGGGGTGAGGTCTGCCAAGTCTGGGTGAACATGCGGGGGGTTCTCTTGAATGAGGGCCAGCAACGATGTGCCGCTGATACCAGGACTGATTAACTTATAAGGTTAAGTAAAAAACGCCGATGCTGTCAACCGGACTGTCCTGGGGTAAGCGCCCGGCGACCACCCTTTAGCCTAGGGGATCTGTCGCCCTGAAGATCGCGTCCAAGTAGAAGACAGTGGACGCGATCGCAAGTCAAGAGTCTGGCGCTTGTACGTCCGTGAAGGGCACACGCCAAAGGCGCTCTTGCCGCCGGCAGTTCAAGGCCGAGGTGGCCGCGCAGTGCTTGCGGCCTGGGGCATGCCTGGCCTGCCTCACAGGGCCGCGCTGGCTTACTCGGCCTTGGCGCCCGAGATCTCCACGGCCCGTTTGAACTTGGCCATTTCGCTGCGCTGAAAGGCCAGCGCCTCGGCGGGGTTGGAGCCGATGACGGTGGCGCCCTGGGCTTCAAGCTGCGCCTTCACGCCCGGATCGTCCAGGGCTTTTTTGACCTCAGACTGAATGCGGGCCACCATCGCCGGTGGGGTGCCGGCCGGTGCCATCAGCACGATCCAGGCGGTGGCGTCAAAGCCGGGGATGAACTCCGAGATGGCTGGCACCTGCGGCAGCTGCGCCGAGCGCTTGAGCGAGGTCACGCCCAGCGGCACCACGGCACCCGCCTTGATTTGCCCCACCAACGAGGGCAAGCCCTCCACGCCCACTTGCACATCGCCGGCCATCACGGCCTGCATGGCGGGCGAGCCGCCCCGGTAACCCACATGCGTGAGCGTGATGCCCGCGTCGGCCTTGACCAGCTCCATCACCAAGTGCGAGGTGGAGCCTGGGCCAGAAGACGCATGGGCCAGCTTGCCGGGGGCGGCCTTGGCCGCGCTGATCATGTCTGGAAAAGTTTTAAAGGCTTGCTTGGGGCTGGTCACCACCACCTGCGGGAAAGACACCAGCTGCGACAGCGGCGTGAAGTCTTTGAGCGCGTCGTAGGGGAGCTTGGCAAACAAAAAGGGGTTGATGGCCATGGTGCCGGGCGAGCCCAGCAGCAGGGTGTAGCCGTCGGGCTTGGCGCGGGCGGCAAAGTCGGTGCCTATGTTGCCGCTGGCGCCGGTCTTGTTGTCCACGTTCATGGCCTGACCGGTGTTGGCCGCCATCTTTTGGGCAATGATGCGACCGACCACGTCCACCGCCGAGCCCGCCGCAAAGGGGTTGACCAAGGTCACAGGGCGGGTGGGCCAGTCGGTGCTTTGTGCCAGGCTGGTCAGCGGCAGCAGCCAGGGCAGGGCGGCCAGTGTGGCCAGGGCGTTTCGGGTGAATCTGCGGCGTTTGGCGTGGGCGAGCATGCTTGTCTCCTGGTTAAAGCGTGGATGATATTGAGATGTCTTGAAGATAAGTGGCTGAGGGCCTGTCCAGGCTTGAGCCTGGGCCTGCCGCTGAAACATTTGTTCATATCGTATAGGACAGCGCAAGGCTCCCCCTGTAGGAGCCGGCCTGCCGGCGAATGTTGGCATGAGGTGATGCCCGTTGACTGGCCCGAATCGCTTGCAGGCTTGTCTCCACAAAGACAAGACGGCGCGCCCCCTGTAGGAGCCGGCCTGCCGGCGAATGTTGGCATGAGGTGATGCTTGTGGACCGCCACGATTCGCTTGCAGGCTTGTCTCCACAAAGACAAGACGGCGCGCCCCCTGTAGGAGCCGGCCTGCCGGCGAATGTTTGCATGAGGTGATGCCCGTTGACCGCCAAGCATCGCCAGCAGGCTGGCTCCGATAAGGGCAGTAGCCTGATGGCGCCAAAGACTTATTCGGCTGAGCTTTATCTTGCATGGGCTTGCCTGACAGAATGAACCTCGCACACGGGTTGGACCCTGCGCACCATTTCAGGGGAATTTTGATGACCGACTTGCCCAGTTCCACCCCACCCAAACCCACAGCCCTGTCTGTGGCCGAGCCGCCCGCCGTGCAAACGAATGCGTTCGCGGCCACCCGCCAGAGCTTCCGCACAGCTTCTGGTGACGAGGCGGTGCTGTATTCCCTGAAAACCTTGGCCGAGCAATTTCCCAACGTGTCCAGGCTGCCAGTGTCGCTGCGCATTGTGCTGGAGTCGGTGCTGCGCCACTGCGACGGCCGCAAGATCACCCACGCGCATGTGGCTCAACTGGCCAACTGGCAGCCCCAGGCCGAGCGCACTGAAGAAATTCCCTTTGTGGTGGCGCGGGTGCTGCTGCAAGACTTCACGGGCGTGCCTTTGTTGGCCGATCTGGCGGCCATGCGCAGCGCTGCCGTGCGCTTGGGCCAAGACCCCCGCCGGATTGAGCCGCTTGTGCCGGTGGACCTGGTGATCGACCATTCGGTGACGGTGGACCACTACGGCAGGCCTGAGGCGCTGGACCTCAACATGCAGCTGGAGTTCCAGCGCAACCAGGAGCGCTACCAGTTCCTCAAGTGGGGCATGCAGGCCTTTGACAATTTTGCGGTGGTGCCGCCGGGTTTTGGCATCGTGCACCAGGTCAACCTGGAGTATTTGGCGCGCGGCGTGCACGCCAGCCAGCCGCCAGAAGGCCAGGCGGTCTACTACCCCGACTCGCTGGTGGGCACCGACAGCCACACCACCATGATCAATGGCCTGGGCGTGGTGGCCTGGGGGGTGGGCGGCATCGAGGCCGAGGCGGCCATGCTGGGCCAGCCGGTGTACTTTCTCACGCCCGACGTGGTGGGTGTGGAGCTCACTGGGCGCCTGCGTGAGGGCGTGAGCGCCACCGACTTGGTGCTGCGCGTCACCGAGATGCTGCGCAAAGAAAAAGTGGTGGGCCAGTTTGTGGAGTACTTTGGCGAAGGCGCGCGCACCCTGGCCGTGCCCGACCGCGCCACGCTGGCCAACATGGCGCCCGAGTACGGCGCGACCATGGGCTTTTTCCCGGTGGACGACAAAACGCTGGACTACCTCTGTGGCACGGGCCGCAGCCGCGAGGAGATTGACACCTTGGAGGCCTACTTTCGGGCGCAAGGCCTGTTTGGCATTCCGCTGGCCGGCCAAGTCAATTACTCCAAGGTGGTGAGCCTGAACTTAGGGGACGTCTCGCCCAGCGTGGCCGGGCCGCGCAGGCCGCAAGACCGCATTGAGCTGGGCCAGGTGGCGCAGCAGTTCAAAGCCTTGTTGTCAAAGCCCACCGCGGCCAACGGCTTTGGCCAAAGCGCGGCGGTACTGGGCACGCGCCATCAGTTGCGCCACGGCGAGCCCGCCCCCGCAAGCCATGTCCCCAGCAACCCGCCCATGCCCGCAGTCGCCGGCCGCCATGAAACCGAAATGGACGCCAACCGCTCCACGCTGTTGGCCGCACAGTCGAAGGCCCTGCCCGTGGCAGGGCCGGCCCAGCCTGCGACAGGCATCACCGTGGGCCACGGCGATGTGCTCATTGCCGCCATCACCAGTTGCACCAACACCTCCAACCCGGGCGTCATGCTGGCGGCGGGCTTGCTGGCCAAAAAAGCCGTGGAAAGGGGCCTGAAGGTCGCGCCGCACATCAAAACCTCCTTGGCCCCCGGCTCGCGCATGGTCACCGACTACCTCAGCCGTGCTGGCCTGCTGCCATCTTTGGAGCAGTTGGGCTTTGCGCTGGTGGGCTATGGCTGCACCACTTGCATAGGCAACTCGGGCGATCTCACGCCCGAGCTCAGCGAGGCCATCATGGAGGCCGACCTGGTGTGCGCGGCCGTGCTCTCGGGCAACCGCAACTTTGAGGCGCGCATTCACCCCCACATCAAGGCCAATTTTTTGGCCAGTCCGCCCTTGGTGGTGGCCTACGCCATTGCGGGCAGCGTGCTCAAAGACGTGCAAAACGAGCCCCTAGGCCAAGACGTGCAGGGCCAAGATGTGTTTTTGCGCGACATCTGGCCCAGCAGCGACGAGGTGCACTCGCTCATGGCCGTGGCCATGGAGGGCGAGCGCTACCGCGCCGCTTATGCCCAGGTTAAAACTCAGCCAGGCTTGCTCTGGGACCAAGTGCAAGGCAGCCTTGGCCACGCCTACCCCTGGCCGGCCAGCAGCTACATTGCCGAGCCGCCGTTTTTTGAGCATTTCACGCTGGCCCCGCCGCCAGCGCCCGAGGCCAAGGTGCAGGGCGCACGCATCTTGGCTTTGTTTGGCGACTCCATCACCACCGACCACATCTCCCCGGCCGGTGCCATCAAGGCTTCTTCACCGGCGGGCCAGTGGCTGCTGGCCCAAGGCGTGGCCAAAGCCGACTTCAACAGCTACGGCTCGCGGCGGGGCCAGCACCAGGTGATGGTGCGCGGCACTTTTGCCAACGTGCGCATCCACAACCTCATGCTCGCCCCCGGCCCTGACGGCTCGCGCGTGGAAGGCGGCTTGACCACCTTGCAATTGCCTGGGCCGCGCCAGGGCGAGCAGCTGTCTATTTTTGAGGCGGGCCAGCTCTACGCCCAAGCCCAGGTGCCCACGGTGATTTTTGCGGGCGAGGAATACGGCACCGGTTCATCTCGCGACTGGGCGGCCAAAGGCACGCGCCTGTTGGGCGTGCGGGCCGTGGTGGCGCGCAGTTTTGAGCGCATTCACCGCAGTAATTTGGTGGGCATGGGCGTGCTGCCGTTTGAGTTTTTGCCAGGCGATTCGTGGCAAATGCTGCGCCTGCAAGGCGACGAGCGCATAGACATTGCGGCTGATGCGGCCTTGAGCCCGCAAAGTCGTGCCACACTGCGCGTCACCCGCAACGATGGCACGAGCGAAGAAGTGACTTTGACCCTGAGAATTGACACCCCCACCGAGGTGGCCTACTACCAACACGGCGGCATCTTGCCTTTTGTTTTAAGGCAGTTGCTCGCATGAGCTGGGTGCTTGACGGCAACTTGCCGGCATGAGTCGCCAGCTCTTGATGGCAGGGGGCGGCATAGGCGCCCTGAGCGCCGCCCTGGCCGCCACCCGCGCCGGCTGGGAGGTGCGCCTGTATGAACAAGCGCAGGCTTTTTCTGAGGTGGGCGCCGGCCTGCAGCTCGGCCCCAACGCCACCCGCTTGCTCCACGCCTGGGGCTTGGGCCATGCGCTCAGCCAGGTGGCCTGCTTTCCTGAGGCTTTGGTGGCCCGCAGCGCTGCCAGCGGCAGGTCCTTGGGCCGATTGCCTTTGGGCACGCGTAGCCACACGCGCTATGGCGCGCCCTACGCGACCGTGCACCGCCACGACCTGCACCAGTTGCTGCTGCGCGCGCTCACGTCCGCAGGCGGCGCCCACCTTCACCTGAGCAGCCCTGTCCTCCGCTACACCGAGGTGCCTGACGGCATTCAGCTGTCTTGGCCAGACGGCCGTATCGTGGAGGCCGACGCTCTCATAGGTGCCGACGGCGTGTGGAGCCGCGTGCGCGAGCAACTGCTGGGCGATGGCCCGGCCCGGGCCACGGGCCACCAGGCGTTTCGCGCGCTGGTCCCCATGGCCGACGTGCCGGCTGCGCTGCGTGGCAACGAGGTCACCGCTTGGCTGGGACCGCGCCTGCATGTGGTGAGCTACCCCGTGCGCAGCGCGGAGCAAATGAACCTGGTCGTCATCGTTCAGGGCCAGCCACCGCAAGAGCTGCAAAGCTGGGACCAGGAGGCGCTGGTGGACGACGTGCAAGCGGCACTGGCCCATTGCTGCGCGCCCTTGCAGGACCTGGCCCGTGCCGCACCCGCCTGGGGCCGCTGGACTTTGTGCGACCGTCCCCCGGTGACTGGCCCGCAAGAGTTGGCCGGTGGCCGCGTGGCTTTGCTGGGCGATGCGGCCCATCCCATGCGACCTTTTTTGGCTCAGGGCGCCGGCATGGCTCTTGAGGATGCAGCCGAACTCGGTCGCTGCCTGGGCCCGGTGCACGACCTGGCGCTCGGCCTGCCTGCAGCCTTGGGGCGATACGCGATGCAGCGCTGGCAGCGCGTGGGCCGGGTGCAGGCGCGCGCGCGCCGCAATGGTGAGGTTTTTCACGCCACCGGCCCCGAGCGACTGGGCCGTGACATTGCGCTGAGTTTGCTGGGTCGGCGGCTGATGGACCTGCCCTGGCTTTATGGGCATGGTCGCTGAGGGTCGGCACAACCGTTTGTGTTTTACGCTTGGAGTCCAAGAATGGCCCAGCCGAGTCGCTGGGCATCCCGATGCGTGCCTTGGTTTGCGCTCACCAACGAACTGTCCAGGCTTATCGCACATCGATTTCGAGCTTGATCGGTCACGACGGCATGACAAAAAACGCCTGAGCCTGTAAACTGACAAGTTATCTTTGTAACCGAATGCTTCACCTGATTAACATGGTCTCTCAACAACTTGCTGTGTTTTCTACGGCCGTCGCCGATGACAGGGCCGAGTTGTCTCAAGACCTAGATCGGGTGTTTGAGCTGGCGGCTGAAACCTTCAAGGTGATGTCTTCCTCCACCCGCTTGCGGATCATCAACCAGTTGTGCGCCGGTGAAAAAAATGTCGGTGAACTCTTGGAATTGGTGCAGACCACGCAACCCAATATGTCCCAACACCTCAACACCTTGTACAAGGCTGGGATCGTGGGTCGCCGCCGCGAAGGTGTGCAAATGTATTACCGCATCGTCAGTCCGCATGTCGTCGCTCTGTGCCGCTCGGTGTGCGGTGCGGTGGCTGCCGAAGCCAACCTGACGCACCCCTGACCCGGCTCTCCCGGGTTTACACCCATCGGCGACATGCGTTCGCCGAGTAATATGCCAACTCATAAATAAGGAGTTGCGCATGAAGCGTTTTGCCATCTTCCTCCTGGGCATGGCCGTCTCTGCCTTGGCCTGGAGCCAAGTCAAGGTGGTCTATCACCTCAGCGAGGGCGTGCCCCAGGCTTCTCGGGCCATTGGGAACATTCGCAATCACTTGGCCGCCGAGCCGACAACCAAGATCGTGGTGGTGGCTCACGGGCTGGGCGTCGACTTTCTGCTGGACGGCGCGACCAACCAGCAAGACCAAGCTTTTGCCGGCTCCATTGGAGAGTTGGCCGGCCGTGGCGTCGAATTTCGGGTGTGCAACAACACCTTGGTGTCCAGGCGCATCGCCAAAGAGCGTGTCGCCATGGAGGCCAGCATCGTGCCCTCTGGTGTCGCTGAAGTGGCACGTCTGCAGGCCAAGGAAGCCTTTGTGTATCTGCGCCCTTGACACAGCGCTAAAGTTCAAATGAATAAAAGGAGACATATGCATCGCGTTCATCAAAGCCTGGCGGCCCTGTTGCTGCTGACCGCATCCGCTTGGGCCAGCGCCCAGGCCACTGACCCTTTGCAGGCGCGCAGCTTGGCGGCATCTTGCGCCAGTTGCCACGGCACCGACGGCCGGGCACAAGCGGGCATGGTGTCTTTGGCGGGCATTCCCCAGGATGTGCTCGTCAAAAAGATGCTCGACTACAAGACCGGGCGAATTCCCGCCACCATCATGCACCAGTTGGCCAAGGGCTACTCGGATGAGCAGATCGCGGCCATCGCAGCGTACTTTGCAGCAAAAAAATAAATCAAAGGCAGACACCATGAAACGTCGTCAATTCATCCAGGCCGCCTCTGTCGGGTCGTCCGCAGGTGTTCTGGGTTTGTCGGGTTGTGCCTCCGTCGGAGGTGCGCGTCCCAAGGTGCTGGTGGTCGGTGGCGGCTACGGCGGCGCCACGGCCGCCAAGTACGTGCGCATGTGGTCGGACTACGGCATAGACGTCACGCTCATTGAACCCAATGCGGCCTTCGTCTCTTGCCCCATCTCCAATCTGGTGATTGGTGGCAGCAAGTCCATGGCCGACATCACCACGCCCTATGACAACTTGTCCAAGCGCCATGGCGTCAAGCTGGTTCAGGACCGCGTGACGGCCATTGACCCAGACAAGCGCACGGTCAAACTCGCGGCTGGCGCCGAGCTGAGCTACGACCGCTTGATCCTCTCGCCAGGCATAGACTTCATGTCGGAAGCCATCCCCGGACTGTCTCAGCCTGGTGCGCAAGACACCATTCTTCACGCATGGAAGGCCGGTCCCCAGACGCTGGCTCTGCGTCGCCAACTGGAGGCCATGCCCGACGGTGGCGTGTTTGCCATCACCATACCGCTGGCACCTTATCGCTGCCCTCCTGGTCCTTACGAGCGGGCCTGCCAGGCGGCACTCTATTTCAGCAAGGCCAAGCCCAAGAGCAAGGTGCTGATACTCGATGAAAACGATGATGTGATCTCCAAGCCCGCCTTGTTCAAAAAAGCATGGACAGACAGGTACAAGGGCATCGTGGAATACCGGCCCAAGCACAAAGTGGTGGATGTCGATGTCAAGGGCAGAACACTCAAGTTCGAGTTCAACGACGACCTCAAAGCCGACGTGCTCAATGTGCTGCCGCCCATGCGCGCGGGTGACATTGCCAGTCGCACCGGCTTGGCCACGGCCAACCGTCGTTGGTGCGAGGTCGACTTTCTGACTTTTGAATCCAAGGCTGCCAAGAACATTCATGTGCTTGGCGACGCGATTCAGGTGGCCCCCTTGATGCCCAAGTCTGGCCACATGGCCAATCAACATGGCAAGACCTGCGCGGCCGCCGTGGTTGCCCTGTTGACCGGCAAAGCGGTCAATCCGCTGCCCGTCTACAACAACACCTGCTACAGCTTTGTCAGTGAAAAGGAGGTGGTGCATGTGGCCAGCGTACACCGCTACGATGCCGCAAAACAAACCATGCTCACTGTCCCAGGCTCAGGCGGTGTCTCGTCGGCCGCCAATGAACTGGAGGGGTATTACGCCCTTGCCTGGGCAAGCAACATTTGGGCAGACACCTTGGCCTGAGTGCTGGCATGGCCTGGACCTGGGCCGCATCGGTTGGGCCGGCTGTTTGCACAGCAGGCCTGTGCATGCGCTTTAGGTCGCAGCAGATGCCTGCTGCCCGGCCGAGCCGCTCAGCAAGGGCTTGCCGTCCAGCATGAGGTGCATGATGGTCGCGCCAGACCACATGCCCAGGAGCGACAACCAGGCGCTGAGGGCGAACACAGAGCCCCCCGTCACACCTGCGCCCAAAGCGCAGCCACCTGCCGTGACTGCTCCGAAGCCCATGAAAATCGCCCCTGCAATGTAGCGCCGCATGCTGTGTCCATCGTGAAATCCTTCGAGCTTGAGTTCGCGCCCGAGCAGACCACCCAGCAAAGCACCAAGTGCGACGCCGGGCACCAGCCCAAACTCAAAGCCAATCTCGGGCGCCGGCGATTGCAGCACGCGCATCAGCCACTGCGCCGAGGGCGCGCTGAAAGTCAGCCCATGGACTTGCAGCGGCTCAAAGGAATGCCGGGCCACCCATTGGCTAAAGCCCCATGCGGCCACCACCGTCAGGCCCACGCCGAGTCCGCCTGCCCACAGCCAGGGTTTGCGTGTGCCACTTCGAAAGGCAACGAAGGAGGCCAGCGCCAGCAGGGCCAGACCCACAAGCAGCCCCATCTCCGAGCCCAGCCCCCATCGCGCCAGCAGGCTGCGCATGGGGCCTGGATCCATGGCCCACATGCTGTTGGCCAGTGCGCGAAGCGGTGCCAGTGGCCCTGCAATGGTGGCTTGCGCAACCACAGCAAAAATCAAGCCGCACAGCAAGGCGCGCAGATTGCCGTTGGACGACAGCACGATCAGCCGGCTGGGGCAGCCCCGCGTCAACACCATGCCCACGCCAAACACCAAGCCGCCTATGAGTGCGCCAGAGACGCTGGCTGGGCCCGACATCCATCTGGAGGCTTGGGCGTCAAGCAGTCCCATCAGGACCAAGGACTGCACGCCCAACACCGCCATGCCGAAGGCCAGCAACCACACGGCAGTTTTCTCGCCCAAGGTGCCCATGCTTGACTCCACGACCGCCGCGCGCATGCAAAAGCGTGAGCGCTGTGCAAACAGGCCAAATAGCAGGCCGATGAGCAAGCCCCCCGTGGCCAGCACTGCTGGCTCACCAAGTTGTTCAATGCTCTGCGACAGAGCTTCGTCAATGGACATGGCTTAGACGTGAATTTAAGATGCCCAGGGGGTCATCGAACGATGAAAAAACCAAAAACACTTTTTCCCAATCCAGCCTGTCCAAGCTTTTCAGGAGAGATGCGTTCTGGCTGCGTTTTGTCAAAGCGCCGATTTTCCTACATGGCGGTGGCCTGGCTCGGCACCATGACCATACCGTCGTTGGCTCAGCCGGCCTTGCCCGCCCCCCATGCCCATGTGCTGCCGCAGGCGCGCTCTTTGCCGGCTGAACTGGCCGCAGCACTCCATCGAGGCTCTGCGCTTGTGGTGATGGTGAGTCTGCAGGGCTGCGCTTATTGTCGAATCGTGCGTGAGCAGTACCTGGCGCCTTTGGCTCAAGAGGGGCTGCCTGTGGTGCAGGTGGATTGGCGCAGTCCTGAGCCTTTGCAAGACTTCTCAGAACACGGGTCGCACGACGATGCAACACGCCGCTGGAAGATCCGGGTGGCCCCCACGCTGCTGTTTTTCGGTCCCGGAGGGCGCGAAGTGGCGCCCCGCTTGGTGGGCGTCACCAGCCTTGATTTTTACGGTGCCTACCTTGACGCCCGACTGCAAGAAGCGCGCAGCACCATTCGTTTCTGACGCCACCTTGACGTTTGATGCCTGGGAAAACCCGCAAGCCAAGGCGCCCTTCTTGTCGTATAAATAACCACCTGCTTATTTACTTATTTCCGGGGATGCTGATGATTCAACCTTGTTTGTTTGCTTCTTTTCTTGCGCTGATGGTTTCTGCACCCGCCATGGCCAGCCAGGCCCTGGCCCAAAAAAACGCTTGCATGGCCTGCCATGCGGCTGACAAAAAGCTGGTGGGTCCCTCCTACCAGGACGTGGCTAAAAAATATGCGGATCAAAAAGATGCTGAAGCCAACCTGGTCAAAAGCATCAAGGCCGGCGGTTCTGGCAAGTGGGGCCCGGTGCCCATGCCCGCACAGGCAGGCCTGAGCGATGCCGACGCCAAGACGCTGGCCGCCTGGATTCTTGCTGGCGGTAAATGAGCATGCGCCTGCCCGGCCTTTGGATCGCAGCCATGGCGGCCCTGCTGTTTGGAGGTGGGGCGCTTGCCGAACCCGCCATCTTCAAGGAAGCCGACTACAAGTTGGGGGCAGAACTCATCGTCACCCACCGCTGTGCTGAGTGCCACACCCGCCGGGTGGGAGGTGATGGCTCTGATATGTACAACCCTCGCGGGCGCATCAATACCCCCGGGTTCTTGCGCGGCATGGTCGAGCAATGCAGCAGTCAACTCAATTTGGGCTTGTTTCCTGAAGAGGTGACTGCGATTGCAGCCGTCTTGAATCGGGATCACTATAAATTTGCCAAGTAAACAGGCCTTGGACTTTGAAAACCGATGTTCACCCATTGAATCAGTGTGTGCGCATGAACAGATATAAATTTAGGCGGCGCTCATGCTGCCGCAATCACGCCGAAATGGCGCCAGCCAGGAGGTCAATTTGAACCAAGAAAACACCAAGCAGCCAGGCCGAGTGCTCAAGGCACCGGAGCATTTCCTGGACCGTGCGGGGATCAGTCAGGTCAGGCAAGAAGCCAAGAGCGGCCGCCGTGACTTCATTCGAAAGGCCTTCGCGACGGCCGCCGCTGCAGGCGCTTCGGTGCCGGTCGCCATGGCTCAGGGCAATCCCATACCACCCGAAGGAGGGGATCCGAATATTTTGAATTTGCCCGAACACACCACAGGCCTGGGGCAAGGGGTGGCTACCGAGGGCTATGGCAAGCCCTCGAAGTTCGAGTCCAACATCCAGCGTCGCCAAAGCCCGGGGCTGACGCAAACCACCCAAGCTTCCGTGTCTTTTGCGCCGCTGCAGTCTCTTTTCGGCATCGTCACGCCCAACGGCCTGCACTTTGAGCGCCACCACCAGGGATGGTGGGACATTGATCCGTCCAAGCACCGCCTGATGATCAATGGCATGGTCAAGACCCCCAAGGTCTTCACCATGGACGAGATCATGCGCCTGCCCAGTGTGTCGCGCTTTCATTTCATCGAGTGTGGCGCCAACACGGCCGTTGAATGGGGCAATGTGGCAGTGCCCACGGTGCAGTACACCCACGGCATGGTCTCGTGCAGCGAATTCACGGGCGTGCCCTTGATCACATTGCTGCAACTCGCTGGCGCTGATCTTAAAAAGGGCAAATTTGTGCTGGCCGAGGGCGCCGATGGCTCTTCCATGACGCGCACCATCCCCATGAGCCTGATCACCTCCGGCGAGGTGCTGGTTGCCTTTGGCCAGAACGGCGAGATGCTGAGGCCGGAAAATGGCTACCCTTTGCGCTTGGTGGTGCCTGGCGTGCAGGGCGTCAGCTGGGTCAAATACCTGCGGCGCCTGGAGGTCGGCGACATGCCATGGGCGGCCAAGGACGAGGCCATTCATTACATCGACCTGATGCCCGATGGCACCCACCGCCAGTACGCCAACATTCAAGAATGCAAGAGTGTCATCACCACACCCTCTGGCGGTCAGGTGCTGCTTGACAAGGGCTTTTACAACATCTCTGGCCTGGCTTGGTCGGGCCGTGGAAAGATTCGCAAAGTCGATGTCTCCGTCGATGGTGGCCGCTTTTGGCGCCAAGCCCGACTCGAGACGCCCGTGCTGTCCAAAGCGCTGACCCGCTTCAATATTGACTGGGTCTGGGATGGCAAGCCCGCCATTGTGCAAAGCCGTGCTGTCGATGACACCGGCTATGTGCAGCCCACCTACCGCCAGTTAAGAGATGTGCGCAGCACACGCTCTATTTACCATAACAATGCCATTCAATCTTGGTTGATCGCTGAGAGTGGGGAGGTGAAAAATGTCCAGCTTTCTTAAATCGACTGCAGCTTTGTTGCTGCTCTCTTTGGTGGGTATGGGCCTGGCCCAGGCGCAGTCCACGCGCTTTCCTGGCATTGGCCGTGAGGCCACGCCCAAGGAAGTGGCCGCCTGGGACATCGACGTTCGGCCAGATTTCAAGGGCCTGCCGGTGGGTTCGGGCTCGGTAGCCAAAGGCCAGGATGTGTGGGAGGCCAAGTGCGCCAGTTGCCACGGCGTCTTCGGTGAATCCAACGAGGTGTTCAGCCCCTTGGTTGGAGGAACCACCGCCAAAGACATTGAAACCGGACGCGTCGCCAATTTGACCCGCGCCGATTACCCGGGCAGAACCACCATGATGAAGGTGTCCACCGTCTCGACGCTGTGGGATTACATCAACCGGGCCATGCCCTGGAATCAGCCCAAGTCGCTCACTGTGGAGGAGGTCTACAGCGTGACTGCATACCTTCTGAATCTGGCTGACGTGGTGCCTGGCAACTATGTGTTGTCTGACAAGAACATCGCAGAGGTGCAAAAACGCATGCCCAACCGCAATGGCATGACGACAAAGCACGCCATGTGGCCCGGAAAGGAGTTTGCAGGTCTGACCAAGCCCGACGTGGTGAACGTGGCTTGCATGAGCAACTGCGCCACCGAGCCCAAAGTGGCCTCGCTGCTGCCCGACCATGCGCGCAATGCCCACGGCAACCTGGCTGAGCAAAACCGCGGCGTGGGGCCTCAGCGTGGCGCTGACACCACCCGGCCCGAAGGCAAGTCCACTGTGGTCGCTCAGGCCTCGCCTGCCGAGGCAGCGCCACGGCCATCCGCCGGTGGTGGTGCCCCCACAGCCTTGCTTCAAAAGCACACCTGCCTGGCCTGCCACGGTATGGATAAAAAATTGATCGGTCCCTCGTTCCAGGAGATTGCGAAAAAGCATCCTGACAAGGTGGACTACTTGGCTGCTAAGGTAAAAAATGGGGGCGTTGGCGTCTGGGGTCAGATGCCCATGCCTGCGCAGGCTTTGCCTGAGGCCGATGCCCGAACCATCGCAGTCTGGATCGCCAAGGGCGCTGCCAAGTAACCTTTATTTTTGTTTTTTTCTAAGGAGAGTGCTATGAAAAATCGACGCGATATGCTCCAGCGCAGCGCTGTGGTGGCCGGCCTGCTGGCTTCCACCGGCCTGTTCCCTCAGTTTGCGCACGCCGCCTTCAACAAGAATGCGTTTGATGCCAAGAACGTGGCCGACTCCGTCAAGGCCTACGGTGCTGGCGCCCTGACTGAAAGCAAGGACATCACCATCACCGGACCCGATATCGCAGAAAACGGTGCGGTCGTGCCTTTGGGGGCCAGCACCGCACTGGCAGGTGTCAAGCAGTTGCTGATCTTGGTGGAAAAAAACCCTTCCGTTCTGGTGGCCATGTTCAACGTCACCGAAGCCATTGACGCCAACGTGACCACGCGGGCCAAGATGGGTCAGTCCTCTGACGTTTACGCCGTCGCGATCATGAACGACGGCCGTGCCTTGTTTGCCAAAAAGGAAGTCAAGGTCACGTTGGGCGGCTGCGGCGGCTGAGTTGCCCCCATTTTTGATATTGATCAATTCACTGAATTTACGGAGATCACCATGGCAGATCCAATGCGCATTCGCGCCCAATCTTCTGGCGGCAATGCCGTCGTCCGCGTTCTCATGAGCCACGAGATGGAGTCTGGCCAGCGCCGCGACTCCGCAGGCAAGCTGGTGCCAGCTTGGCACATCATGGAAGTGACCGCCTCGCACAACGGCAAGACAGTCATGACCGCAGAATGGGGTGCCGCTGTGGCCAAAAATCCCTTCTTGCAGTTCACGGTCAAGGGCGCCAAGGCTGGCGACAAGATCACGATCAACTGGAAAGACAACAAGGGCGACAGCCGCACCGACGAAGCCACCATCAGCTGATTGAGCACCGACCCCGCCAGGGGTTTACTGGAGGAGACATGTACAAAAAAACCCTTTGGGGGGCAGCGGCTTGCGCGCTGTTGCTCGCCTCCGCTGCAGCACAGCAGCCCAAAACAGCCAGCCAAGGCATTGACGAGTACCGTGCCATGCTTCAGGACGGCAACCCCGCAGACCTTTTCGAGGCCAAAGGTGAGGGCTTGTGGAAGCAAAAGCGGGGCCCCAAGAATGCGACGCTTGAACAGTGTGACTTGGGCAAAGGCCCTGGGGTGTTCAAAGGCGTGTTCGTCGAGCTGCCGCGCTATTTTCCAGACACCAAGCGTGTTCAGGACCTGGAGTCCAGGCTGCTCACCTGCATGTCAACCCTGCAAGGGTTTGACGAGGCGGAGCTCGCCAAAACCGCATTCGGCCGAGGAGAGCAGAACAACCTGACGGCTTTGGCCACTTGGATTGCCGCCGAGTCCAAGGGCATGAAGTTCAATCTGTCTCAGAGCCATGCGCAAGAGAAGGTGTTCTATGAGGTGGGCAAACGGCTGTTTTTTCAGCGTGCTGGTTCTCACGATTTTTCGTGCGCCTCCTGCCATGGTGAAGAGGGCAAGCGCATTCGCCTGCAGGATCTGCCCAGGCTCACACAGAACCCTGGTGACGGTGTCGGATTTGCAGCGTGGCCGGCCTACCGCGTCTCTAACGGTCAAATGTGGGGCATGCAGCAGCGCCTGAACGACTGTTACCGACAGCAGCGCTTCCCCTACCCGGGATTTGCCAGCGACGCCACCATTGCGCTGAGTCTGTACCTTGGCGTCAATTCCAAAGGCGCGGTCTCCATTGCGCCGGCCATCAAGCGTTGAGGAAAAAAAGCCATGAATAAAAGCATCAAAAAATGGGCGGTGACTGCTGCGGCTGGGCTTTTGCTGGCTGGCTGTGCAAGTTTGCCCAGCTCTGCTGAGCTCGATTCGCTGACCCAGTCCATTGTCAAAGCTTCATTTCGAACGCAAGGCCAGGCCTTGGTAGACCGAGTGACCGCTGTCGATGACACCAACCGCTTGTGCAGTCAGGCCGATGTGGCTGGCAAACCTCTGGATGAAAAGGTTGCCAAAGCCATTGAAGAGTCGAACTTCAAGGCCATCAAATGGCCTGCGGATGGCAAATTTCTGGGTGACTGGAAGCAAGGTGAGGCCATAGCCCAGAGCGGCCGCGGGCTGACCTGGACCGATCCCGCCAAGTCGGCCAACGGTGGTAACTGCTACAACTGCCACAAGATGGCGCCCCAGGAAATCTCCTTTGGCACCCTTGGGCCCAGCTTGTACCAGTACGGCAAGCTGCGCGGGGTGAGTGATCCAAACAGCCCAGCGTCCAAGCCCATCGTGGAGTACACCTGGGGCAAGATCTGGAATTCAAAAGCCTACAACGCTTGCTCCAACATGCCGCGCGCGGGCCATACCGGCATCCTCACCGAGGATCAGGTGCGACACATCGTCGCGCTCTTGCTCGACCCCAACTCTCCTGTCAACAAGTGACTCGAATGCCCGGCACTGCCGGGCATTTTTAACTGCCGACTCTTCTTATGAATCTCAACAAGCGCGAGTTCCTCCAAGTTTTGGGTGCAGGCACCATGGCGGGCATGGGTTTGGGCACCTGGGCTGACGCTGATGCTGCCACGGCGGCTCAGGGTCTCTACGACATTCCTCCATTTGGAAATGTGTCTTTCCTGCACATGACAGACTGCCATGCGCAGTTGCTGCCCATTCATTTTCGAGAGCCCAGCATCAACATGGGCATTGGCAGCATGAATGGCCAACTCCCGCACTTGGTGGGTGAGCATCTGCTCAAGTTTGCCAAGGTGCGCGCGGGCAGCGCCGAGGCCCATGCCTTGACCTATCTGAACTATGAGCAGGCTGCGCGCCGCTACGGCAAGGTCGGCGGCTTTGCGCACTTGGCCACCTTGGTCAAGCGGATGAAGGCCAGCCGACCGGGCGCGCTCTTGCTCGATGGCGGCGACACCTGGCAAGGCTCTGGCACAGCGCTGTGGACCCATGGCCAAGACATGGTCGATGTCTGCAAGCTGCTGGGCGTGGACGTGATGACCGGCCATTGGGAGTTCACCCTGGGCATGGAGCGCGTCAAAGAAATCGTTGAAAAAGATTTCGCTGGCAAGGTCGACTTCGTGGCACAGAACATCAAGACGGCCGACTTTGGCGATCCGGTGTTCAAGCCCTACGTGATCCGTGAAATGAATGGCGTGCCCTGCGCCATCATTGGTCAGGCCTTCCCCTACACGCCCATTGCCAATCCGCGTTACATGGTGGCCGACTGGGAGTTCGGCATCCAAGACCAGAACATGCAAAAGATGGTGGATGAAGCGCGCGCCAAAGGGGCTCAGGTGGTCGTTGTTCTGAGTCACAACGGCATGGACGTGGACCTGAAGATGGCCAGCCGGGTGCGCGGCATCGACGCCATCTTGGGCGGTCACACGCACGACGGAATGCCTGTGGCCACGCTGGTCGCCAATGCCGGCGGCCAGACCATCGTGACCAATGCCGGCTCCAATGGTAAGTTCCTGGGTGTGCTCGATTTTGAAGTCAAGGGCAAAAAGGCCACGGACTTTCGTTACAAGCTGCTTCCCGTTTTCGCCAACATGCTGCCGGCCGACAAGGAGATGGCCGCGATGATCGCGAAGATTCGCGCACCCTACGAGAGCAAGCTGTCTGAAAAGCTCGCCACCACAGAGGGTCTTCTCTACCGCCGTGGCAACTTCAATGGCACGGGCGATCAGCTGCTCGTCGATGCGCTCATGGATGTGCAAGGCGCCGAGATGGCGTTTTCCCCCGGCTTTCGCTGGGGCACCACGCTGCTGCCGGGGCAGGCCATCACCCGCGAATGGCTGATGAACATGACCGCCACCACCTATTCTTATGCCACCGTCACTGAGATGACTGGCGACATGATCAAGACCATCCTGGAGGATGTGGGTGACAACTTGTTCAACCCAGACCCTTACTACCAACAAGGCGGTGACATGGTGCGTGTGGGCGGATTGCAGTTCAGCGTGGACCCCACTGCGGCCATGGGCAGGCGCATTGGCGATATGCGCCTCAAAGGCCGGCCCATAGAGGCCAGTAAAAAGTACAAAGTGGCCGGTTGGGCACCTGTGGCCGAGGAGGCTCGCCACCAGGGCAACAAGCAGATCTGGGAGGTGGTGGAGCAGTGGCTCAAGGGGCAGGGCGGCAAGATCGGGCCGCGTCAGCTCAATGCGCCTCGCATCACAGGCGGCTTGCCCAACTCGGGGTACGCACAATGAGTACGCGTCGCCGCTTTATGTCCCTGGGCGCTGCCGCTGTGGGCGTCAGCCTGCTGCCCGAGGTTTCGGTTCTGGCGCAACAGGCTCAGGACTTCATTCAGGGCCCGCCCGTGGCCGACATCGCAGCCACACAACTGTCGCAGCGGGTCTGGTACATCTTGTCCCCCGACGGGTTCCCCACGCCAGAAAACCGCGGCATGATGTCCAATGTGGGTTTTGTCGTTACCTCGGACGGCGTGGTCATTCTGGACTCGGGCAGCTCGCTGCAGATCGGCCAGATGGCCATTCGCATGATCCGCAAGGTCACGAACAAACCCGTGGTGGCGATTTTCAACAGCCACTTCCATGGCGACCACTGGCTGGGCAACGATGCCTTCGTTCGCGAGTTCGGACGGGAATTGCCCATTTATGCGCTGGCCCAAACCCAGGCCATGATCAAGGGTGTGGAGGGCAACGCCTGGCGCGGTCTGATGGAGCGCTGGACCAACCAGTCCACCGCGGGGACGCAGGTGGTCGCGCCCAACAAAGTGGTGGCCCATACACAAGAGGTGCGCATTGGTGATGTCACCTTTCGGATGCACCACTATGGGCGCGCGCACACCGAGTCGGATCTTTGTGTTCAGGTCCTTGAAGACAAGGTCACAGCCGTCGGGGACATCGCCATGACCAACCGCATTGCCAACATGGACGATGGCTCTTATCCGGGCACCCTCAAGTACTACCAGGCTCTAGAAAAGTCCGTTGGCGAGCAGCTTTGGGTGCCAGGCCACGGCGAGGCCAAACGCGACTTGCTCAAGACTTACGGTGCTTTTATGGCCGGCATCTGGGAGCCCTGTTTGCAAGCCGTCAAGGACAGCCTGACCGAGGCCCAGGCCAAAGCCATGGTGTTGCGTGATCCGCGTGTGGCAGCTCGCGCTCCAACGATGCACGGGTTCCAGACCAACATTGGCAAGTACATCAGCCTGGCTTATTTGGAAGCGGAGAAAGAAGCTTTTTGAAGTTTCCGCCTCCCTGCCGAATTCGCACTCTTTTCCAAGGGTTCGGCGAAACCAAGAGCGGCGCCAACAATTCACTGCATGGCGTCCACAAAGGGTTTGGCCTAGCCTATCGTGTCCCCACTCGCAGGCAGTCCAGGTGCTCCTCGCGAAACATCATGGGCCCAATGAAACTGCTGCCCCGGACCACAGCCAGTTCGGCGTTCATCGCCAGCCTGGCCAGGCACCCGTTGCCGTCGCGACTGCAAAGAGCAGGGCATCAAGCCTGAAAAGCCCGCTTCTGGCAAGCTCATGCTGCGAGTCTCTCCACCACCTGGGCAAAGGCGGCGATTTCTGGGCGTGCTGCGCGGTTCAGCGCATCGGCCTGTAGCGCCTGTGGCGCGACATCGGCTTGTGTTTGTGGGTGACGCCCGTTGCCCGGCACGATTCGCTTGCAGGCAAGCTCCTACAAAAAAAAACGCGGGCCCCTTGTAGGAGCCAGCCTGCTGGCGAATCGTGCTGGTCAACGGTGATTCCCACACGCCAAGATTCGCCGGCAGGCCAGCCCCTACAAAAACAAAAACTCGGGCCCCCTTGTAGGAGCCAGCCTGCTGGCGAATCGTGCTGGTCAACGGAGATTCCCACACGCCAAGATTTGCCTGCAGGCCAGCCCCTACAAAAACAAAAACTCGGGTCCCCTTGTAGGAGCCAGCCTGCTGGCGAATCGTGCTGGTCAACGGTGATTCCCACAGGCCAAGATTCGCCGGCAGGCCAGCTCCTGCAAATACAAAATCTTAGGGTCGCCGGGTAGGAGCCAGCCAGGCACGGCCGTCAGCACCACCTTAGGCAGCAAGCCCTGATGGGGCTGTGGACCCAAGCCAAGGCCTGTGCCAAGCGCTCGGGTCGGACCAACGCGCTGAGCCCGCTTGTGCGCCTGCGGATCACACCACGGCAATGCCTTGAATCTCAATCACGATGCCAGGCCGCGCAAAGTGAGACACGGTGATCAGCGCACTCCCCGGAAAGCACCCATCGGCAAAAATCTCGCCGCGCAGCTTCACAAATGAGTCGCCGTGTCGGGGGTCGTTGATGAACACCGTCATGGACACGAGGTTGCCCAAGGTGGCGCCGCAGCGCGCCAGCGTTTTTTCAATCAAGGCAAAGCAGGTGCGCGCCTGGGCCTCAAACTGGCCAGATATATCGCGACCTTCCAAGTCGGTGGTGGTGGTTTGGCCGGCCAGCCAAATGGTTTTCCCGCCTTCGGTGATGACGGCAGGCGAAAAAGCGCGGCTGCGTTGAAATTCCGAGCCTTCAAGGTGGGTGATGTGGGCGGGCATGGGCAAACTCCTGGTGGTGGGTGACAGTTCATCCGCATTTTGACGCCAAGCGCATGAGCTGTGAGAGCCACATGGCGCAAAAGCCGAGAAGTTGAGACGACACCCCACACCCAGTCCGCCAAAGCCCGAGCCAAAGCAAGTCAAGCCAGCGCTGATGCTGGTCTGAATCGCTCAGTCGATCAGTTTCCCCGCCGTGCGGAACGGATACGGGCCTGCAAAGTCGCCCAGCACGGCGGTGTGGGTGACCAGTTGTTTGCCGTTCCAATAATGCAGTTGGTAGCCCGGTGGCTCCATCACAAAGTTGTCTGGGCTGGGGCTGGAGAGGTCCAGAGCCACCTGGTGAGCGGTGCTGGGGCAGGTGGACGCCACCGTGCCGCCAAACCGCGCCTGAATGGAGCGGTGCAAGTGGCCACACAGCACACGCTCGACCTGTGGGTGGCGCCGTACCACCGCTTCAAGCGCGTCGCTGTTGTCCAGGCCCACGCGGTCCATGTGGCCTATGCCCGTGACAAAGGGCGGGTGGTGCATGATGATCACCGTGGGTTGCTCGGGCGCCTGCGACAGCGTGCGGTTCAGCCAGTCCAGCCGTTCAGCGCACACCAGGCCACCGCCTTGGCCGGGAATCACGGTGTCGAGTGCCACGATTCGCAGCGCATGCGCGTCAATGGCGTACTGCACAAACGGTGCCCACTGGCGCAAGTAGGTGTGTGCTGGGAAATTGCGGCGCAAGGCGTCTCGCTCGTCGTGGTTGCCCGCAATCAGGTACACCGGCAGATGCCCCTGGGTGCTGAGCGGGGCGATCAACTGAGCCAACAACTCATATTCCGCATCGCTGCCACGGTCCACCAGGTCGCCGGTGATCAGCACCGCGTCTGGCGCGGGCGCCAGGCGCAAGATAGCTGCCACACAGCGCTCGAGCATGCCGGCGGTGTCGACGCGGCCGTAGGCCAGCTTGCGCTCAGCCTTGATGTGGAGGTCACTGATTTGGCAAAGCAACATGTTCAGTCCTTCAGGGCCAGGGTGGCCGTGGGGTCGAGGTTCAAATGGAGGTGTTCACCCTTGACGAAGCGGCGCTCGCCTGCCACCTTGGCGCACACCAATGAGCCGTTGCCCGCATCGAGCAGCAGGCGCACATGGTCACCCAGGAAAAAGGCCGACACCACGGTGGCTGTGAAATGGCCGGTGCCAGGCGTGGCCAAGCTCAAGGCCTCAGGGCGAAACATCACGGTGCAGTGGCCCGCCTGGGCGTGCGGCCAGGGCAGGCGCCCGGCAGAAAAAACCAGGTGGCCGTCCTCCACCGTGCCGCTCAGGCTGTTCATGGTGCCCACAAAATCGGCCACAAAGGCGTTGGCCGGGTGGCGGTAAATGTCCTCGGGCGTGCCAATTTGGGCAATGCGGCCTTTTTGCATCACAGCTATGCGGTCACCCAGGGCCATGGCTTCGGCTTGGTCGTGGGTGACGTACACGGTGGTGATGCCCAGGGTTCGCAGCAGGCCGTCAATGTCAACGCGCAGGGTCTCGCGCAGCTTGGCGTCCAGCGCGGTGAGCGGCTCGTCGAGCAGCAGCACGCGCGGGCGCGGTGCAATCGCGCGCGCCAGCGCCACGCGTTGGCGCTGGCCCCCGGAGAGCTCACCAATGCGGCGGCGGGCAAGCTCGCCGATGTGCATCATCTCCAGCATCTCCGCCACGCGCGCTGCACGCTGGGGGGCGGCCAGCTTGCGCACTTTCAGGCCGTAGGCAATGTTCTCTTCCACGCTCATGTTGGGAAACAGCGCATAACTTTGAAACACCATGCCGACGTTGCGCCGCTCTATAGGCAGGGCGGTGACATCTTCGCCATCAAAGCGCACCCGCCCGCCTGCATCAGGCATGTCCAGGCCGGCCACCAAGCGCAAGGTGGTGGTCTTGCCGCACCCCGAGGGGCCGAGAAACACCAGGGTTTCGCCCCCCTCAATGGTGAGGTCGGTGGGCTCCAGGGCGTGCGTGCCGTTGTCAAAGGTGCGTGCACATTGCTCTAGTTGAATCGTCACGCTCATGGCTGGTGCTCTGGCTTGGGGCTGAAGGGGGGTGGGAGTCGTGCTTGGGCAGGCCAGGAGCCTTACACCGAACGAGCCCGGCTGGCCGCGTTCGATGCCCACTGCATGGCCACCAGCAGGGGAACGATGATGATAAAAAACACCAGGGTGTAGGCGCTGCCTATCTCCAGCCGCAGCGAGGCATAGGTGTCGGCCAAGCCCACGGGCAGCGTTTGGGTCAATGGCGTGTGCAAGAGCAAGGTCATGTTGAATTCACCCAAGGACAAAGTGACCACCATCAAGGCTCCGGCGACGATGCCCGCCCGGCAGTTGGGCAAGACCACGCCAAAAAAGCGCTGTACAAAGTTCGCCCCCAGGCTGCGGGCGGCTTCTTCCAGCGTGTGCAGGTCCATGGACATCATCACCGCCAGCACCGAGCGCACCATGAAGGGCAAGGTAAACAGCACATGGCCCGCGAGGATAAAGCTCCAGTGCGTGCGAAAGCCGCCCAAGCTGCCGTAGGTCACGATGAGCGCCAGCGCGGTGGCAATGCCAGGCACGGCCACCGGCATCACCATCAACTCTTCGATGGCCCGGGTGAAGGCGTTTTGTCGCTTGGCCAGCACATAGGCGGCCGGGATGCCCAGCACCAAGGTGCACAGCAGGCACAGGGCGGCGAGTTGCACAGACAGCAGCACCGGTGCGCTGTAGTCTTGCCAGACCTTGAGCACCCACTGCAGCGTCAGGCCATGGGAAGGGCCCAGAAAATAGTTTTGCGTGACGCCTGCCAGCATAGACAGCCCAATGGGTACGATCAAAAACGCGCAGACCGCCAAAGTCAGCGCCAGTTGCAGCCAGAACCAAACGGAGCGGCGGGATCGCATGGTCTGAGCCTTTTACCCAGCCGCGGCCACTGACGAGCCGGTCAGCGTGCGTGCAAAAGCCAGGGCCGCCCAGGTGATGGCGCCCAGCACAAAAGACAAGGCGGCCGCCATGGCCACATTGGCCTGCAGCGTGAATTCGGTGTAGATCACCATGGGCACCACGTTGATGCGGGTGGCCAGTGTGAAGGCGGTGCCAAATGCCCCCATGGAGGTGGCAAAGCAAATGGCGCCCGCGGCCACCAAGGCCGGCTTCAAGGCGGGCAGCACCACGTCACGCACCACACGCAAAGGGCCCGCGCCCAGGGAGCGGGCGGCTTCTTCCAAGCGAGGGTCCAGCTTTTCAGCGGCGGCCATCACCGTCAAAATGGTGCGGGGTATTGAAAAATACACATAGCCCATGAACAGCCCCGCCATGGAGTACGCAAACACCAGGCGCTCGCCGATCAGCGCGTCGCTTATGTCGGCCACCAAGCCTTGGCGCCCAGCCAGCATGATCACCATGAAGCCGATCACCACGCCAGGAAAAGCCAGCGGCAGGGTCAGCATGGCCGTCAACAGCGCATGGCCTGTAAAGCGGTTGCGTTCCAAAAACACACCCGCCAGGCCCGACACCACCAAGGTGAACACCGTCACGGCGGCAGACAGGGCAATCGTCTGCGCAAAGCTTTTCAGGTAGTGCGTGCCGGTAAAAATGTCGGCATAAGCGGCCCAGCCCAGCGGACCGCTGCCGCCCATGACCACCAGCCGGGCCAGGGGCAGCAGGAAAAAGGCGGCGAACACCATCGCCGCCGGCAGCATCAGTGCAAAGAGCAGCTGCCGCTCGCGCAAAACAATCAAACCACTTCTTTTTGGTAGCGTGTGGCAATGGTTTTGGCCGCGCCCGCCAGGCGGAACACGTCCACCGGCCGTGAGCGGGCATAGTCGCTGTCGGGCAAAAACTTGGCGCGCGACTCGGCCGTCATGGCCGAGGCGATCACTGGGCGCAAGTAAGCGGCGGCCCAATGGCGCTGGCCTTCATCTGACAGCACAAAGTCCAGCACCTTGCGGCCGTTGTCGGCGTTGGGACCTTTGGCCACCAAGCCCATGATGTAAGGCAGGGAGACCGTGCCCTCCTGCGGAATCACAAACTGCACTGGCGCCTTGTCGGTGTGTTGGCCGCGGTAGGCGTTGAAGTCGTAGTCCAGCAAGATGGGAATTTCGCCTGAAATCACACGCGCATACGAGGTTTGGGTGGGCACCACAGGCTGGTTGGCCTGCAGGTCTTTGAAAAAGTTAATGGCGGGGTCAAAGTTCTCGTAATTGCCCCCCATAGCCAGGTTCACGGCCACCACGCCGACCTGTCCTACCGCAGCGCTGGCTGGGTTGAGGTAACCCACCATGCCTTTGTACTGGGGGTTGGTCAGGTCTTTCCATGATTTGGGCACGGGCTTGCCGCGCAGGGCAGCCGTGTTGACGAACAGGCCCAGCGTGCCCGAGTGAATCGTGAACCAAAAGCCTTCAGGGTCCTTGAAGCCGGCAGGAATGTCGTTCCAGCGGGCTGGTTTGAAGGGCGCGAGCACACCTGCGTCGCGGGCCTGGGGACCAAATTGCCCGCCCAGGTAAGTGACGTCAGCCACCGGGTTGCCTTTTTCGGCAATCAGGGCCGCCAGCGACTGGCCGGAGTTTTTGTTGTCTGGCGGAACCGCCACGCCCGTGCGCTGGCCAATCAGCCTGAGCATGCCGCCCCAGTCTGCCCATTCAGGCGGGCAGTTGTAGCAAAGCGCGCGGGCGCTTTGGGCCAAAGCATTGAAGGGCAATGGCGCCATGGCGCCCAGCGCTGCCGCTGAAGCCAGCACTTGGCGGCGTGTGAGGGTGGAGTTTGTTGGGTTGTTCATGAGGTGCAGACGCGCAAGTTGGACGGATGGGTGAATTTCTTGGGTGTTTGACAGCACAGCTACCGAGCAGCGCATGTGATGGCCATACACCCTGGTTCCTTTTCACCACCGGCAAATGGAGGTGAAAGTCGGAGGTGAAAGTCGGAGGTGAAAAATCGGAGGTGGAAAGTCTCTAAGTGCAAAGTAACACTTAATTTAAAGATGAGCTGTGACAAGTTGATGAAGACAGACGCCGCCCCTGTTGTTGCGCTGCTGAGGTGCATGCGCTTGACAGAGCCCCTGGCTGTCGTAAAACCTTCATCAAAATGTCATTAAGTTCACGTTGAATAGTTCTTTTTTCCATCCTTCTCATTAAGCAAGCCTCCCCCATGTCACATCCCGACCAAGACTGCAACACCTCCCACAACGCCCACTTTCAAGACGTCCTTGCGCAGTCGCTGCACAACCCCTCGCGCCGCAGCTTGCTGCGCGGTGGCCTGGGTCTGGCCGGCTTGGCCATGCTGCCCGGCTGCGCCACCCTGACGTCCACGCCAGCGAGCGCGACCGCCCTGGGCTTTGCGTCCGTCGACAAAAGCTTGCTCGACAACGTCATGCTGCCGCCCGGCTACCAGTACAGCGTGTTGCATGCCACGGGTGATTCCATCGATCCGGCCTTGCCCGCCTACTCCAACCGTGGCGTGGAGACCGACGATTGGTCGAGGCGCATTGGCGACCACCACGATGGCATGGACCTGTTCTACATTGACGCCAACGGCCGCTACACCGAAAAAGATACTGGCCGCGCTGTGCTCTGCGTCAACCACGAAAGCTCGGCCGACGCGCACTTTATGCACCCCAACGGACAGACCTCCAACAAAGTCAGTGGCAAGCGGTTCTCGCAATTTGGCGATTGGGACCTGGGCGTGCGCCCCGAGCTCGAGGTGCTCAAAGAAATCAACCAACACGGCGTGTCCGTGGTCGAGATGGTCAAAACGCCGCAAGGCTGGCGCGTCAAGCCAGACTCGCCCTTGAACCGCCGCGTGACCGCGCAAACCCCCATGCGCATCAACGGCCCGCGCGCCCACATTGAAGCCATTCGAAACTTCATGGTCACCCGCTGGGATGCGGCAGGCGGCATGGCCCGCGGCACGCTCAACAACTGCGGCCACGGTAAAACCCCCTGGGGCACGTACTTGGGTTGCGAAGAAAACTGGGCCTTTTACTTTCAGACCACGGGCGCAGGCGCTGCCTTGCCGGCCGGCGAGTTGGCCGCGCGCAGGCGCTACGGCGTGCCAGCAGCCGCGCCCGCCGCAGGCGCCACCCGCGCACCCAGCCAAGGCTGGCACACCGTGTCAAGCACCGACGACCGCTTTGCCCGCTGGAACCTGGCCGCCACCGGCGCCAATGCCGAGCGAGACTTTCGCAACGAGGCCAACACCTTTGGCTATAACGTCGAAATTGACCCTTTGGCCCCCGATTCCACGCCCGTCAAGCGCGTGGCCATGGGCCGCTTTGCACACGAAGCGGCCGTGTGCAGCCTGCCCCAAGCCGGCCAGCCCTTGGCCTTTTACATGGGCTGCGATTCGCGCAACGAATACATCTACAAATTTGTGACCACGGCCGTGTGGGACCCGCGCGATGTGGGCGCAGGCCTGACCGCGGGCGACAAATACCTCAGCGAAGGCAAGCTCTACGTGGCCCGCTTTGACGCCACCGGCCAGGGCGAGTGGCTGGAGCTGACCATGGCCGATGCGCGCATCGCCAACTACAGCGCTTACAAGTTCGCCAACCAGGCCGATGTGTTTGTCAACGCCCGCTTCGCGGCCGACGCCGTGGGTGCCACCAAGATGGACCGCCCCGAGTGGGGCGCCGTGAATTACCGCAATGGGGAGGTTTACTTTGCCCTGACCAACAACACGGCGGCCAATCGCACGCCAGCCAAGGTGGATGCGGCCAACCCCCGCGCCTACATGGACCTGGACGGCATCAAGGGCATGGGCAACCCGAACGGCCACATCATCCGTTTCAAAGAACCCGGCCACCAGGCCACGGCCAAAACCTTTGCGTGGGACATCTTTTTGTTCGGCGCTGAAGAAGACTCGGGCGACGCCAACCTGTCGGGCCTGACGGCCAAGAACTCGTTTTCTTCACCCGATGGCCTGTGGTTCAGCAAGGCCACCGGCATTTGCTGGATTCAAACGGACGACGGCGCCTTCACCGACGAGACCAACTGCATGATGCTGGCCGCCATTCCGGGCCAGGTGGGCGACGGCGGCAAAGTCACGGTGAAAAACAAAGTGATGGTGGCCGGTGCCGAGCAAACCGGCACGCAAGAAACCTTTTTGGGCGCCGCTTTGGGCGAGGCCAAACTGCGCCGCTTCTTGGTGGCGCCGCTGGGCGCAGAGGTCACGGGCATCACAGAAACGGCAGACGGTCGCACCTTGTTTGTCAACATTCAGCATCCGGGCGAGTTGTCCAAGCCCTTGGCCACGGGCAGCGCGCCTCAAAGCGTGTGGCCTGGCAACCAAGGCTATGGCGCTGCAGGGCGGCCCCGTTCGGCCACCATCGTGATCACGCGCAAAGACGGCGGTGTGATCGGGTTGTAAAGCCGGGCGGCAACCCATCTTTTGCCGCCAGATGCCCGCTTGCTGCAGCAGGCGGGCATCACTTTGGGCTTGAGAGCCATTCAAAAAACGGTTTGAAAGGCTGTGAGCTTTTTATTTAAGAAACGCTTTGATCAAGTCAGCCACCTTGTGCGGCTGCTCCATGAACAACATGTGAGGCGCGCCAGCCACCACTTCAAGCTTGGCTTGGGGGATGTTGTTGGCAATCTGCCCTACCACCTCAATGGGGGAAGAAAGATCAACTTCACCGGCAATGCACAGGGTGGGTTGCTTGATGTGCGGCAGCCTGGGCAGTTGATGGATTTTGGAGATCGCGTTCCAGCCGTGCACCCAGCCGCCTGGGTGGGCAGACAACAAGTGCTCTTCAATCGCCAAGTGGCCCTCGGTAGCCCTGAAGGCCGGCGTGAACCAACGCTCCATGGTGGCTTCAATGATGGCGCCCATGCCGTGGTGCTTGGCATCCGTGCCCCGCTTGGCCGTGATGATTCTGAGTTCATCTGACAAGGTGCAAGGGCAAGCGCATGGAATCAGCGCAGACACATCTTGCGGGTACAAATAGGCCAAAGACTGCGCAATCATCCCGCCAAAAGAAAAGCCAACCACCGCACAAGGCGGAAACTGCGCATGCGCCAAGGTGTCATGCACATCTTTGGCGAAATCGTCCAAATCCATGAGCTGCTCGTCATCCACCGACAAGCGCGGCGACTGCCCATGGCCGCGCAAGTCCATGCTCATGACCTGGTGGTGCTGGCTCAACAAATCCGCCAAAGGCTCCATAAAGCTCAGCGAACTGCCCACAGGGTGCAGCAATAAAACAGGGGCGCCATGCCCCTTCAAGGTGTAATTCAAAGTCATTTTTTGCGTCCATCAACGGTCACGCCTGACCAGTCTTCAATCATTTTAGTAATGGTCGTGTAGTCGTCATTGGAGCGACCTTCCAGCATGCCTTGAAACCACAACTGCATCACGCTGTGGCCCACCCACATGGGCACCTCCAAGGCGCGTGCTTCGTCCAGGCACAAGCGCACATCTTTGTAGATGATTGAAAATTTCCCGCCATAGTCAAAAGACCGGGTGAGCACCGATTGGGGAATCTTGTCCGACGTGAACGTGTTGCGACCCGTGCTGGAGTTGATGGCGTCAATCAGCGTGTTCGGGTCCACCCCCGCTTTGACAGCCAGCACCACCGCCTCTGAGGTGGCCGCCATGGCCGCTGCCGAAATCATGTTGTTGGCCAACTTGGTCATTTGCGCCAAGCCGGGCGCCTCACCCACATAGAAAATCTTTTGGGCAATCGCTTCAAAAATAGGCAGGCTGATGTCGTAAGCCGCCTTGTCGCCGGCCACCATGGTGGCCAAAGTCCCTGCGCGCGCCCCCCGGGGGCCACCGCTCACAGGCGCATCCAACAAGGCAATGCCTCGCTGCGCCAGGCCAAGCGCCATTTGTTTGACCGTCGATGTGCCTATGGTGGACGCTTCTATGTACACCTTGAGCTGGGGTAAATCTTGGCCAATGCCGGTGTCTCCCAGGGCCACTTCGAGGCTGACTTGCGGCGAGGGCAAGCAGGTATACACCGTACTTGCACCGGTGGCCGCGTCTCGGGGCGAGGTCGCGGCCCGAGCACCCAGCGCGACCAGGGGCTGCATGGCCGAAGCATCCGGGTCGTACACCGCCACAGGGAATCCCTTGGCGATCAAGCGTTCCACCATGGGCGCGCCCATGGCCCCCACCCCAATGAACCCTATGGCTGTTTGCGTTGTCAAGTTTTGCTCCAAAAAGAATGGCTTTTATTTTGCAGTGACCCAACCCACAGCTTCATTGAATTGACACGGGTCAGCTGCATGCTGTGCCCATCTTAAAGAGTAAAAATCAGCAAATGATGTTTTCTTGGACCTCTCAGGCCTTCGCAAGGGCTGCACTGTGTGCCATCAGCTTGGTTTTTGGCGCCAGCGCCGCCCGCAGCGAGCCGAGTTTTCCCGCCATCACACTCAAGCTCGCCCACATCAACGACCACCACAGCCAACTCCAGTCCTTTGCCAACCAAGAAATCAGGCTCAACGGCGTGGCCACGCAGGTGGATTTGGGCGGCTTTGCACGGCTGACGACCTTGTTCAAACAAGCCCAGGCCGAATCCCCTGAGCTGCTGAAAATTCACGCCGGTGACGCCATCACAGGATCGCTTTACTACACCTTTTACAAAGGCCAGGCCGATGCCCAGATGATGAACACCATCTGCTTTGACGCCTTGGCCCTGGGCAACCACGAGTTTGACGACGGCGACACCACACTCGCCCAGTTTTTGGACACCCTGCGACCAGGCCCCTGCCGCACAGCGGTGATTGCAGCCAATGTGTCGCCCCAAGCAGGCACCGCCTTGGCCCCACTGTCGGGGATGGCTTACCTGCAGCCCTTCATCATCAAAACGGTAGAAGGCGTCAAGGTCGGCTTGATAGGTATCACCATCAAAGACAAAACCCAGAACGCCTCGCGCCCGCTGGCCAGCACCACCTTTGCAGACGAGCTGGCCAGCGCCCAAGCCACCATAGACACCCTCAAGCGCAGCCACGGCGTGCGCCACATTGTGTTGGTGACCCACCAAGGTTATGAGCGCGACAAAGCCATGGCGGCCCAGCTCACCGATGTGGACGTCATCATTGGCGGCGACTCCCACACCCTGCTGGGCGACTTCAGCGCCCTGGGCTTGCGCAGCTCAGGCCCTTATCCCACCGTGGCCAAGAACAAAGACGGCGACTTGGTGTGCATAGGCCAAGCCTGGGAGTACGCCAAGGTGTTTGCACTCATGCAGGTCCAATTCAACCGCCGTGGCGCGGTGGACCGTTGTACCGGCCAAGCCTCATTGGTGCTGGGCAGTGCCTTCAAACGCCAGGACAGTGCCAAGGCCTGGCGCAGCTTGAACGAGGCCGAAAGTGCTGAACTCGCCAGCGCCTTGGGCCGCCAGCCCGCCGTCAAAGTGGTAGAACCAGACGCCAGCGCCCAGGCTGTGCTCCAGCGTTACACCGAGCGCATCGCCCAAGAAAAAATCAAAATCATAGGCACAGCTTCTCAAGCCTTGTGCCTGGTCCGGGTGCCCGGAGAGAGCACCCACCGCAACCCCGGCGTGGCCGGTTGCGAGCAGGCCCACACCTTGGCCCGGGGCAGCGACGCCGCGCAAGCGGTGGCCCAGTCCTTTCTGGCCGCCAGCCCACGCGCACACTTTGCCCTGCAAAACGCCGGTGGCGTGCGGGTGCCCATGGCTGCCGGCCCCGTGTCCATGGAGATGGCCTTCACGGTGCTGCCCTACACCAACGTCATTGTGGAACTGGAGCTGAGCGGCCAAGAGCTGCTCAACGCCCTGGAAGACGCCGTCTCCCACCACCTTGATGCCCAGCAGTCCAGCGGCTCACACCCCTATGCGGCCGGCCTGCGCTGGGACTTGAACATGAGCCTGCCCAAAGGCCGCCGCTTTGAGCGCGTGCAGGTGCAAAGCAAAGCCACGGGCGCCTGGTCAGACCTGGACCGCAGCCAACGCTACGTGCTGGCCACCAACGACTTTATAGCCGCAGGCAAAGACGGCTACACCACCTTGGGCGCCGTGTACGCCGACGGGCGCTTCGTCAACACCTACAGGCTCTACACCCAAACCTTTGCCGATTGGCTCTCCCAGCAAGCGGTTGTCGCCCGGCCTGCGCGCAGCGACTATGCCCATCAAAGGGTGGTCACCCAGGCGGGTGTGGTGTTGCCTTGAGGCGGGGTGAGTGGGCTGAAATGAGTTGTTTAAAAAACAGCAGCCATCGCTAGTGCCTTAGGTTCGACGCCGTCGGCGTTGGCCACTGCGGCGTCAGTTACCCACAGCGAAAGAGCTTTTGGGCAGCAGATTGGTCTTAATCCCCTGAGTTTCGGGGCTAGTGTTTTGTCGCGCGCCCTGGACATGGCCGCCGCTTACGACTGTCTTAATCCCCTGAGTTTCGGGGCTAGTGTTTTGTCAAAACTTTGGCGCACCAAGGCGTTCTCCGGGTCTTAATCCCCTGAGTTTCGGGGCTAGTGTTTTGTCTAACCCCTCAACTACTGAAAGCAAATCATGACGTCTTAATCCCCTGAGTTTCGGGGCTAGTGTTTTGTCATGGATGGCGAATTAGTTGGCACAGTAGTACGGTCTTAATCCCCTGAGTTTCGGGGCTAGTGTTTTGTCTCTGCGGAAAGCTCAGAAGGCAAGCGCAGAGTCTTAATCCCCTGAGTTTCGGGGCTAGTGTTTTGTCGTAACGCGAACGGCACGCAATACTGTCGGTCTGGTCTTAATCCCCTGAGTTTCGGGGCTAGTGTTTTGTCGGCTTTTGAGTCTACGTTCATCAAGGCTTCGCAGTCTTAATCCCCTGAGTTTCGGGGCTAGTGTTTTGTCATCCAGTTCTACATCTAACCACAGACCCGGCGCAGTCTTAATCCCCTGAGTTTCGGGGCTAGTGTTTTGTCGCCCATAGCTGTAGTGCTGGGTGCGTATGACGCCTGTCTTAATCCCCTGAGTTTCGGGGCTAGTGTTTTGTCTGCCGCCACGAGAGTATGGGGCAATGGAGTTGTCTTAATCCCCTGAGTTTCGGGGCTAGTGTTTTGTCTCACGCGCTATGCCGCGCCTGAACGCCACCGGTCTTAATCCCCTGAGTTTCGGGGCTAGTGTTTTGTCATGTGCCGCCACCGTTGACCATTGGAGAAGTCTTAATCCCCTGAGTTTCGGGGCTAGTGTTTTGTCTCTGAGGTCTGAGGGTGTGACTAGCGAAGTGTTGTCTTAATCCCCTGAGTTTCGGGGCTAGTGTTTTGTCAAAGCCGCCATCGCCTACGTTGGCGATACCCCGTCTTAATCCCCTGAGTTTCGGGGCTAGTGTTTTGTCGAAGTGGTTTGCGAGCACTTCGCATATGCACGTCTTAATCCCCTGAGTTTCGGGGCTAGTGTTTTGTCACAGGGCACCTCGCAAGTTCCGTAAATCGGAGGTCTTAATCCCCTGAGTTTCGGGGCTAGTGTTTTGTCGCCACATCGGCGGGCAGGGGTTCAAGGGTGCAGTCTTAATCCCCTGAGTTTCGGGGCTAGTGTTTTGTAACCTTATCCTGGCCGTTCGGCAGCACGCGCAGGGTCTTAATCCCCTGAGTTTCGGGGCTAGTGTTTTGTCATCCCTGCGAACGCATAAGTTAGGGAATCCCTGTCTTAATCCCCTGAGTTTCGGGGCTAGTGTTTTGTCGAAGCCAAAGCGGCCTTCGAAGAAGAATTCATGTCTTAATCCCCTGAGTTTCGGGGCTAGTGTTTTGTCACGCTGTTCCTCGATCAATGGGGCAACCGCTGGTGTCTTAATCCCCTGAGTTTCGGGGCTAGTGTTTTGTCCCCCTACAGAGGCAAATCCAGTGCCTCCAGCGGTCTTAATCCCCTGAGTTTCGGGGCTAGTGTTTTGTCCGCTTAAGTACGCAATCCAGTTTGGCATGACGTCTTAATCCCCTGAGTTTCGGGGCTAGTGTTTTGTCATGCTAGGCCACAATTTCTTGGTTGGTGAACCGTCTTAATCCCCTGAGTTTCGGGGCTAGTGTTTTGTCTCCTACGATAACGATGATGGTTCACTGTCTGAGTCTTAATCCCCTGAGTTTCGGGGCTAGTGTTTTGTCTGCTGAACTGGACATCCCCTGCATCGAACGCCAGTCTTAATCCCCTGAGTTTCGGGGCTAGTGTTTTGTCCTGAAAATTTTATCGCTGCGCTAGGTTTTGAAGTCTTAATCCCCTGAGTTTCGGGGCTAGTG
>CAMCUN010000024.1 GCA_945878995.1 Polaromonas sp. YR568 | reverse complement strand
ATGCGCTGTATGCCGTCGACGACCTCGCCGGCCTGGGCCGCAGCCAGCAGGGCGTCCATCAATTGGTCGGCCTCTTGGGTGAAGCTGGCGCGAATGTGCATCACGGTGCGCGGCGACAAAATGCGCGAGAGCACGGTGCGGGCCCGGGTGTGGCTGGGTGGGTCGGCCTCCAGAATCAGGCTCTTGGGCCGAAAGGGTGGCTCTTTGTTGAAGTTGGCCAGCCCCACGCCCGCCGAGGAGATGTAGGCCTCGTGGTCGTTGAGCACCTGGTGCACCTGCTCATGGCGGCCAGTGACGTAAAAGCCGTACTTGGGAATCCACGCCACCGGCCCGGCCTCGCGCAATTGCGCATGGTAGGGGTAGGGGTCGGCCAGCAGCTCGTTGGAAAAAGGATCCAGGTCCAGCACAGGCACGCCATGGGGCGCAGTCGCTACGGTGTCAGTGGTCATGGCTTGGCTTTCTCTGGAAATTCAATGGGTGCCCGCCACGCCCACATAGCGCTCGAGCAACTCGGGCCGCGCGCTCAGGCTGTGGCAGGCTTCACGGTGGACGATGGCGCCGTGCTCAAGCACGATGGCCTGCTGCGCAAAGCGCAGCGCGGCCTCGACCTTTTGCTCGACCAGCACCACGGCCACGCCGGTTTCCTGGGCCAGCCGGGTGAAGGCGGCCATGAGTTCTTGGCAGATGATGGGGGCCAGGCCCTCCAGCGGCTCGTCCAGCAGCAAAAGCCGGGGCTGGCCCAGCAGCGTGCGCGCCACGCTGAGCATTTGTTGCTCGCCGCCCGAGAGCTGGCTGCCGCCGTTGCGCCTGCGCTCGGCCAGGCGGGGAAACAAGTCATAAGCCTCTTGCACGCAGCGCACGGGCCGGCCCTTGAGGCCGGCAATGAGGTTTTCTTCCACGGTGAGCGAAGGAAAGATGTCCCGCGTTTGCGGCACATAGCCCAGGCCTGCCAGCGCCCGCTCGCCAGGCCCGGCCTGGGCCAGCGCCCGGCCTTCAAAATGCACGGTCCCGCGGCTGACATCGGCCAGCCCCATCAAGGCCTTGAGCAGCGTGGTTTTGCCCACGCCGTTGCGCCCAATGAGGGCCAGGCGCTCGCCCGGCGCTACGCTCAGCCCTATGCCATGCAAGACCTGCACAGGCCCATAGCCCGCGTGCAGATCGGTGACTTGCAGCAAGGCCATGGCTCAGCCCTCCTCGCCCAGGTAGGCCGCGCGCACCGCCGGGTGGCGGCGGATCTCAGCCGGGCTGCCCTCGGCCAGCACCGCGCCTTCGGCCAGCACCATCATGCGGTCGGCAAAGTTAAAGACCAGGTCCATGTCGTGCTCGATCATCAAGATGGCCAGATCGGCCGGCAAGGTGGCCAGCGCATCGAGCACCACCTGGCCCTCACCCGATGGCACACCGGCCATGGGCTCGTCGAGCAGCAGCACCCGCGGGCGCAAGGCCATGGCCAGCGCGATCTCGACCAGGCGCTGCTCGCCATAGGCCAGCTCCACCGGTGCGCGTGCGGCCAGGCCCGCCATGCGCAGGGACTGCAAGATGGCCTGGGACTCGTCCTGCACCGCGCTGTAACTGCTCCTGGGTTTCCAAAATCCGCCTACCGTGCCCTGGCGTTCGTGAATGGCCATTTCTACCTGCAGCCGCACTGGCAAGGTGGGCGCCAACTGGGTGATCTGAAAGGTGCGCACCAGGCCGCGTTTGACGCGCTGGGCCTGGCTGAGCGCGCTCACATCCTCGCCCCCCAGATGCACCGCGCCGGCGCTGGGCGCGAGCACGCCGGTGATGAGGTTGATCAAAGTGGTCTTGCCCGCGCCGTTGGGGCCAATCAGGCCGACCTTGTCACCGGCCCGCAAAACGAGGTTGATGTCGCGGGTGACATGCAGGCCACCAAAGGACTTGCGCAGCTGCCGGGTTTCAAGCAAGAGATCGCTCATGTGGGCGCTCACGAGGACGCCCCCGAAGGCGCGGCCGCGCGCCTGAACAGCTGCAGCCGCCGCGACAAGGCCTGGCCCCAGCGCTCGCGCGGCACCAGCACCATGGTCACCAGCATGCCGCCAATGATGAACAGCCAGTGGTAGGGGTTGAGGGTGGAGGCCCAGTGGTGGATGGACGCAAAGACCACCGTGCCCACCAGCGCGCCCCACAGGTTGCCTGCGCCGCCCAGCACCAGCATCACCAGGGCCTCGGCCGAGACTTCAAAGCCCAGCGAGTCCAAGCCCACGATCTGCGCCACCTGGGCCGCCAGCGCCCCCGAGATGCCGGCAAACGCGCCGGCGATGGTGTAGAGCTTGAGCAGCTGCCAGCGGATGCGGGTGCCCAGCGCCGCCATGCGCTGGCGGTTTTGGTGAATGCCCACGCAGGCCAGGCCAAAGGGCGAAGCCATGAGCCGGCGCATCAACCACAGGCAGATGAACATCACGGCAAAGCAGTAGACAAAGGCCACCCGGCCCTGCAGGTCAAAGGAGGCGAGCCCCAAGATTTTTTGAATGGTGAAGCCAGACAGGCCGTCGTCTCCGCCGGTCCACTGGCGCAGCTTGCTGGCCAGGTTTTGTGCAATTTGGCTGATGGCGATGGTCAGCATCAAAAAGGTCAGGCCCTCGTAGCGCAGCAAAAAAAGGCCGCTCAGGCAGGCCAACACCGCGCCCGCGCTGGCGCCCGCCAGCAGGCCCAGTAGCGGGTTGCCCGTGAGGTGCGTGGCCACCAGCCCGGCCGCATAAGCGCCCACGCCATACATGGCCGAGTGGCCCAGCGTGGCCAGGCCGCCGTAGCCCACCACCAAGTCCAGCGACATCACAAAAATGGCCAGCGCCGCAATGCGCGCGGCCATGGGCAGCTGGTCTGGAAAGACAAAGTAAATCAGCAGCGCCAGCCCCAGCAAGGCCGCATAGGGCAGCACCTGGCGCCACAGCGGCGGGGCATGAAGGGACAGGCTGGTCATGGGGAAAATCGCTGCCCGTCAGGCGCGCCTGGCCACCAGCAGGCCCTGAGGGCGCCAGGCCAGGAACAGCGCCATGGACAAAAAGAAAAACAAACTGCCCCAGTCCGAGGCCAGGTACTTGCTGGCGGTTTCTATGGTGCCCAGCGCCAGGGCGGCCACCGCCGAGCCGGTGATGCTGCCCATGCCGCCCACGGCCACCACCACCAGCACCAGCACCAGGTATTTGATGGGGTAATAGGGCTCCAGCGGCATGAGCTCGGCGCCCAAGATGCCGCCCAGGCCCGCCAGCGCAGCGCCCACGCCAAAGGTGGCCGCATACACCCACTTCACCGGAATGCCCAATGCGGCCGCCGCGCCGGTGTTGTCCACCGTGGCGCGCAGCCATATGCCAAAGCGCGAGCGGCCCAGCACCAGCGCGCTCAGCGCCAGCACCGCCAGGCCGGCCGCGATCACCAGCAGGCGCTGCGCAGGCAAGGTGCGAATCCCCAGGTCCACCGGCGTCTTGAGCCAGGCTGGCAAAGGAATGAGTTGCACCTCGGGGCCGGCCAGCAAGTTGGCGGTGGCCACGAACAAAAAAGTCAGGCCAATGGTGAACAGCACCTGCTCGAGCTCGCTGCGCCTGTAAAGCCGGCGCAGCACCAGGGCTTCGAGCACGGCGCCCAGCAAGCCGGTGAGGACCACCGCCGCCAGCAGTCCCCAGCCAAACGGCCAGCCCTGCGCGCCCACCAGCCAGGCGGCCAGGTAGCCGCCCGTCATGGCAAACGCGCCGTGCGCCAGGTTCACAAAGCGCATCAGCCCCAGGGTGATGGACAGGCCCACAGAAATGATGAACAGCACCATGCCGTAGGCGATGCCGTCGATCAAGATGTTGGCCAGCAAGGTCACTGCGTCACCCGCGTCTGTGGTGCGCTTACTTGGTCAGGCCGTGGTCGACCTGGGCCGGGAAGGTTTGCACTTCCTTGTTGATGAGCAGGCCGCCCTGGCCTTTTTCAACCACGCGCAGGTAGACGTTTTGCGTGATGTGGCGGGTGACCGGGTCTATGGAGACTGGGCCGCGTGGGCTTTCCCACTTGAGCGTCTTGGCCGCGGCCATGGCTTTGTCGCCGTCGCGCTTGCCGCCTGTGGCCTCAATCATCTTGTGGATCACATGCATGCCGTCCCAAGCACCCACGGTGGCGTAGTTGATGATCGCCTCCTTGTTCTGCTTGTTCACGGCCGCCACGAAAGCCTTGTTGGCCGCGCTGTCGCGCGCGCCTGAATAGTGGAACAAGGTGGTCAGGCCCAGCGCGCTGTCGCCGAACTTTTGCAGGTCGAACTCGTCGGTCTCGGCCGTGCCCAAAAACTCAATGCCGGCCTGGCGCAGGCCGTTTTCTTGGTAGGCCTTGACAAAGCCCAGGTTGGGCGGGCCACCGGGCAGGAACACGTAAACGGCCTGGGCGCCGCTGGCCTTGATGCGCTGGGCAAAGGGCGCAAAGTCGGTGGTGCGCACCGGCATGCGGATGGACTCGGTGACCTGGCCGCCCAGCTTGGAAAACTCGGCCTTGAAGGCGGTTTCGGCGTCAATGCCAGGCGCATAGTCAGAGACTGCCGTGACCACGCGCTTGTAGCCTTTTTTGGCCGCGTGCTGCGCCGCCGGCACCGTGACTTGCCACAGCGTGTAGCTGGTGCGGATGTAGTAGTCGGACTTGGTGGTGATGTCGCTGGTGGCGGCGTTGAAGATCACCATGGGTGTCTTGGACTCCTGGATGACAGGCGCCACCGCCGAGGCATTGGGCGAGAACACGATGCCGCCTATGTAGTCCACCTTGTCTTTGACCACCAGCTCTTGGGCCAGCGTGCGGGTGTTGGCCGGGTTGGGGCCGCCCTCGTCACGCCAGACGAATTCGATGTTCTGACCCGCGAGCTTGCCGCCCTGGCTGGCCACGTAAGCCTCGGCGCCGGCCTTCATCAAGGCGCCGTAATGCGCGAAAGGACCTGAGAAGGGCGCAATGATGCCCACCTTCACAGACTGGGCCTGCGCCGCCCCTGCCATGCCCACCACCGCCAAAGCGGCGCCCAACCAATTCATCTTCATGCCCATGCGTGTCTCCTGCGTGTTGAATGTGTGGGGTGACCAAGCAGAACCATGGGCACCTTGTATGCACTATCGCCGAGAAATGGTTGACATGTCTACTAGTGGAAATACCAAGCAATTGAGGGCTGGTGCCAGCGCTCCATCGCGGGGCGGGGCGAGGCGGGGCGGAGCGGCCATGGGCACCGTCTGCAAAAAATTCACCGCCCTGTACAAATCAGGCCAAGAGCTCCGCCGTGGGCCGCAGCCCAGTTTGAGCAGCACGCTTGACCAAGGCCTGGTCAAACGTCAAAAACCCTGTCGCGCGTCCACTGCGCAGCAAATGCAGCGCGTCCGCAAAGTCCATCCCAGCCTCAGCGGCTTGCACCGCTTGTTCAAGCTCCAAGCGAGCCTCAACCGTGATGTGTTCGATGCTCAGCAAGGCCCGCAAAACGCTGGTGGTCTGTGGGACAGACAGCTTGTAAAACCCGCGCATCAGCCATTCAAACTCCAGCACGACTGTGATGGAAATATAAGCACGCTGCCCCATAGCGGCCATGGCCGCAGGGCGTTGCTTGTGGGCTTGGGCGTCATCCGGGTCTTCAATGAAAAAGCGCGCCAACACATTGGTGTCCAAGGCTTTCATGGCTTGGCCAACATCGCTGCAGGGTCAAAATCCTCCAGCCTTCTTGGCTGACCCAGCGAGTTGGCCCGCACCATGCCCGCCATGTGGCTGATGTCCACGCTGGGCCGGGCCGCCAGCACCCGCAAACGCAAGCCATCGGCATCTTCAGACAGCTCAAGCTGGGCACCCAGCCCCATCCCCAAGCGCTTGCGCACTTCGACGGGCAACACGATTTGCCCCTTAGAAGACACATTCAATGTGTACATGGCATCAACTCCCTTCATGAACGACCTCACTCTAGCCTGACTTACAACGTAAGGCAAGAAAAGTTTGGATTCCACCGATGGGCTGGACGCTGGCACGCTGAGCCATTCACCGCGTTTGCAGCACCTGCATTAAGTAGCTGCGCACAAAATCTTCACGCTAGCGCAGGCTGGCCGCGTCATGGTCGGCCAGTGCGACTTAAAAATGCACCACAGAGCGGATGGACTTGCCCTCGTGCATCAGCTCAAACGCGTGGTTGATCTCCGTCAAGCCCATGGTGTGGGTGACAAAGGGGGCCAGCTCAATGCGGCCAGCCATGGCGTCTTCCACCATGCCTGGCAGTTCGCTGCGGCCCTTGACGCCGCCAAAGGCCGTGCCCAACCAGCGCCTGCCGGTGACCAGCTGGAAAGGGCGGGTGGAAATTTCTTGGCCTGCGCCGGCCACGCCAATGATCACGCTCTGGCCCCAGCCGCGGTGCGCGCATTCGAGCGCGGCGCGCATCACCTGCGTGTTGCCTATGCACTCAAAGCTGTGGTCCACGCCCCAGCCGGTCATCTCCACAATCACCTGCTGTATGGGTTTGTCATGGTCTTTGGGGTTGACGCAGTCGGTGGCGCCAAAGGTGCGCGCCAACTCAAACTTGGAGGGGTTGGTGTCAATGGCGATGATGCGACCGGCTTGGGCCAGCTTGGCGCCCTGCACCACCGCCAGGCCTATGCCGCCCAAACCGAACACGGCCACCGTGTCGCCAGGCTGCACCTTGGCGGTGTTTTTGACCGCGCCCAAGCCGGTGGTCACGCCGCAGCCCAAGAGGCACACCTGCTCGGGATTGGCGTCGGGCCGGATCTTGGCGAGCGAGACCTCGGCCACCACGGTGTATTCGCTGAAGGTCGAGCATCCCATGTAGTGGAAGATAGGCTGGCCCTGGTATGAAAGGCGGCTGGTCCCGTCGGGCATCACGCCCTTGCCTTGGGTGGCACGCACGGCCACGCACAAATTGGTTTTGCCGGACTTGCAAAACAGGCACTGGCCGCACTCGGCGGTGTAGAGCGGAATCACATGGTCGCCGGGCTGGACGCTAGTGACACCTTCGCCCACCTCCACCACGATGCCCGCGCCCTCGTGGCCGAGCACCACCGGAAACAACCCTTCTGGGTCCTCACCCGAGAGCGTGAAGGCGTCGGTGTGGCACACGCCGGTGTGGGTGATTTTGATGAGCACCTCGCCTTTTTGGGGCGGTGCCACGTCGATCTCAACAATTTGCAAGGGTTGGCCGGCCTCAAAGGCGACGGCGGCGCGGGATTTCATGAAAAAGACTCCTCAAGCTGGCGCGGCAAAGACGCGCCTGGGGGGGTGTAGGGCCTTGGTGTTTCTGGTCAGAAATACAAGGCAAGCAAGACAAACAAGTCAGTGTAGCGAGCCGCAGCCCAGGGCCCCGCGCCTTACTTGCCGATGCAGAACTTGGAAAAAATCTCGCCCAGCAAGTCGTCTGGCGTGAACTCGCCCGTGATCTGGCTGAGCGCCTGCTGGGCCTGGCGCAGGTCTTCGGCCAAGAGGTCCAGTGCTGGCGCCGCGCAGCTGAGCTGGGCCTGGGCTTGGAGCACTTGCGCTTGAACCCGGCGCAGCGCCTGAACATGGCGCTCGCGGGCCATGAACACGCCTTCAGGGGCCGACTGCCAGCCGACCACCTGGAGCAGCTGCTGGCGCAAGTCGTCCAGGCCTTCGCCCATTTTGGCCGAGATGTGCAAGCCGTCCGCACTGAGCCGCGCTTCTGGGGAGGCCACATCGGTTTTGTTCCACACCTGCATCACCGGCGTGGCCGCCGGCAGCTGGCGGGCCAGCGCATCTGCAATGGCTTGGTCGGCGGCGCGGTAGCTTTGGGCCTCGTGAGTCTGGCCATGATGCCGCGTGAGGTCGTGCAAAAACAGCACAGCATCGGCGCTTTGAATTTCGGCCCAGGCGCGGGCAATGCCGATTTTCTCGACCTCGTCCATCCCGGGCAGCTCGGCGTCGCGCAGGCCGGCGGTGTCCACCACATGCAGCGGCACGCCGTCAATTTGCAGCAGCTGCGAGACCTTGTCGCGCGTGGTGCCCGCAATGGGCGTGACGATGGCCAGTTCGGCCCCCGCCAAAGCGTTGAGCAGCGAGCTTTTGCCCGCGTTGGGCTGGCCCGCAATCACCACCTTGATGCCTTCGCGCAAGATCGCGCCTTGCTGCGCCTTGTGCATCACCGCTTCCAGCCTGGCTTGCAGGCGCTGGAGCTGGCCTTTGGCGTCGGCTTGCTCGATGAAGTCTATGTCTTCTTCCGGAAAATCCAGCGTGGCTTCCACCAACATGCGCAGGTGCGTGAGCTGCGCGAGCAAAGCCGCAATTTCTTGCGAGAACTCGCCCGACAGCGAGCGCGCGGCCGAGCGCGCAGCCGTTTCGGTGCTGGCATCAATCAGGTCGGCAATGGCCTCGGCCTGGGCCAGGTCTATCTTGTCGTTCAAAAAAGCCCGCTGCGTGAACTCGCCGGGCTCGGCCGTGCGCAGGCCGGCAAGCACGGGCTGGCCGGTCAGCGCGTCAGGCTGGGCCGCTGCCTGCAAGCAGCGCTTGAGCAAAAGCTGCAGCACCACCGGCCCGCCGTGGGCCTGCAGTTCAAGCACGTCTTGTCCGGTGTAGGAATGCGGGGCCGGGAAAAACAGCGCCAGGCCTTGGTCTATGGGCTGGCCGTCTGCGTCTAAAAAAGCGCCATACGTGGCCAGGCGCGGCTGCAGCCGCTTGCCCGTGAGTTGCTCGGCCAAGACCCGCAAGCCCGTGCCCGAGACGCGCACCATGCCCACCGCTCCCAGGCCGGGGGCAGTGGCGATGGCGACGATGGGGTCTTGGTGGCGGGCAAACATGGCGCGCAAGAAAAAAGGGCCGCTTGGTCGGCGGCCCTTGCAGTGCTTACTTGAACTTGGGCATATTGAACTGTGGCGGCACGCCCATGCGGGTGTTGATCATCCACTGTTGGGCGATCGACAAGATGTTGTTGGTGATCCAGTACAGCACCAGGCCGGCCGGAAAGAAAAAGAACATCACCGAGAAAATCAAAGGCATGAACCACATCAGCTTGGCCTGCAGGGGGTCGGGCGGCAGCGGGTTGAGCGCGGTTTGCAGCAAGGTGGTGAGCGTCATCACCACGGGCAAGATGAAGAAAGGGTCGGGTGCCGAAAGGTCTTGTATCCATAAAACCCAAGGCGCATTTCGCATTTCCACGCTGGACAACAACACCCAGTACAGCGCAATGAACACCGGAATTTGCACCATGATGGGGAAGCACCCGCCCATGGGGTTGACCTTTTCGTCCTTGTAAATCTTCATCATGGCCACCTGCATTTCCTGAGGCTTGTCCTTCAGGCGCTCGCGCATTTCCATGACCTTGGGATTCACTGCCTTCATCTTGGCCATGCTGGCATAGGCCTTGGCATTGAGCCAGTAAAAGGCGATCTTGAGCAGCAGCACCAGCGCCACGATGGCCCAACCCCAGTTGTGCAAAAAGCTGTGCAGCTTGTCGAGCAACCAATAAAGGGGCTTGGACAAAATGGTCAGCCAGCCATAGTCTTTGACCAGCTCCAGGCCGGGGCTGAGCGCTTCCAGGGTTTTTTCTTCCTGCGGGCCGATAAACAGCTTGGCCTCAAACACCTGGCTGGCGCCAGGCGCCAAAGCCTTCAGCGGCGCAATCATGCCCACGGCGTACAAGTTGGTGTCGACCTTGCGCAAAAACATGTCGCGCTGCACGGTGTCACCCAGCAGCCAGGCCGAGGCAAAGTAGTGCTGCACCATGGCAATGTAGCCATTGGTCGATTGCTTTTCGGCCTCGATTTTGTTCTTTTCAATGTCGGTGAACTCGACTTTTTGGTATTTTTTAAGGTCGGTGTAGACCGCAGGGCCGGTGAAGGTGGAATAAAAAGCCGACTCGCCCTCGGGCTTGTTGCCGTCGCGCACCAGTTGCATGTACACCTGTGGCGTGATCGGGGCTGCACCCACGTTAGAGAGCTCGTGGCGCACGGTGATGTCGTAAGCACCGCGCTTGAGCAAATAGGTTTTGACCAACTTCACGCCACCGACCTCGGGCGACTCGAACTTCAATTCAAGCTGGTCTTGGCCGTCTTTGAGCTCGCGCTGGCCAGGCACCACCGTCATCACGGTCTTGTGGGTGGGCAGGGCCACGCCAGCCTGGTCGATCAAGCCGGACTGGGCGACATAGACGCGATCGCGGCTTTCATCAAAGAGCACAAAACCCTTGGAGGCGTCTTTGAGGTCGCCGTACTTGTTGAAGACTGAGCGCACCACAGAGCCGCCTTCGCTGTCAAAGCTCAGCTGCAGCACGTCGGTTTTGACCTCGACGCGTTCCTTCTTGACCGCAGCTGGCTGTGCGGGCGCCGTGGGCACGGCCCCCACCGACGTTGGCGCCGCAGCCGGCACGGCTCCGGGCACAGCGCTCACGCCCGCGCCAGGGGCGGCCGCGGCCACAGGCGCAGGAATGGCGCCGCCGTCGGCGGCGGCTGGCGCTTTGTTGGCCGGCGCCGTGGTGGGCTGCGGGAAAAAGGTGGGCTTTTGGCCGTTGTGAATCTGCCATTGGTCCCAGAGCAGGACCATGGAAAAACCAAAGATCACCCACAAAATGGTGCGGCGAATGTCGTTCATGAGGGCTTCTTTGTGGAGGGCGTGGCGCGCAGCGCCAGGTGGGAAAAAACAGAAGGTGGCACAGGGTCGTGGCCCCCGTCGCACCAAGGCTGACAGCGGACCAGCCGCCGCAAAGTGAGGTAGGTGCCGCCGCCCGCGCCGTGGCGCTCCAAGGCTTGCAAGGCATAGGCCGAGCAAGTGGGCTCAAAGCGGCAGGACGAGCCCAAGCTGGGGCTGAGCAGCAAGCGGTAGGCACGCACCAGCCCCATGAGCAGGGTTTGGGGCAGCCGGAGCAAGGCGTTCAGGTGTGTCATGGGCAAAATTCACGCATCAAGCGGTGCGGCTGCCGGGATGGGTGGACTTGGCGCGGTCCATCAGGCTGTGCAATTCAAAGCGCACCGCCTGCTTGAGCAGCTCGGAGGTGCTGCTCAAGAACTGCTGGCGTGAAAAGCCCGACCGCAAGCGAACCAAATAAGCCGCCTGCTCATCGGGCTCCAGCCTGGCGTCCAGCACATCGTAGATTTGGCGCTTGATGGCGTGCCGCGTCACCGAGCGCTTGGCCCAGCGCTTCGGCACCATGGCGCCCAGCCAGAGCTCGACCGATGGGAACACGGGCCTGTCAAACTGGGGCTTGGACTGCGGGTGGACGGTAAAGCTGATCATCTGCATGGGCTCCAGCAAGGCTGGTTCAAGCGCGGCTGATGGGGAAGGTGGGCGCGCGCGCGCACCTGACACGCACGCACCACCCAGAGGGTGACGGTGCAAAGCGAAATGCTCGGTCTTGGCAATGACGCGCTGGGCGAGCACGGCCTGAAACTGTGCCCGGTTCTTGAGCCGCAACAAGGGCGTGGCCAGGCGGGCTGAAAGCCTGAACTTAGACGGCCAAACGCTTGCGGCCTTTGGCGCGGCGAGCGTTGATCACGGCGCGGCCGCCGCGGGTGCGCATGCGGGCCAAAAAGCCGTGGGTGCGAGCGCGTTTGACTTTGGACGGTTGGTAAGTGCGTTTCATGATGGATCCTTGGGGCTTGGTCCCGTGTTCAATTTATTCAGTGTGTCCGGTGCCCGGGCAGCAGCTTGGGAGCCACGCCCGCCATGCGGACCATCCGCAGGCAAACAAAAACCGATTGGTGGCTAAGCGCAGACCACGCAAAGCCCTTGAAAGAGCACGCCAAGCTGCGCCCTGCCGAACAGGGAAACCCGCGATTATGACGCCTTGGCTCAAGACTGGCAATAAAAATAGGCCAAAGCCCCAGCAAAGAGGCGCAGATCAGAGACAAACAAGCGCGTCTTTCGGCCCATCGCCGACCCCCAAAAAATCCTCAGAAGCCCGGAATAAACCTTTAGGCACACTTGCGCTGCGCGGGCCAGGACCCAAATTCATCACACCATTTGCCCTCTTCTGCACCAAGACAAGCCCGGCTGTCAAGCTTGTGGATAACTTGCGCAAAAGGCTAGAATGCAGGGTGCTTAATACCCAATCTGTCCACAAGTGCTTCGCTTGCCTGCTGCCCCTGATTTTGCTGCTTCCCCGACCATGAACGAGGCCCTCCACCCCAGCCACAACGCCGACCAGATGGCCGACCTCTGGCTGGGCTGCGTGGAGCAACTGGCCCAAGAACTGCCCGAACAGCAGTTCAACACCTGGATCAAACCCCTGGTGGCCGAGGTCGCACCCGACCTCTCCAAGCTGACCATTCAGGTCGCCAACCGCTTCAAGCTGGACTGGATTCGAGCCCAATACAGCGCCCGCATCACCGCCTTGCTGACCCAATTGGCAGGCCAGCCCATCCCCCTGGAGTTAGTGCTTGCTCCGCGTGAAAACCTTGCCAGGCCTGCACCTCTGGGCCAAAGCTTGAAAAACATGGCCAACGTTGAGCCCCCCGCCATGGGCCAAACCGAAGAGCCACCCAACGCGCCTTTCAAAAGCCGGCTCAACGCCGCGCTGACTTTTGACACCCTGATTGAAGGCTCGGCCAACCGCATGGGGCGGGCGGCCGCCATGCATGTGGCCAGCAGCCTGGGCCAGTTGTACAACCCGCTGTTTATTTACGGCGGCGTGGGTTTGGGCAAAACGCACTTGGTACACGCCATTGGCAACAAGTTGCTGGCCGACAACCCCAACGCCAAAGTTCTCTACATCCATGCTGAGCAGTTCGTCTCGGATGTGGTTAAAGCCTACCAGCGCAAGGCGTTTGACGAGTTCAAAGAGCGCTACCACTCGCTGGATTTGCTGCTGATTGACGACGTGCAGTTCTTTGCCAACAAAGACCGCACGCAAGAAGAGTTCTTCAACGCCTTTGAGGCTTTGCTGGCCAAAAAGTCACACATTGTGATGACCAGCGACACCTACCCTAAAGGCCTGGCCGACATCCACGAGCGCTTGGTCTCGCGCTTTGACTCCGGCCTGACCGTGGCCATTGAGCCGCCCGAGCTGGAAATGCGCGTGGCCATTTTGATCAGCAAGGCCGAGTCTGAGGGCGCGGTCATGCCCGAAGAAGTGGCCTTTTTTGTGGCCAAGAACGTGCGCTCCAACGTGCGCGAGCTCGAAGGGGCGCTGCGCAAAATCTTGGCTTATTCGCGCTTTAACCAAAAAGACATTTCCATACAGCTCGCCCGGGAGGCGCTGCGCGACCTGCTGTCGATTCAAAACCGGCAAATCTCGGTGGAAAACATCCAAAAAACCGTGGCCGACTTCTACAAAATCAAAGTCGCCGACATGTACTCCAAAAAGCGCCCGGCCAGCATTGCCCGCCCGCGCCAAATTGCCATGTACCTGGCCAAAGAACTCACGCAAAAAAGCTTGCCCGAAATTGGCGAGTTGTTTGGCGGACGCGACCACACCACGGTGCTGCACGCGGTGCGCAAAATGGCAGCCGAGCGCCAGCAAATGAGCGAGCTGAACCAGCAGCTCCATGTGCTGGAGCAAACCCTCAAGGGTTGATGCCATGGCCGGCCTCAGCAACAGCTGCCTGTGTAAACAAGCGAAAATACTTGCTTATCAAGCCTGGGGCGGCTGTCTGGCGTGACCCCATCTCCCGTCGAATAAATCAAAAAGACAAGAAAGAAAGCCCATGATCGTCCTCAAAGCACCTCAGGAACAGGTTCTCTCGGCTTTGCAGTCGGTGGCCGGCATCGTCGAGCGCCGCCACACCCTGCCCATCTTGGCCAATGTGCTGATTCGCAAAACGGGCACGCAGCTGCAGCTGACCACCAGCGACCTGGAAATTCAAATCCGCACCAGCAGCGAGCTCGGTGGCGATGAAGGCAACTTCACCACCACCGTGGGCGCACGCAAGTTGATAGACATCTTGCGCTCCATGCCCAGCGACCAAACCGTCTCGCTGGAGTCCCGCCAAAACAAGCTGCTGCTCAAAGGCGGCAAAAGCCGCTTCACGCTGCAAACGCTGCCGGCCGAAGACTTTCCGCTGGTGCAAGAGGCGGCCAGCTTTGGCCCGGTGTTTTCGGTGCCGCAAAAAACGCTCAAAGAGCTGCTCAACCAGGTGTCTTTTTCCATGGCGGTGCACGACATCCGCTACTACCTGAACGGCATTTTGTTTGTGGCCGAAGGCAAGCAACTCAGCCTGGTGGCCACCGACGGCCACCGCCTGGCCTACTCCTCGGCCCAGTTGGATGTGGACATTGAGCAGCGCCAAGAAGTCATCTTGCCGCGCAAAACCGTGCTGGAACTGCAGCGCCTCTTGTCCGACAAAGAAGGCGCCATTGAAATGCAGTTTGCGGGCAACCAAGCCAAGTTTGCGTTTGACGGCATGGAGTTCGTCACCAAGCTGGTGGAGGGCAAGTTCCCAGACTACAACCGCGTGATCCCCAAGAACCACAAAAACATTGTGGTGCTGGGCCGCACGGCGCTCTTGGCCAGCTTGCAGCGAGCGGCCATTCTCACCAGCGAAAAATTCAAAGGCGTGCGCCTGAACATTGAACCCGGCACCCTGCGCGTGGCTTCGAGCAACGCCGAGCAAGAAGAAGCCGTGGACGAGCTCGACATTGACTACGGCGGTGACAGCATCGAAATTGGCTTTAACGTCACCTACCTCCTCGACGTGCTCGGCAACATGGGGCAAGACATGGTCAAGCTGGAGCTGGCCGACTCCAACAGCTCGGCCTTGGTCACCATCCCCGACAACGCACACTTTAAATACGTGGTCATGCCCATGCGAATTTGAATGCCGCCAGAGGCCCCCGCCTGAGCAGCACAGACTCCGCAACCCGCGCCCCGCGCGGGTTTGACCATTCAAGAGACCCCCGAAAGCATTTATGACCGAAGACACCAAGCCCACAGACGCGGCCGCAGACGCCACGGAAAGTAGCAATTTCCAGCCCGTCATTGACGCCAACCAGGCCGGTGCTTCGGAAGCCTATGGCGAAGGCTCCATCCAGATCCTCGAAGGTCTGGAGGCCGTGCGCAAACGCCCAGGCATGTACATCGGCGACACCTCTGACGGCACCGGCCTGCACCACCTGGTGTTTGAGGTGGTGGACAACTCGATTGACGAGGCCCTGGCCGGCCATTGCGACGACATCGTGGTGACCATCCACTCCGACAACTCCATCTCGGTGGTGGACAACGGCCGCGGTATCCCCACCGGCATCAAGATGGCCGACACGCACGAGCCCAAGCGCTCGGCCGCCGAGATTGCCCTGACCGAGCTGCACGCCGGCGGCAAGTTCAACCAGAACAGCTACAAGGTCTCGGGCGGCCTGCACGGCGTGGGCGTGAGCTGCGTCAACGCCTTGTCCAAAATGCTGCGCCTGACCATTCGCCGCGAGGGCAAGGTGCACGCGCTGGAGTTCTGCCGGGGCGTGGTGCAAAACCGCATACTCGAGCAAGTCAACGGGGTCGAAGTCTCGCCCATGAAGGTCACAGGCGACACTGAAAAGCGCGGCACCGAGGTGCACTTTTTGCCGGACACCGACATCTTCAAGGAAAACTTCGATTTCCATTACGAGATCTTGTCCAAGCGCCTGCGCGAGCTGTCCTTCTTGAACAACGGCGTGAAGATCCGCCTCAAAGACGAGCGCAGCGGCAAAGAAGACGACTTTTCTGGCACGGGCGGCGTCAAAGGCTTTGTGGACTTCATCAACAAAGGCAAGCAGGTGCTGCACCCCAACGCCTTTGTGGCCATGGGCGACCGCCAAAGTGACCAAAACACCAACATTGGCGTCGAAGTGGCCATGCAGTGGAACAGCGGCTACAACGAAAACGTGCTGTGCTTTACCAACAACATTCCACAGCGCGACGGCGGCACCCACTTGACGGGCCTGCGCGCGGCCATGACGCGCGTCATCAGCAAGTACATTGAAGCGAACGAGCTGGCCAAAAAAGCCAAGGTCGAGGTCTCGGGCGACGACATGCGCGAAGGCCTGTGCTGCGTGCTCTCGGTCAAGGTGCCCGAGCCCAAGTTCTCCAGCCAAACCAAAGACAAGCTGGTCTCCAGCGAGGTGCGCGGCCCGGTCGAAGACATCGTGGCCAAAACCCTCAACGACTACCTGGAAGAGCGGCCCAACGACGCCAAGATCATCTGCGGCAAGATCATTGACGCCGCCCGCGCCCGCGAGGCCGCCCGCAAGGCCCGCGAGATGACGCGCCGCAAAGGCGTGCTCGACGGCATGGGCCTGCCCGGCAAGCTCGCCGACTGCCAAGAAAAAGACCCCGCCCTGTGCGAGATCTACATCGTCGAGGGCGACTCCGCCGGTGGCTCAGCCAAGCAAGGCCGCGACCGCAAATTTCAGGCCATCTTGCCCCTGCGCGGCAAGATCTTGAACGTGGAAAAAGCCCGCTACGAAAAGCTGCTGACCAGCAACGAAATTCTCACCCTCATCACCGCCCTGGGCACAGGCATTGGCAACGCCGGGGCTGGCAGCCTGGACCCCAAAACCGGGGCCGACGACTTTAACGTCGCCAAGCTGCGCTACCACCGCATCATCATCATGACCGACGCCGACGTGGACGGCGCCCACATCCGCACGCTGCTGCTGACCTTTTTCTACCGCCAAATGCCCGAGCTGGTCGAGCGTGGCCACATCTACATTGCGCAGCCGCCGCTCTACAAAGTCAAAGCCGGCAAAGAAGAGCTTTACCTCAAAGACGGCCCGGCGCTCGATGGCTTTTTGACCCGCATTGCCCTCAAAGAAGCCAGCATTGACGCAGGCAACGGCACGGTCTTGAGCGGTGACACCCTGGCCGAGTTGGCCCGCAAACACACGGTGGCCGAGAACGTCATCAAACGCCTGGCCGGCTTCATGGACCAAGAAGCCCTGCGCGCCATGGCCGACGGCGTGGCTCTCGACCTGGACACCCTGGCCGGCGCCGAAAGCTCAGCCGCCGCCCTGCAGGCCTTTTTGCCCGACGCCGAAGTGGCGGGCGAGTTTGACGTGCGCACCGACAAACCCATCTTGCGTGTGAGCCGCCGCCACCACGGCAACGTCAAAAGCAGCGTCATCACGCAAGACTTTGTGCACGGCGCCGACTACGCCGCGCTCGCCGAAGCGGCGAACACCTTCAAAGGCCTGCTCAGCGAGAACGCCCGCGCCATGCGCGGCGAAGGCGAGAGGCAAAAAGAAGAACGCGTGAGCGACTTCCGCCAGGCCATGCAGTGGCTGGTCAGCGAGGCCGAGCGCACCACCAGCCGCCAGCGCTACAAAGGCCTGGGCGAGATGAACCCCGCCCAACTCTGGGAAACCACCATGGACCCCACGGTGCGCCGCCTCTTGCGCGTGCAAATCGACGACGCTATTGAGGCCGACCACGTCTTCACCATGCTGATGGGTGACGAGGTGGAGCCGAGGCGGGAGTTCATTGAGGCCAATGCCTTGAGGGCGGCGAACATTGATGTGTGAGCCAGCGGCTCGACGGGCTTTGCCTGCGTGAAGGCAAGGACTTGTCAAAAAGCCCGCTTGATGCGGGCTTTTGTTGGCTGGTGTGTGACTTTGAGGGGGAACATTGAAGGGGGCCCCCGGCCCCTGCCTGGGTGTTGCGCCGCGCTCAAAGCTTGGAAGGAACCGCTTTGAAAGGCGTGGAACAGCAACCAGGATGAGTTCACTCCATGGTCGCGCCTGACAGCTCTACTGCACGCTTGAATTTATCGAGTTCTCGGCGGTGGAATGCAGCGCTTTCGTCGGGATTGCTGCCCACAGGGGTCACGCCCTGAGCTTCGAGTTGCTGGCGCAGTTGAGGGTCAGCGAGGGCCTTGGCCACTTCGGCGGAAATGCGGCTGACCACCTGTGGGGGCGTGCCCGCAGGGGCCATCAGCAAGACCCAGGCGGTGGCATCAAAGCCCGGGATGAACTCGGCCATGGAGGGCAGGTCCGGAAACAGGGGTGATCTTTTGCCTGAGGTCACGGCCAAGGGCCGCACCTGGCCTGCGCGCATCAGGGGCGACAAGGAAGGCAGGCCACCCACCGTCACCTGCACGTCGCCCGCCAGCACGGCCTGGGTCGCCAATGAGTCGCCGCGGTAACTCAAGTGAACCATTTTCAGGCCGGCATCGGCACGAATGAGCTCCATCACCAGGTGCGAGGTTGAGCCTTGTCCAGAGGAGGAGAAGGCCATTTTGTCGGGTTGTGCCTTGACTGCGGCCACGAACTCCGGAAAGTTTTTGAAGGGCTGCTTGGCGCTGGTGGTGACCACCTGTGGGAATGACACCAACACCGAGATGGGTGTGAAATCTTTCACGGCGTCGTAAGGCAGTTTTTTGAACAGCCAAGGGTTGATGGCCATGGTGCCGGGCGACCCAAGCAACAAGGTGTAGCCATCCGGTTTGGCGCGGGCAGCGAAATCGGTGCCAATATTGCCGCTGGCGCCGGTCTTGTTGTCCACCGTCATGGGCTGCCCTGTGTTGGCCGCAATTTTTTGCGCAATCAAGCGACCCACCACATCGACCGACGAGCCGGCCGCAAAGGGGTTGATCAACACCACAGGTCGTTGGGGCCAGTCCTGTGCCTGCGCACCCACATGCATCAAGCATGCAGCAAGGCCAGCGACCAAGCACAGCCGCCGTGAGGCTCGGGCTTGGGCTTTGCGCTCAAAGCAAGGGATAGAACTAAGCATGGGTGTCTCCTGGGCTGTGGTTGATTTGAAAAATACAGGGCCAACATGGCGTGGGCCAAAAGCATGCATGGCTTATGCCGCCATGCCAGCGTCGTGGCCTTCGGCGGTCGCGGCCAAGGCGTCCCGGGCGATGCGGCAATCGCCCACCAAGCTCACCTTCAGACCTGCCGCTTGCAGGGACTGGTGCAAGTCATTGACAGGCCGACGCGGTGAGGCGTAGGCAAAAAAGGCCACGTTGTCGATGTCGTGCAGCGGCCCGCCAAAGACGCTGCGGTATTGCAGGCAGGCCTCGTTTTCAAAGCGCTCGGTCCAGACCGGGTCGACCCAGGTTTTGACCTCGATGCCGCGCTCAAAAAAGCGGCGATGGATGCGCTGGCGTGCCACCAAGACAACCTCTTCGGCAATGGTCTCGCGTGGCGAGAGAATCACCACGCGCTCGAAGCGGTCGCGCAAATACTCGGCCGCCGCGTAAGTGCCTTCGGTCTGGTCCAGGTCGTAGATGACGGCGGTGCCGCTTTGTGGCCCCCGGGTGCTGAGCACCTCGGCCATGGCCTGACGCAAATCGGGGACCAGGCCTTCGGCTTGCAAGCTCAGTGGCAAGTCCTGGGGCCAGGTCATCTGCGAGCCTGTGGCCAGCACCACGGCATCGGGCTGCCAGGCCAAGACATCCTCTGCACTGGCGCTGCGACCGAGCTCAAATTGCACGCCCAAACGCTGGGCCGTGGTCCATTGGTGGTCAAAGATGCTGGACATGGACTCGCCCAGCGGCAGCTGGGCCAGCAGCCGGGTTTTGCCACCCACGGCGGCGGAGCGCCCCCACAGCTTGACCTGGTGTCCGCGCGCGGCCGCCGTCACAGCAGCCTGAAGGCCGGCAATGCCTGCGCCCACCACCGCGATCTTGCGCGCGTGCTCGGCGGGCTCGAGCATGTCGTCAAGCTCATTGGCCTGGGCCAGACGGGGGTTGTTGTCGCAGCCTATTTGCCGGTTCTGGTTGATGGTTTTCCAGCAGGTGTTGCATGAGACGCAGTAGCGGATCTCGCTGGCCTTGCCCGCCTGGGCCTTGATCGGCCAAGCGGGGTCCACAATCAATGAGCGGCCCAGGGCCACCATGTCGGCGTCGCCACGCGCCAAGATGGCTTCAGCCTCGGCCGGATCGGTGATGCGGCCCAGGCCCATCACGGGGACCGTGGGCGTCAAGGACTTGAGTCGGGAGATCAGTCCCATGTAGGTCTGGCGTGGGTGGCTGTCGTCAGGAAGGTGCATCTCCAAACTGCGGTGATGCGAGCCTTGGCAATAAGTCAGGTAATCAATGCTGGCACGCGCGACCAAGCCCTGCGCGGTTTGCCCTGCCAGTGACTCGCCAATGCCGCCGGGCACGCCATCGTCGCCAGGCAGTTTGACGCCGATGATGAAACCCTCGCCACATGTTTGCCGCACCCCCACACAAACTTGGGTGAGAAATTGCAAGCGCCCAGCCAAGTCGCCGCCATAAGCATCTTCTCGTTGGTTGGAGCGCGGTGAAAGAAACTGGTGAAACAAATGCCCATGGCCTGCCGAGATTTCAATGCCAGAAAATCCGCTGCGCTGCATGCGCAGGCACGACTGAACTGTCTGATCAATAAATGCCTCGATCTCGCCAGCGCTCATGGCCCGCGGCATGGTGTAGCTCAGATCGTCGGGCAAAGAGGAGGCGCCTATGCTTTGATAAGCGCGGCCCGGCACATGGCGGCCGCGGCCCACATCTTGCACCTGCCCAATCAAAGCGCAGTCATGCGCGCGCACCTCGTTGGCCAGCCGCTGCAGGTCGCCCGCTTGACTGTCATTCCAAGCACACAAGCGCTCAGGCCCGTGTTGCGCAACGATACCTATGGGGTCGGTCACGACCATTGCCGCGCCCCCTTTGGCACGGTTGACGTAGTAATGGAGGTAGCGAGGGTGCAGGCCTTGATGGGCGCCAAAGCGTGGCGAAATGGAAGCGTGCGCGATGCGGTTTTTCATCGTCTGACCAGCCAGAACCAGCGAACTGAACAGCATGGGATACGGGTTCTGCGTCATTGTTTTTATTTGCTTTCAGAGATGCTTTGTTGCCTTCTGATTTCAAAGGCGTGAATATCAGTGCTGGTTTTGTAACAGATGTTTGAGCCCACAAAGTCAGTGCACAGCGATATCCATTGGGGGAATTCCCGCATGGCGCCCGGCGTGATGAACACTGAGGCGCGGGTTGCCGCTGGGTCAAAGGTTCAGGCTTAATTTTTAGTACCATAAGCATCACTCATTAAGGATCAGCCCATGTCCATGCCCTGGAGCGGCATCATCTCCGCCGACGAAATAGCCGCCTATGAAGCAGCCGGATTTGGACGACCACAAGCGCCAGGCAAGCGACCCGCGCTGTTGATCATCGACGTTCAGTACCGCACTGTGGGCACCGTGCGCCAGCCGTTTTGGGAATCCATCAAGGAGTTCAAGACCTCCTGCGGCGACGTGGGATGGAAGGCGGTAGACCACATTGCGCCATTGCTGGCCTTGTTTCGCGAAAAAAATCTTCCGGTGCTCTACCCCTATGTGGCACCCAAGGAGCGCTTTGACCTCGGGCGGCTGGCTGAAAAAGTACCCGCTCTGATGGGTGTGGCGGCCAAAGGTTACGAGTTCGTGCCTGAGATTGCACCTCGCGAGAGCGACATCTTGTTGCCCAAAAAACACCCGAGCGCATTTTTTGGCACACCACTGGCCAGCTACCTCATTGACTTGGGGGTCGACAGTTTGGTGGTCACAGGCTGCACCACCAGCGGTTGCGTGCGCGGCAGCGTGGTCGACGCCTTTGCCTACAACTTCCGCTGCACCGTGCCCATCGAATGCGTGTACGACCGCAGTGCCACCAGCCATGCGGTGAATCTGTTTGACATGGCCGCCAAATACGCCGAGGTTCTCCCGGTGGCCGATGTCATGCAATCCATCCGTTCCATCAGCCCGAGCACCCCATGAAAAAATTCGACAACAAATTCAACCGTTACCCCTTTGCGGCGCTGCCTACCCGGCCGACTTACAGCTGGCCCAATGGCGCCAAACTGGCGGTTTATTTCGCGCTCAACGTCGAGGCATTTGAGTTTGGCCGCAATCCAGGGCCGGACTTCACCTCGCTGCCGTCTGCCCCTTTCCACCGGGGCTTTGCCTACCGTGATTTTGGAAACCGCGTGGGTATTTGGCGCATTTTGGAGTTGTTTGACCGCTATCAAATTCCTCTGGCGATTCTGACCAACACCAGCGTGTACGACATTTGCCCCGAAGTGCTGGCGCCCTTCAGGCAACGTGGCGACGAATTCGTGGGCCATGGCCGCACCAATTCAGAGCGGCAAATTGACATGGCAGAAAACGACGAGCGCAGCATGCTCGCTGAAGTGCGCGACCGCTTTATTTTGGAAGAAGGCAAACCCCCTCAGGGTTGGCTGGGACCTTTTATTTCGCAAAGCACGCAAACGCCTGAGCTGCTCTTGGAAACTGGCTACAGCTACATGATGGACTGGTATTTTGACGAGCAACCGCAGTGGTTCCGCACCGACCGCGGCCCCATCATGACCGTGCCCTACCCGTCCATGGAGCTCAACGATATTCCGGCCTTCATCAACCGGGGTTCCAGCGACACCGACTTCACGCGCATGGCGACCGATGGCTTTGACCAGCAACTCGCCGACGGTGAGCGCCATGGCTGGCCCCTGGTGTGCGCCATTTCCATGCACACATTTTTGATGGGTCAGCCGCACCGGGCGCGGCAGTTAAAGCAGATCCTTGAGCACATGGCCGCCCAGCGCTCACAAGTGTGGTTTGCCACCCCCGGTCAAATCGCCGCGCATGTGGCAGGTTTGCCAGAGGGCATGGTCCCCAAACCCTGACATAGAGCCGTCTTGACTTTGTAGGAGCTGGCCTGCCTGCGAATCGGGCCGGGCACCGGGCATCGCCTCACGCGAATAATCGCCAGCAGGCTGGCCCCTACAGGGGGCATATCCGCCGTGCTGTCTTGTCTTTGTAGGAGCTGGCCTGCCGGCGAATCGGGCCGTGCAACGGGCATCGCCTCACGCGAATAATCGCCAGCAGGCTGGCCCCTACAGGGGGCATATCCGCCGTGCTGTCTTGTCTTTGTGGGAGCTGGCCTGCCGGCGAATCGGGCCGGGCAACGGGCATCGCCTCACGCGAATAATCGCCAGCAGGCTGGCTCCTACAAGGGGCTCATCCGCCCAAGCTCACTCCCCGCCCAGCCCCAATCGGTTGGGCTGGCGTTTTTCGATGGCAAAGCGCAGCAAGGCCGCTGTGCGGAACACGCCGTGTGCAAACTTGCCGTAGGGCAGGGTCAGGAACAAGGCCATCACCGCGCCCAGGTGCAGCGCCAACATCAAAGGCATGGCCGCTGTTGGGCCCAGCAACCACAAGAGCAAACCCGTCACGCTGACCAAGAACAACAAGGCAATGAAGCCGCGGTCCATGGGCTTTTGCGCGGCGTCGCCGTGCTCGGGGTGGCGGCGCAGGTTCAAGCGCCACAAACCGGCCGTGCCCACGGTCAGGCTCACCCCGCCAATGACGCCCAGCAGCTTAGGCAAGGTCGTCAAATCGTAGGGCGCAGGCCAGTCCAGCACATAGTGGTAGAGCGTGGCCACGCTGGTGGCGGCAAAGCACAGCATGAAGCCGTAAAACGTGAGGTGGTGAAAGCGTTTGCGTGCGTGTGTCCAGGCGTCGTCTTCGTTGTGGCAGCCCTCGCCGTGGCCGCCGTCCAGGTACTTCAGGCGCAAGGCGGCGTCTGCGGCTTCGGCGGCGGCGGGTGTGCTCAAGCCGGCCCCGCTGGTGGCAGGGGTGACCTCACGCCAAAAGCGCCGCACGCCCAGCGCCAGCGCCAGTACCGCAAACAAGAAAATGGGCGCGAACAAGCTGACCATGAGGTTGTGCGGAAACACGGCATAAAAGCCCCCCGCCACCGGGGTGGACCACAGCGTGCCTTGGCGCAGCATGGCCAGCACCAAAAACAAGGCCAGCCCCAGCGCCAGCGCCACCGACAAGGTCAGGCCGTTGCGTTGGTACAAGCTGCCCAAAGCGGGCGGCCAGGCGTAGTCGGCGTAGGTTTGAACGCGCACCTGGGCCATGGCCTTGGGCACGTTAATGGCAAAGTCGTGCGGCGGTGCGTACTGGCAGGCATGCAGGCAAGCGCCGCAGTTGTGGCACAGATTGGCCAAGTAATGGATGTCGGCCTTGCCAAACTCCAGGCGCCGAGTCATGGCAGGGAACACCGCGCAAAAGCCTTCGCAATAGCGGCAGCCATTGCAAATTTGCATTTGCCTGGCCACTTCGGTCTCGGGCGCGCTCATCTCGCCGCGCGCCAGCGCACGCGCGTCGCGCGTCAGGGCTTCAAGCGTTTGCATGGTCTGCACCCTCTTTTTGCGCTTGGACGGCTTTGGCCGCCTGCACGCCCGCGATGCGGCCAAAGGCCGTGCCAATCGTCATGCCCACCCCGGCGGTGTAGCCCTTGCCCAACACATTGCCAGCCATCATCTCGCCCGCCACAAACAAGTTGGGACTGGGCTGCTTGTTGAATCGCACAGCGGTGGTGTCATCGGTTTTGAGGCCCAAGTAAGTGAAGGTCACGCCAGGCCGCACGGCATAGGCGCAATAGGGCGCGGTGTCCAGCGGCCTTGCCCAGTGGGTTTTGGCCGGGCTCACGCCCTCGGTGTGGCAGTCGTCCAAGGAGGTGTGGTCAAACGTGCCTTCGCGGCAAGCCGCGTTGTAGTCGTTGAGCGTTTGCATAAAGGTCGCTTCATCCAGCCCCAGCTTGCGGGCCAACTCGGGCAGGCTGTCAGCTTGTGTGCCCTCGAACACCGGCGGCATGAAGCGGCCCACGGCCTTGGCGTCGATGATGGAATACGCCACCTGTCCCGGCTGCTGCGCCACCAAGCGGCCCCAAATGGCGTAGCGCTTGGGCCAAAAGTCTTCGCCTTCGTCGTAAAAACGCCGGGCTTCGCGGTTCACCACCACGCCCAAAGACACGCAGTCGATGCGGGTGCAAATGCCGCCGTCGTAAAGCGGCGCACGCGCGTCAATCGCCACCATGTGCGCCTGGGTCGGGTCGCCAATGCGGTCAGCGCCTTGGTCCAGCATGTGCTTGAGCAGCACGCCTTGGTTAAAACGCGTGCCACGAATCAAAAACTGGTCGGCCGGGTATTCGCCGCGCTCGTTTTGGCCCCAGGCCTCGCGCAGCCACTCGCGGTTGGACTCAAAGCCGCCTGCGGCCAACACGCAAGTTCGGGCCGCGATGCGTTCACGGCGCACGCGGCCATCGGCCTGTTTGTGCATGACCGACGCCGCCACAAAACTGCCTTGGTCCAGCTCCAGCGTGTCCACCTCGGCGTTGTAGTGGATCTGCACGCCCAATTTTTCGGCGCTGCGGTAGAAAGCATTGACCAGCGCCTTGCCCCCGCCCATGAAAAACGCGTTGGTGCGCGCCGTGTGCAAAGCCCCCGACAAGGAAGGCTGAAAGCGCACGCCGTGCTTGACCATCCACGGCCTGCAGGTGGCCGAATGGCGAATGGCCAAGCGGGCCAGGTGCTCGTCGGTCAAGCCGCCTGTGACCTTGAGCAGGTCTTGCCAGAATTCTTCTTCGGAGTAGGCCTCGACCAGCACGTCTTGGGGCGCGTCGTGCATGCAGCGCAAATTGCGGGTGTGGCCCGAGTTGCCACCCCGCCACTCACGCGGCGCCGACTCCAGCAGCACCACGCTGGCCCCCGCTTCGCGGGCCATCAAGGCCGCGCACAAGGCCGCGTTGCCGCCGCCTATCACCAACACATCCACGCTCATAAACGCTTTCTAGAAGGCATGAAGACTTCAAAAAATCAGGGGCAGGTATTTCCCAAAGGCAGAGAAATGCGCGGCCAGCACGCCCTGCCCCACACCGGCGCCCTCAAACCTCAAGAAGCTGCGCGCCGTGTGCCGCCATCCACATGGATCACCTGCCCGGTGATGTAGCGCGCCAATGGCGAGACCAAATAGCACACCAAAGAGGCCAAGTCTTGCGGCTCGCCAATGTAGCCTGCAGGCACATTCGAGGCCACCCAGGCTTGCTGGGCCTGCGGCGTGGGCAGCAATTTTTCATCCACCTGCTCAGAATGGATGCGGCCAGGCGCGATGGAGTTCACGGTGATGCCTGAGGCGCCCACGTGACGCGACAAGGCTTTGGCCCAAATGTGCACCGCCCCATTGGGCGGCACACCGCCATTCATGATCATGGGCTCGTCGGGCCCGGTCAAATTAATGATCCGGCCAAAGCCCCGCTGCTGCATGCCAGCCACAAACGCATGCGTGATCTCGCGACCGGCATGGAAGTTCAGGCTCATGGCATCGTCCCATTGTTCGCGGGTGCCCAGGCCCGCAAAAGGCCGTGAACCGCCTGCGTTGTTGACCAAAATATCCAAGCCGCCAAAGCGTTGCATCACCTGTTGATGAATGGCCTGTGGGGCCGATGCGTCCATGATGTCGTGCACGATGACCAGCGGCTTGGCGCCGCCTTCAGCTTGGATTTCTTCCGCCAAACTGTGCAACAGGTGCTCACGCCGCGCCACGATGGCCACTTCACAACCTTCCCGCGCCAACATTTTTGCAATGCAACGGCCCAAACCCACGCTGGCACCGGTCACCAAAGCGGTTTTGCCGCTCAGTTGTAAATCCATCTTCAAACTCCAATAAGTGCCTATGGGCATTAGAAATGTCATCAGTATGCCAAAGCCCCTTCGATGGCGAGCAAAGCAAACCTGCAGAAGTGCAACTTGTGGTTCTTACCAGCGTCATGCTTAGGCCAAGCAGTGCGGCGCCCTGATCCGGAGCAGCATCTCAGCATGCTTGAAGCGGGCCTTTTCAGCAGGCCCAGTCAGCCTTGGCGCCATGGCCTGCGCGTATGCAGAGTTACCCTAGTGGCCTTGACAAAATTCGTAAGCACACAAACAATAAAAATGTCATTTTATTTTTACAATCCCAGGAGCTTTTTCATGCGATTCAACTGGAGTTCTTTCTCACGGTATTCATTGGCCGCCGTCTTGGGCCTGACACTGGCCAACGCTGCAATGGCGCAGCCCAAGTATTTGCTGCGCTGGGGCCACTACTTGCCCGATGGTCCCTTCTTGCAGTTGGAAAAAGAGTTCGCCGCCAAAATTGAAAAGCGCACCAACGGACAGGTCAAGATTGACATCACGTTTGCAGGCGGCCTGGGCAAGGACACCGAGTTGCTGATGCTCACGGCCCGCGGCGCGATTGACATGACCGCCACCGCCCCTGGCTACAACCCGGATCAGCTGCGTTACTGGCGCGCGTTCCAAACCCCCATGCTGTTCACATCGACCAAACAGGTGATTGACTTGCTGGAAGTTGTTGTTGCAGAAATGCCTATCTACCAGCAAGAGATGGACCGCATTGGCGTGGTGTGGCTGTTCCAGCAGCCCTTGGGCGAGTACTACATGAGCGGGGCCAACAAAGATTGCGCCAGCATCGCCACCATGCGCGGCAAAAAAGCCCGCAGTTTTGGCGCTGACATTCCCAAGGCCTTCACGGCGATTGGCGCTGTGCCCGTCACCGTGCCACCCGTGGGTGTGTATGAAGCGCTCAAGAGCGGCAACATTGACTACTCGTTCATCAATCCGGGCAATATTCAGTCGCTCAAGCTCAATGAAGTGGCCAAAACCCATTGCGGCCCGGTGATGGCGATTTCCGGTCACAACATCACCATCAGCAAGCGCACCTGGGCACGCCTGCCACCCGACATCCAGAAAATTTTCCAGGAAGAAGCCCGCGCCACACAGCGTGAGTACATGAACTTCATTTTGGATTTTGAGGCCAAGTCTTTGGTCAATATCAAAGCCCAAGGCGGTACTGTGATTCCCATGTCTGCCGAAGAAATGAAAAAATGGCGCGCCACGGCCCCAGACTTTTTGTCTGATTGGGAAAAAGCGACTGCGGCCGCCACTGGCGACGCCGAGACACCCAAGAAAGTGGCTGCCCGCTGGCGTCAAATTCTGGGTCTCTGAGCCAGTCAAGCCCAGGCCTGAGCATCAAAAAAAACAGGCCAGCCAGGGCTTGATGGGCTTGATGAAATGGGCCAAATCACAACCTGCGGTGGCACACCATCGCAGGTTGTTTTTTTAGCTCCTGCTTTTGGGCGGCAAGCCGCTTTTTCACACGGTTAACACACTATGCAATTGATCAGCCTTTGGGTGAAAAAGCTCTCTTTGGGTCTGCTGCTCTTGGGCGCAATGGGCATGCTCATTTCTATGTTTCTGGGCTTTGCCGATGTGGTGGGCACCAAGTTTTTTGGCTGGCCCGTGCCTGGAACCTTGGAGATCACTGAAAGCACCATGGTGTTGATTGTTTTCGGTGCCTTGGCTTTCACACAAACCCAACGCGGCCATATTCGTGTGGAGATTTTCTACACCAACCGCAGTCCCCGGGTCAAAGCTTTCATGGACGCGGTCACGCACCTGGTGGCCATTGCTTTTTTTGGTGTGCTGGTTTGGCAAGGATTTAACGAAGCGATCTACAGCCTGGAAATCAAGGAGGCCACCATGGGAACAGTTCGGTTTCCTCTGTATCCCGCCCGCTTGCTGCTGGTGGTGGGTTGTGCGCTGCTGCTGGTGCAGCTGACCTTGGATTTGATTCAGGACTGCATCCAAATGGTCAACGGCCAGGCCGGTGTGGAACAGCACGCCCCTCAAAACTTCCAGTGAACAACATCAAAAAATCACATGCCATTGCTTACTCCTGAAGTCACTGGGATTGTTGTTGTCAGCTTGCTCATGGTGGCCTTGTGCTTGGGGGCGCACATTGGTGTGGCCTTGGGCTTGGCGGGTTTTGCAGGCATCTACCTGTCGGTGGGGCCGGATGCTGCGCTGGCCCAAATTGCAGCCATTCCCTTTGGCACCACCAACTCTTTCTCGCTGGCAGTGATCCCCTTGTTCATCTTGATGGGCTCTTTTGCCACCGTGTCCGGCATCACCACCGATTTGTTTCGCACGGCCTATGTGTGGTTGGGCTCACTCCGCGGTGGCCTGGCCATGGCCACCGTCATGTCGTCGGCCGCCTTTGGCGCAGCCTCGGGTTCAACCATCGTGAACGCGGCGGTGTTCACCCGCATGGCCATGCCTGAGATGGCTCGCTTTGGTTATGACATTCGGCTGAGCGCTGGTTGCATTGCCGCAGCGGGTACGCTGGCCGCACTCATACCACCGAGTATTTTGATGGTGATTTACGCCGTGATCACCGAGCAATCGATTGGCAAGCTGCTGATTGCCGGCATTGTCCCCGGCATATTGACCGCGTTGATTTACTGCGGTGGCATTTATGTGTTGGCCAGGGTGCGGCCTGATTTGGCGCCGCTGGCCAACCTCAAGTTTTCTTGGGCCGATCGCTTTCAATCGCTCAAGGGTGTTTACGGCATTGTGCTGCTGTTCGGCATCGTGGTCGGCGGCATTTATGGTGGTTATTTTCCAGCCACCTATGCAGGGGCGGTGGGGGCTTTTGGGGCTTTTGTCATTGCATTGGCCAGGCGCACTTTGTCGCCCGGCTCACTGGTGAATGTGCTCAAAGATGCGGCAGTCACCACCTCGGTTATTTTCATCATTGTGATTGGCGGCATTTTGTTTGCGCGCTTTCTCACCTACTCAGGCCTGGTGACCACCATTTCAACTTATTTGATTGGGCTGGGCGTTGGCAAATACACCTACCTTCTGTGTTTTATTCTGTTGTTCACGGTTTTAGGCTGCTTCATTGAGCCGATTGCCATCATGGTGATGACGCTGCCCATCATGTTCCCGGTGATGAAAGAGGCTGGGTTTGACCCCATCTGGTTGGGTGTGGTGGCGGTCAAGTTGGCGGAGATTGGTGTGCTCACCCCGCCGGTAGGATTAAACGTGTTTGTGGTTAAAAGTTCATCGCCCATACCCGTGACGCTGGGACAGGCTTTTGCCGGGGTCACGCCATTCATTGTTTTGGACTTTATGTCGCTTGGTTTGTATGTGGCGTTTCCAGACATGATCACCTGGTTGCCCAATTTCGTCTCTGGTTAAATTTAAGCTGTTCAAAGGACATTCACATGCCGGTGCTCACGCCCGACCAAGCGAGCTATTCCAGCCGCGTGCAAGTTCTCATCATTGGTGCGGGGGCTTGCGGCACGATTGCCGCCCTGGCCGCCAATGAGCGAGGTGCGGAGGTATTGATCTTGGAGCGTGATGCCCGACCCATGGGCAACACCTCTTTGTCTGGCGGGCAAATTCCTGCGGCGGGCACCCGCCTGCAAAAAGCCGCGGGTTTGATGGACGACACGCCTGAGTTGCTGTTCCAAGACCTGGTGGCCAAGGCGCACGGTGAGTGCGATTTGGAGATTGCCCGCCACGTGGCTTACGCCTCTGGCCCCACGGTGGAGTGGCTGGCCGAGCGCTATCAATTGCCGATTTCTCCGGTGCTTGAGTTTCAGTACCCCGGCCACAGCCGGCCCCACATGCACGCCTCGCCCACCCGCTATGGGGCCGAGTTGTTGGCGGTTCTGGTGTCGGCCGTGGAGGGGGAAGGTATTCCCATTGCCACCTCCGCCCATGTGACCGATTTGTTTGCCGACGCCTCGGGCCATGTGCACGGCGTGCGCGTCAAGCGCCCCGACGGCAAGCAAGAAGACATGGGCTGCGACGTGCTCATCTTGGCTTGCAACGGCTTTGGCGGCAACAAGGACATGCTGCGCCAGTACATTCCTGAAGCCGTTGATCTGTTTTACGAAGGCCACGCCGGCAACCAGGGCGAAGCCATCCAATGGGGCATCGCCTTGGGGGCCTCGGTCAAAGACATGGGCTCCTTCCAGGGCCACGGCGCCGTGGCCACGCCGCACGCGGTGCACCTGAGCTGGCCCACGGTCACCGAAGGCGGATTTCACGTCAACCAAGCGGGTCGGCGCTTTTCCAATGAAAACTCGGGTTACTCCGAGCAGGCGCTGCATGTGCACAGGCAAGCGGGGCAATACGCCTGGGCCATTTGGGACGAGCGCGGCGAAGGCCCCGCCAACAAACAGCACAGCCACATGCAGGCCAATGAGGCCGGGGCCATCAAGCGGCACGACAGCGTGGCCTCACTGGCCAAGGCCATAGGCTGCGATGAAGCGGTGTTGGCCGAGACTTTCGCCGACGTGGCGGCCTGTGCAAATGGCAGCAAAACCGACGCACTGGGGCGCGATTTCACCCGGAAACCCGCTTTGCAAGCGCCTTTTTACCTGTGCAAAATCATTGGCGCGCTCACCCACACCCAGGGGGGGCTGGAGATCAACACCGACATGCGTGTGTTGCGCACCGACGGCTCGCCCTTTCCCAATTTGTTCGCGGGCGGCGGCGCAGCCCGCGGCCTGTCAGGGCCGGCAGACTGGGGTTATTTGTCGGGTTCTGGCTTGCTCATGGCCACCAGCACCGGCCGTCTGGCTGGTGAAGCGGCTGCCGCCCAGGTCGGTCCTGCGCAAGCCTGAGCCGCACTTCAGCCCGCTCAAGCCTTGATGGGGTGAGCGAGCTGGCCCAAGGCCTGGCCTATCGCGGTGACATCGCCATCGCGGTCCAGGCCCTCCACGCTGGTGTAAAGCATCTCCACGCCCTCAGGCCTCAAGCTCAGTGCCGCATTGGCTTTAAATTTGGCCAGCACCAACTCATGGCTGGGCGGTCGCGTGTGGTTGCCGTCCACATCGTCAATGCGTTGGGTGACGGTCTCGCCGCTCACCAACTCACAGGTGATGACCGCTTCAAAGCGCGTTGGAAACTGGTCAATGGCCAGCGGTACCCAGCTGATTTTTTGGGCCAGGGCGCGCACTTCGGCCGAGGCGCTGCGCTCAAAACTGGCCACATCCACCCTGCCCTCGATCAGGCGCATGGCCACCGTGATGGGCAAGCTCCAACGCGCCGCATGGCCCGTGGCAGGGTTCAAGGCCCTCGACCACGGCTCGCAAATGATGGGGGCGGCGCCCGCCGGCACCTCGCACACCAGGGCCTTGATCTGATCGGCTGAAATACCGCGCTGGGCCAACAAACCTGCCGCCTCAATAAAGGGGTGCAGGTAGTGGCAGCAGGGGTGGAATTTGATGGCGGCATCCGGCAGGTGCCAGCGCTGGCCCAAATCGGCCAGTGATTCTTCAAACCGTGAGGCCGCTTGCGGGTCGCGGGCAAATTGGGCAAACAAGCCCCAGCGCCCTTCCAGCGCGGTTTCAGGCCCTGTCATACCTGCCTGGGCCAGTTGCGCGGCCAACACGCCCGCATGCGCCGCCCACCCCGGGTGCAAGGACTTGACGGACGAGCCGTTGGTGACAAATTCCATCACGCCACTGGACTGGCTCAGGGCAATGCCCATGGCGGCCACGGTTTGGTCCTCGCTCAGGTGCATCAACTCAGCGGCCACCCAGGCGGTGGCCAAGGTGCCGGCCACGGAGCTGGGTTGAAAACCTTGGGCATGAAAACCGCCGGGATCGGCCAGCCCAAAACGAGCCAGCGCCTCCCAGCCACGCACATAGGCGCCCAGCATTTCACGCCCGCTGCTGCACTGAGCCTGGGCCACGGCCAAGGCCGCGGCGGCCACCACCGAGCTGCCATGGATGATGGAGCCGGTGTGCGTGTCGTCAAACTCCAGGCTGTGCATCAGCCCGCCGTTGATCAAGGCGGCATCGGCAGGCGCTGCGCCTTGCGCTTGGCCAAACACACTGCTGGGCCCGCCCACGGCCAGGGCCAGGCCCACGCCTCGGTAAGCGGCGCCCGCTTGGGCGCTGGTGGCGGCCAAGCCCACGCCCAATGCGTCTAGAAAGTGCAAGCGCGCGGCGGAGCTGACCTCGGCAGGCAAGGCTTGCGCGGCGCAAGCGCGCAAAGCTTGCACAAGGTGGCGCAATCCGCTCACGCGCGTGCGCCTTGGGTGAGGGCGGCCATGGCCTCGCGCCAGCCAATGCTGGAGACGGTGGGGTCGCCATCGATCAAGCGCGCCAGCCAATCCGGTGCGGCCGGCAACACACTGGCTGTGTTTTCAGCCAACTTGGACAAGAGCGTCGGCTCGTCAAAGGGCTGGTCTGCGCCACCGCGTGGGTTGATCACCGTGGCCGAGACTTGCTCGCCATCGTGAAAGGTCCAGGTGACGCGCGCAGGGCGGTCCAGGGGCGGCGGGCCTGCGCCTTCAAAGGCGGCCAAGGTGACGCGGCGGCGCAAGTCTGCCATGGCCGGCTCTTGCAAGGTGTCGTGCAAGAAAGACGCGGCGCCGCCCGTGCCACGCAAAGCGGTGGCCGCCACGGCATGGGGCATGGAAAATTTGGCAGCCAACACCGTGGCGGGCTCCACCGTGGACAAAGACAGCCCGGCCGGGCCGGCTTCGACACGAATCTCAGCAATGTCTTGGGCCGTGCGGCTGCCCAGTTGCGAGCGCAAACTCAATGAAGCCTCGACGGCGGCATGGGCGTAATTGCAGCAAGCAAATATTTTGTGATAACCGTTGCTGACCGACCAGCGCTCGCCCAGCCCGGCGGTGAGCTGCTCGGGCAAGCAGCGGGTGCGAAAGTTGGTGGCAAACACATCGTAGGGCGTGTGAATCCCCCCCGCGATGCCCGCTTGCGCCCAGTCTGCAGCGCGCATGCCTATCCAGGCGCCGGCGGCGGTCCAGCCGTTGCGCACCAGCGAGCCTTCAACAGCAGTGTCAAAAGGGCCGGCGAATGTCATGGACGCCGCCCCCGTGACGCAGTCTTGCAGCATGCGGGCATCGTGGCCACGGATCAAGGACACGGCCACAGCGGCCCCCAAGGTCGCAAACGCGGCGTGGGGATGCACATAAAAGCCACCAAAAGGGTAGGCCAGTGCAAAGCGGGTGGTCACCTCATAAGCCACGGCCACGGCCCTCAAAACCTGCTCCACGTTGGTGTTGCGGGCTTGGGCTTCCGCCAACAAAGCCGGCAAGGTGTAGGCGCCGCCATGGCAGGAGGCATTGCGAAAACCCTCGTCGAGTTCGCACCAGGTGATGGACATGCCATTGGCGCTGGCGGCCGTGTAGCGGTCTGCGGTTTGCGCGCCTGGAGCAAAAATCGTGGCCTCTTGCAGCGGCGAGCTGCTGTTGACAAAGTCTTGGCGGGCTTGAGCCACTTGAGGCTCCACCGAGCCGGCCACCATGGCGCCAATATCGTCAGCAAGAATGGTGGCAGCTCGCCGGCGAATGACTGGGGGCAGGGGCGAGGCGCAGGCCTGGGCCGCCCATTCAAACAACAACTTGGTATGTTCAGCGGCCGTTTGTCGTTGATTTAATTCAGGATTTTGAGACATCTGCACTCCATTTTCCTTATGTTACAGTGAATTTAACAATGAGGAGACAGCATATGAAGCGGGCTTACGCCACGGTTCCGGAGGGCCAAATCCATTACTACAACCATGGTCGCGGCCAGCCCCTTTTGATGCTGCATGAAACCCCGCGCTCGGCCTGGAGCTTTGCCCCGCTGATGCACAAAATGGGCAAGCGTTTTAATTGTTTTGCGCCAGATACATTAGGTTTTGGCAATTCTGATGCCCCGGCTGCTGGTGCCAGCATGGAAGATTTGGCGCGCAGCATGATTCATTTGCTCGATCAACTCCAAATTGAACGGGTTAGCGTCTTGGGTTTTCACACGGGCAACAAAATAGCCGCGATCATGGCGGCAGCCTACCCAGAGAGAATTGAAAAAACAGTGCTCATCGGCATGACCCACAGCTTGGTGGTGTCACGCAAACAACGCAATGCAGCCATCATGGAGGTGGTTCGCAAGCACATGGGCTCTTACGAGGACAACCCGGACGGCTCGCACCTCTTGCGAAATTGGGCGGCCGACTTCAGCGGCATGTCGCAGGTCTGGTGGAATCCCAGCATCATGACGGCCGCGCGCATCACGCCTGAAGTCTTGCGCGGCCAAGAGGCGCGCATGGTAGAAATGATTCAGTGCCGCAACCACATTGCGCAGGTCTACAAAATGAATTTCGATTTTGATTTTTCGGCCACCTTGCGCCGAATCAAATCGCCCACCATGGTGATTGAATGCAGCGTTCCCCAAGAAGCGCATTTGGGCGCGCAGGGTCCCAAAATGCTGAAACTGCTCAAGAAGGCGGAATTGGTCACGCTGCAAAATGCGGGTTTTGATGCCACCGAGGCATTTGCCACCGACATTTCTCGCCATGCGAGCCGTTTTTTCACCCAAGCCTGAGGTTTGACCATGCGCATTTGGCACCAAAGTTTCACCGACCTCAGCGTCATGCCCCTGTACCGCAAAACCCTGACCGAGCACGCGGCCAAGGTGATGGGAAGCGAGGCCAGCGTGATGGTCCATGGTTTGCGACCCGGCACGTATGCGCCGGGCTGCGCCCCGATAGACGCCATCAAGCACCGCTATGTGGCCGCGGCCCTGGAGATGCAAGTGTGCGACGCGGCCATGGTGGCGCAACGCGAAGGTTTTGTCGCCGTGGCCATAGGCTGCTTTTTTGACCCGGCCTTGCGCGCTGCGCGCTCGCTGGTCAATATTCCGGTGCTGGGCCTGGGCGAGACTTGCGCGCTGGTGGCTTGCTCCTTGGGCCGTAAATTCGGTTTGGTGACCTTGTGTGCCGACCAGTCGGCCGATTACTCAGACCTGATGCACGCTTACGGCCTGGAGCGGCGCTTTGCAGGTGCGGTGGCATTGGAGCCCGGGATAGACGAGTTCGCCCTGGAGGCCAATGAAGATTTGGCCCAGGGGATTGAAGCGCGCTTTGATTCCGCCTGCGCGCAAGTGATTGCGCAAGGCGCAGACATCATCATTCCGGCCGACGGGGTGCTCAATGAGTTTTTGGTGCGCCGTGGTCGCTTGCAGGCGCACGGCCATGTGCCGGTGATGGACAGCCTGGGGGTGTTGTTCCAGCACGCGGCTTTTTTTGCACGCATTGCCCGCACCACCGGTGCCGGGGTCAGCCGCAGCCAAATGTATTTGCAACCCAGCGCCGCCATGGTGGACCATGTGCGCCAGTTTGCCGGCCAGGGCCCGCTGGTCCACAATTTTTCAGGCGACCGCTGAACGCCCCTCAGGGCAGCAGCACCACCTTGCCAAAGATATCGCGCGAGCCCATCATGCGATGCGCTTGCGCCGCCTGAGCCAGCGGCAAGGCGGCATGAATGACGGGCTTGAAACGCCCCTGGGCCACCAAGTTCATCACCGTGTCGAGTTCGGCAAAATTGGCGTTGCGCGAGCCAATCAACTGCAGCTGCCGCCTGAAAAAGGGAATGATGTCCAGCGGCACCACTTCGCCGGCATGGGCGCCCACCGTCACCATCTTGCCGTCGACTTTGAGGCTGGCCAGACTTTCGGTGAACACATTGCCGCCCACATGCTCCATCACCAAGTCCACGCCTTGGCCGTCTGTGAGCGCCATGACCTGCGCTGAAAAAGCGGGCTGCTGGCTGTAGTTGATGAGGTGATCGGCCCCCAAGGCCTGTGCCCGCGCCAACTTGGCGTCTGTGCTGGCGGTGGCCAACACCGTGGCACCAGCGAACTTGGCCACCTGCACAGCCGCACTGCCAATGCCAGAGCCAGCGGCTTGAATCAACACCGTTTGCCCTGCCTGCAATTGGCCTCGGTTCATCAACACATGCCAGGCCGTGCCAAAAGCAATTTGGCTGGCCGCCGCCTCTTCAAAACCGAGTTGCGCAGGCAAAGCCCGCAAGGCCACCAGCGGCACCTTGACATACTGCGCGTAGCCGCCGGGCAAACCCATGCCAAAGAAATGCCCACGCGCGCACAGGTTGTCGCGCGCCGTCCAGCAAAACTCGCATTGCCCACAGGCCAGGCGAGAGGCCACCCAGACGCGGTCGCCTTCTTTGAAGCGGCCGCTGGCATCGCCCAAGGACGCCACTTCACCGGCAAATTCACGCCCCAAAATATGTGGGAATTCAATGGGCACGCGGGCCGTGCCGGCCCGCACGTCCAGGTCCACATGGTTGACGCCCACCGCACGCACCCGCACCACAGCCTCGCCCGGCCCGGGTGTGGGGCGGTTTGTTTCTTCCAGGACCAACTCTTCAGGCTCACCATAACGGTGAAACCAGGCCACTTGCATCTTCATAGGATCAACCTTTTTTACAGCGCAGGTCTGCGCGAAAGCAATGGCGTTTGCGCCATGAAGTGATGCGCCAAGCGCAGCAACAAGCCCTCTTGGAAAGGGCGGCCCACCAATTGAAAGCCCCAGGGCAAACCGGCCGGGCAAAAACCCGCCGGGATTTGCACCACGGGCAAGCCCATCAAATTAAAAGGCCGGGTGAACATGGTGATGCGGCCTATCAAGGCGCGCACCGCCTCGCCGCTGCTGTCCACATCGCTGTCGGCAATGGTGGGCAAGGCACAGGGCATGCAAGGCATGAGCAAGACATCGATGTGATCCATGGTCGAGTTCATGAACTGCTGGCTCAGCTGTGTGCGCCAGCGCAGCGCGTCAATGTATTGGGTTGCCGGGATCAAAAAGCCCGCTTCGGTGCGCGAGCGGAACAAGGGGGTGTAGTCTTGAGGGCGCTGCCTGAGCCAGGGCCCATGGATGCTCGCCGCTTCAGACTTGATGATGGTTTCAGCGCACCTGAAATAAGGCGTCATCTCGTCGACCTGAACCGCCTTGGCCTGGGCGCCGCAGTCGGCTAAAACGCCCAGCGAAGCATCGAGCATGGCTTGCACCGCAGGCTCGAGCTCGTTCATCACCCCAGCATCGGGCACGCCCAAGCGCACGCCACGCACCGACAAGTGCAAATCCGCCTCGTAATCGGGCACCGCTTGATCGCTGGATGTCGGGTCCAGCCTGTCGTGCCCGGCGACCAAGCGCAACAAGCGCGCCGCATCCACCGCGTGCCTGGCCAGCAGGCCCACATGGTCCAGCGACCAGGCGCGTGGCATCACGCCATGGCGGCTGATCCGGCCATAGGTCGGCTTGAGCCCAAGCACCCCATTGGCCGATGCGGGCAAGCGAATCGAGCCGCCTGTGTCTGTCCCCAAGCTGCCAAACACCAGGCCCGCACCCACCGCCACCCCCGAGCCGCTGGAGGAGCCGCCGGCAATGTGCTCGGGGTGGTAGGCGCTGGCGCAATGGCCATGGTGGATGTTGTGCCCGGTGGGCCCGCCGGCAAACTCCGACATGTTCAAGGTGCCCAGGTCCATGGCCCCGGCCTCGTCGAGCTTGCTCAGGCAGCTGGCGGTGGTGCCTGCCCGCCAGTCGCGCCGGATCAAGCTGCCGCAGGTGGACACCTGCCCGGCGCGGTAAAACAAATCTTTGTGCGCCAGCGGCACCCCGTGCAGCGGTCCGGGCTGAAAGGAGCGTTGCGCCAATTGTGCGTCCGCCCGCCTGGCCGCAGCCAATGCAGGCTCGGCATCCATGCGGATGAAGGCCTTGCGTGAGGCCTGCCAAAGAGCCGCGCGCTGCAAGCAAGCTTGCGTCACTTCCAGGGCCGACAACTCTCGGCTGGCAATGGCTTGCGCCACCTCGGTCAGGCCCATGAAGGCCAGGTCGTCGGCCTCAGACACCCGAGGCCTCTGTGTTCAACCAAGCCGCAAAAGCGCTGGGCTCGTGGTCAAACTGCAGATGCTGTGCGCCGTTTTGCACGGCGGCATTCAATTGTGAGAACTCTGCCGTCAGTTCTTGCACACGCTGGGCTGACACCGGGTAATGCGCCCAGCGGGTCAAACCATGCGCGAGTGCATCTGCGTCGGCTTGCAGATTCGCTGCCGGCTTGGAATTTGAATTTATCGGCATAATGGTTTGAAAGCCCTACACGCACAGGGTTTTATTTTTGCACAACCTTCTTCATTGGCCAGCCCACCCATGCAAATTGACATCAATGCCATGTCGCAAGACATTCAATACAAGCTTATTTCATCCACCGTGGTTCCACGCCCGATTGCGCTGATCACCACTTACGGGGAAGAAACTGGCGACAACGCGGCACCCTTTAGTTTCTTTAATGTCATGGGTGAAAACCCTCCGGTGCTGGTGGTGGGTTTGGAGACAAAGCGCCATGACAAATCGCTCAAAGACACCACCATCAATATCATGAAAAATGGGCAATTCGTGATTCACATGGTCGACGAGGATTTAGGTGAAGCCATGAATATTTGCGCCATTGATTTCCCAACCGGCGTGAGCGAAACCGACATGGCCGGGCTGACCCTGGCACCCTCGACAGTCATCAAACCCAAACGCATCGTGGAAGCACCCGTGGCCTTTGAGTGCGAAAAAATCACGTTTTTGCAAATCAGCCCCGACCGCAACATCGTGGTGGGCAAGGTCGTGATGATGCATGTGCGCGACGGATTGTTTGACCCCCAAACTTTCTACATCGACCCCGAAAAATACCACCCGATTGGCCGCATGTTTGGCCAGCTCTATACCCGCACCCGCGACCATTTCAAAATGACGGTGCCCTCTCATCAAGATTGGCAAAAAGACCATCCGCAGATGAAGTGATCATTCGCACAGGGGCCTGCCTCACGGGAAGCAGGCGTTTTTGAACAGATGGCGCAGGGTTGCCTTGGGCTGCATACTAGATCTCATTGCACCGAATAACCCGGATGCCTCACGGGGCGAACACCGTTTTCGCTGAAAATCATGCCCCGCGTGAACTTCATGCAAGCTCTGTTCACGCCGATGAAGGACCCCAGCGGCAAAGCCCAGAAACTCGCCAAGGAACACACCGATGAACAAACCTACTGAGTTCAACCCGGCCAGTTACCTCGACAGCGATGAGGTCATTGCCGAATACCTCAAGCTCGCACTCGCCAGTGGCGACACCAACTTGTTGCTGGTCGCCATTGGGGATGTGGCCAAAGCCCGGGGCAAGGACCAAAATGTTCGGGACACCGGACTGAACCGAGAAACCTTTACAAAGCTTTGAGTGGCGGTGCCAAGCCCCGCTTTGACACTGTCTTCAAAGTCCTGCAAGCAGTGGGCGTGCAATTAAAAGCGGCCGCATCTTCGAAATCTTCAAGAGCAAGCGGCATTTGATGGTCTAACGGTCTGCATGCGGATGCACACCACCAGCGCCCGCAGCTGTGGACCACGAACGCAAAAAAGGCACGGTGTCCCCACCGTGCCTTTGCTGTGCCTCATGAGCGCCCGTGAGCGCCCCACTCAGTCCATCTTCAAACCCAGGTCCAGCGCCATCTTGGGCAGCACCGCGAGTTCGCGGCGGATCACGTCGGCAAAGGCCTCGGTGGTGTTGCCGCTGGTCATGGCGACGCCGCCCAGCTCGTTGAGGCGCTTGCGAAAGGCGGGCTCGGCCACGATTTGGGCGACTTTTTGGTTGAGCAGGGTGACCACGGCAGGTGGGGTTTTGGCCAGGGCCACCAGCCCGAACCACACGTCAAAGTCCACGCCGCCCTTGACGCCTTGCTCGGTCAAGGTGGGCACATCGGGCCACAGCTCGGAGCGGGTGTTGCGCAGCTGGCCAATGGCCCGCAGCTTGCCGGCTTGTAAAAAGCTGCGTGCGTCTGCCGTGCCCAGCAAGCCCCAGCGCACCTCGTTGACCATCAAGGCCTGCGCCAGGGGTGCGCCGCCTTTGTAAGGCACGTGGGTGTAGTTGCTGTTGGCGTTTTCGTTGATCAACTCCGAAGCCAAATGCGACAAGCCGCCCGCACCCGTGGAGCCATAAGGCAAGCCGCCCTTGCCTGCGGCTTTGCCAGCGGCCACCAGGTCTTGCACGGTCTTGAATGGAGATTCAGCCGGCACGACCAGCATGAGCGGGGCGAGCGAGACCTGGGCCACCGGCACCACATCGGCCGAGGTGAAACCCGCTTGCTTGTAGGTGGCGGGGTTGATGGACAGCATGCCTGTGAGGCTCATGGCCAGGGTGTGGCCATCAGGGGCGCTTTGCATCAGTGCGTTCATGCCCAGGTTGCCGCTGGCGCCGGGGCGGTTTTCAATGACGATGGTTTGCTTGAGCTCTTCTTGCAGGCGGGGCGCGAGCAAGCGGGTGGCCACGTCGGTGGCGCCGCCTGCCGGGTAGGGCACGATGATGCGTATGGGCTTGGTGGGGAAGGCGGCGGTCTGCGCAAAAGCGGCTGGTGCGGCAAAGGCAGAGCCGATCAGCAAGGCGCAGGTCAGGCGGCGGTTCAATGACATCAATGTCTCCTCAAGGGATGGTGGTGAAAGCGGGTGTAAAAAAAGGGGCAAGGCCTCAGTGGCCCTCGTAGCGAGCTTGCTGCTGCTCCAGGGCTTGCCAGCCAATGAGCTGCTTGAAGTCGGCCATCGAGCTGCGGCCACTGGGCAGGGCGTCAAGCGGCTGGCCACGCAAACCCGACAAGGCGGCCAAGTTGGCCTGCAGGGCGTGCATGGTGCTCATGAGGGTGACCAGCGGGTAGGTGGCAAAGCCTGCGACCGACTCGATTTGTGCACGGCTCAGGTCAGCCATCCAGGTGCCTTCCATGAGCTGCAGCGACAGGGGGCGGCCGCAGACCTCGCGCAACTTGAGCAGCTGCGCGTGCGAGTTGAAGGTGCGCGAGATGGGCTGAATCAAATCTGCACCGGCTTCGGCATAGTGGGCGGCGCGGTCCAGCGCCTCGCTGGCGTCTATCACGTCGGTGCGGCCCACGATGAACAGGTCGGGGTCTTGCCGGGCGTCCACCGCGGCCTTGATTTTGCCGACCGCTTCGGCCAAGGGAACAATGATGGAGTGTGTGGCCACGGCCATACAACGCTTGGGGCTGACTTGGTCTTCCAGCGAGAGGGCGGCCACGCCGGCCTTTTCAAAAGCGCGCACGGTGCGGGCCACGTTCAAGCTGTTGCCGTAGCCGGTGTCGGCGTCGGCAAAAATGGGCTTTTTCACCACGTTGGCGATGTGATCGACCACGGTGACGTTTTCATTGAGCGTGTAAAGCTCCATGTCGGGCTGCCCAAGCAGCGCCGCCGAGATGCCAAAGCCGGTGGTGAACACGCCGTCAAAGTCGGACTGATCGACCAGCAAGGCTGAGAGCGCGTCTTGCGCGCCGGCAAACCAAAAGGTGGCGCCGCTGTTGACGTGTTGGCGAAGGCGTTGGCGTGGGGTGCTCATGCAGTTTGTCCTTGAGCGCGGGCTGCGCGCAGTTTGAGGTAAGGGATCAGGCCGCCAGCCTCGAGCATGCCGCGCTCCGAGGCCGACAAGGCTTGCAAAGGCAGGGACAGTGCACGCGCGGGCAGGTTCACGCGCTCGGCCGCCCAGTCGACCACCAGCGCGTCACCCCGCTGGGTGGCCGCCACAATGCCGGGGCAGGTGACCAGGGCAAAGCCCATGCTCATCTCGCCCCTGAAAAACCCAGGTGAAAACGACTCGGCCACCACGCCTGCAATGCCCAGGTGGCGCATGGCGCGCATGGCGGGGTAGTGCGGGTGGCCATAACCAAAGTTGCGGCCGCCCACCAGCAGGTCGCCGGGCTGCACGGTGGCGGCAAAGCCGGGCGCGCGGTCGGCCATGACCAGGGCCGCCAGCTCGTTCAGGTCGGTGATTTTGATGTTGCTGACGCCCACGATGAGGTCGATGTCATAGTCGTCTTCCTCAAACACCCAGGCCACGCGGCCTTGCAAATTTTTGAGGCTCATGCCGCACCCAGCAGGTAAGGCCGGGGGTCGGCAATGCGGCCCTCAATGGCCGAGGCCGCCACCACGGCGGCGTTGCACAGGTAAATCTCAGAGTTCACGCTGCCCATGCGCCCGGGCGTGTTGAGCGTGCCGGTGGACACCGCGCGCTGACCGTCGGCCATGGTGGCGATGCGGCCGAAGCAATAGTCGCAGGTGGGCGAGCTGATGAAGGCACCGGCCTGGGCCAGCACCTCAATGAGGCCCTCGCGGGCGGCTTGCACCATGATGGCCTGCGAGGTGGGCACCACGTTGAGCTGAAAGCCAGGCTTGACTTGCCGGCCGCGCAGCACGTCAGCGGCGGCGCGCAAATCTTCAATGCGGCCGCTGGCGCACGAGCCCAGGTAGCCGGTGTGCACCTCCAGGCCCAGGTGCTTGGAGAGGTCTTGGGTGTTGGCCGGGCTGGGTGGCACCACCACAATGGGTTCGAGCGCGGTCACGTCGATGGTGACCACCCGCTCGTAGACCGCATCGGCGTCGGGGTAGACGGGTTCGACCTTGAGCAAAGAGCGGCCTTGCAGCCATTCGAAGGTGCGCGCGTCGGGCGCGATCAACATGGTGTTGGCGCCCAAGAACATGGCTTGGCCGCAAATGGTTTGCCGCCCTTCTATGCTCATGGCGTCTATCACCGGGCCGGCCAGCTCCACCGCTTTGAAGGCGCAAGACGCAGGGCCCATGACCCGCACCATGTGGTGGAACACATCGCGCGCCATCACGCCGGGCTGCAGTGTGCCAGTGAGCACAATCTTGATGGTGGGCGGCACGGCGAGCGCCAAGGTCTCAGAGACAAAGCCTTCCAAAATGCCTTTGCGGGCGCCAAAGGCGTAGGCACCAAAGGCGCCCAGCTGGCTGACGTGGCCGTCAAAGTGAACAATAAAAGCCCCCGGCTGGGCATAGCCCAGCTCGGCCGACACCTGGTGGCCTATGCCCTTGCGCTCGTGCACAGGCACGCCCTGGGCCGCACCCCAGGCGCGGGTGACGCGGTGCAGCTCTTCTTCTTTGGGGGTGGCTGCAGGCACCATGTGGTCGATGAAGAGCACAAAGCGCTCGGGGCTGGAAACTTTGTCGATGCCGAACTCCTCGCGGGCTTCACGGAAGAACACATCGGTGTAGCCCGGAAAGTCGTAAGCGATGACAAAGTCAGGGCGGGCCTCGATCTCGTCGCCGGGCCGCACGGACGCGCGTCCGCTGGCGCGGGCCAGGATCTTCTCGGTCATGGTGTGCGGCATGTCGTGGGCTTGAATTGCCACATGGTGGCTGTTTGGTGGGAAACTTGAGCTTTCATTACAGCCGGTTTGCACAGCGCGCTGTCTCGTAAAAACCCTCAATATTCCCGCATCGTGGCAAGCACTCGACTACGAAAACCTCAAACTAGCGCCGCTGCCAACCCGCCGCAAGCCGCCCGCAGCGGCACCCAAAGCATTGAACGGGTGGTCAGCTTGCTGCGCATCGTGGCCTCCAAAGGCCGCAGCGGCATGCGCTTGGCCGAGGTCAGCGCGGCCTGCGGTCTGCCCAGCTCGACCTGCTACCGCATGCTGCAGCGTTTGGAAATCGAAGGCCTGCTGGAGCGGCATGCGCTCACGCGCAAGTATTTTTTGGGCGCTTTGCTGTTTGAGCTGGGCTTGCTGGCCAAGCCGCAGATGCAACTGGCCGAGCGCTGTGAGCACACGCTGGCCGCGTTGGCCGAGCACACCAAAGACACGCTCTACCTGAGCGAGCGGCGCGGGCTTGAGGCGGTGTGCTCGGCCCGCGCCCTGGGTGACTACCCCATCAAGGTCTTGACGCTCGATGTCGGCGTGCGCCGGCCCTTGGGCATTGGCGCGGGGGGCCTGGCCATTTTGTGTGCCCTGCCCGACAAAGAGGCCGACGAGATCATTGCCGCCAACGCCGCGCTCTACCCCAGCTTGTCGGCCATGGATGCCGAGCAGGTGCGCGCTGCCGTGCAGCAAGGCCGCAAGCAAGGCTATTCGTTTCTGGATGGCCCGGTGATCCCGGGCGTGGCGTCTGTGGGCGTGGCTTTTGCGGTGGGCCACAGCATCGCAGCCATCAGCGTGGCCGCCATTTCATCGCGCCTGGACCCCACACGGCGGGCCGCTGTGGCCGCCGAATTGCACAAACAAGTGCGCAGCTTGAGCGGGTCCTTGGAGCCCGAGGCGGCCAAGGGCATTCAGTGAAGACGGCCAGACCTGCGCCGCAGGGTGCGCACGGCTGACCTCACGCACACCGACAAACTCAATGGGGCTCAGGCAGGTGCTTGAACGGAGCCCAGCGTGGCCAGCAGCTCGGCGTTGTGCTCGCCCAAGGCGGGCGGCGGGCGGGTGATGTCAAAGTTGGCGCCGTCAAACAAAATGGGTTGCTTGACAAAGGTCTCCTGGCGCGGGCCCACGCCATGCGCGGCCATGCCCCGGTGGCGCACCTGGGGCGACTGCAGCACCTGCTCGACCTCAATCACCGGGCCAAAGGCAATGCCGCGCGACTCCAGCTCGGCGTAAAGCACCTCGGTGGGCCATTGAGCCAAGGCCAAGCGCAGCACCGGGTCAATCTCCCGCACGCGGGCTTCGCGCTCGGTCTCGCTGAGCTGGCGGTATTGCGGCAGCGCCAGCAGGTCACACAGGGCCTGCCACATGTGGTCTTCACCGGCCACGCTGAGGGTGATCTGACCCGCATCGCGGGTGGCGAACACACCGTAGGCGGGTTCCAGCGGCGGCAACTCGCGCACAGGCAGGCCGTTGACGGGCGGCACCACAAAGAGCGTCATCCAGCTGAGCAATGAATCGAGCATGGACACGTCAATGGTGCTGCCTGCGGCGCCCCTCTCGCGCGCCAGCAAGGCCGTGACCACGCCCAGCGCGGCGAACATGGCCGATGCAATGTCGGCCATGGGCAAGGCGGGCACGGCGGCGCGGCTTTCTTGGCCGGGCGGCACCTGCACCATGCCCACGGCGGCCTGAATGCTCAGGTCGTGGCCGACCACGGCGGCGAGCGGGCCGTCTTGGCCAAACGAAGAAATGGACGCAAACACCAGCGAAGGCTTGCGCGCGCGCAGGGTGTCGGCGTCCAGACCCAGGCGCTTCATGACGCCGGGGCGATAGCCTTCCATCACCACGTCGGCGGTGTCCACCAGCTCCAAAAACCGCTGCTTGTCTTGTGGGTCTTTGAGGTTGAGCGTGATGGAGCGCTTGTTGCGGTTCATAGCGGCGAACAAGCCTTCAAACCGGCGTGAGGGGTCGCCCGTGCCGGGCCGCTCGACCAAGATCACGTCGGCGCCCAAATCGGCCAGCAGCAAGGTGGCGTAGGGCCCGGGCAGTTGTTCGGCCAGGCTGAGAATGCGCACGCCGGCAAGGGGAGGAAAGGGCATCAAGAAGCTCCCAAAAATGTCAATGGCTCAGACCGCTGGGCGCAAGCCGCCAAAGGTGGACCACGAGGTGGCAACCAGCCAGCCGTGGTCGACCGGCAGGTTCACACCGGTGATGGCGCTGGCCTCGTCAGACAACAAAAACGCCGCCGCCTGGGCCACCTCATTGACACTGGCGATCTGACCGGTGGCTGAGTTTTGCGCCATGGTTTGGCGGTCGCGCTGGCCTTGGTCAAAGGCGGCCTGCAAAGCAGGGGTGAGCACCGGGCCAGGCGACAGGCAATTGACGCGCACGCCGCTGCGGCCCCATTCGGCGGCCAGGTTTTCGGTCAAGCCCACGAGGGCGGCTTTCATGGGGCCGTAGGCGTGCAAGGGAGTTGAGCGCATGGCTGAGATGGAGGCCAAGTTGACGATGGCGCCGCGCCCACGGGCGGCCATGCGGCTGCCAAAGGCGGCGCACACCGCGTGGGTGCCGCGCAGGTTGACCTCGAACACGCGGTTGTACTGCGCCCATGGCACTTGGGCGGGCGGCAATGCGTCGCCCTGCAGCACGCCGGCCGCGCTGATGAGCAGCTCCACCTCGCCAACCTCGCGCTCCACGCGCTTGGCCACCGCCTCGACCTGCTCCACGTCGGCCACATCGAGCGCATAAGCATGGCCGCCTATGGCCGAGGCCACCTCGCTGGCTTTTTCGGCCTGCAGGTCCATCACCACCAGCTTGGCACCGCGCTGGGCCAGCAGCTCGCAGCACGCCTGGCCAATGCCACTGGCCCCACCGGTGACCACCGCAATGCGGCCAGCAAAAGGCAGCCGGCTCATGAGTGCCACTCCCCGCAGCCCGACAGAAGCAGACTTACGGTGGAGGCCGGATTGGCTTGAGAGCCTGGCGATACAGTGGTGTTGAAGAGGGTGTTTGGCATGGTTGATTTCAAGGCATGGAGGCCGCTGCGGCGCCCTTTAGGAGCCGGCCTGCCGGCGATGGTTGGTGTGAGGTGATGCCCGCTGCCCGGCACGAATCGCTTGCAGGCCAGCTCCTACAAAATACAGGGGGCTGCTCCCCTGTAGGAGCTGGCCTGCAAGCGATAGGTGGCGTGAGGGAATGCCCGTTGCTCGGCGCAAATCGCCAGCAGGCTGGCTCCCACAAAGACACGATGCAGCGCTCCTGTAGGAGCTGGCCTGCCAGCGATGGATGGTGTGAGGTGATGCCCGTTGCCCGGTACGAATCGCTTGCAGGCAAGCTCCTACAAAATACAGGGGGCTGCTCCCCTGTAGGAGCTGGCCTGCCGGCGATGGATGGCGTGAGGGAATGCCCGTTGCTCGGCGCGAATCGCCAGCAGGCTGGCTCCTGCAAAGACACGCTGCAAACTCACGAGGCGGGGCCTTGCAAGGCGGCGCGTTCTGGCGGATCGGCAATGGCGGCCAGCAGTTGCTGACGCTCGGCCAGAGAGGTGGCTCGCAAGTCCGCCACGCCGTGCTCGGTGACCACCACGTCGACGTCGCTTTGCGCGGTGCTGACGTGGGCGCAGCGCCTGACCACGCGGCTCTTGCTGGCCTTGCCTGAGCTGCCCGCCTGGCCGGTGGTGGCGGGCAGGGCCAAGATAGCCAGACCGCCCACTGAGCGCCTGGCCGCCCGGAAATAGTCGCCTTGCCCACCTATGGTGCCCACATAACGGCCCCCCAACAACTCGGCGTTGACCTGCCCGCACAGATCGACCTCGATGGCCGAGTTGATGGCCATGTAAGGCGAGCCCACCACCGGCTGCACCAGCTGCGAGGGCGGCGCAAAGCCGAGCACGCCATCGGCCGACAAAGAGTCATAAAGCGGCTGGCTGCCCACGGCCAAAGAGGCCAGGCAGGCATCCGGGGTGTGGGTGTCTATGGCGCCGCTGGCCAGCAGGTCCAAGAACCAGTCACCCACCATGCCTGAGCGAATCTTCAGCCCCCGGCGGTCGCGCAGCGCCTGGCCCACGGCCATGGCCAAGCCACCTATGCCCAGCTGCACGGTGGCGCCATCGGGCACCAGCGTGGCCACCTGGCGCGCCACTTGGCGCTGCACCTCGTTGGGCGGCTCTGGGGGAGATTGGAGCAAGGGCGCATCGCTGCGGTGCGCCACCACCACTTCGCTGGTGTGCAGGCGAGCGCTGCTGCGGGTGACGGGCAAACGGGTGTTGACCTCGACCACCACCACGCGTGCGGTCTGGACCGCGTCCCACACATAGTCCAGCGTGCAGCCGAGGCTGTGAAAACCTTGGGCATCTGCGGGCGTGACCTGCAGCATCACCACGTCCACAGCGAGCTTGCGCGAGGCAATGAAGTCCGACAGCTGCGACAGCGAGGCCGGCACCACGCGGGCGCGGCCGCTGGCCACCTGCTTGCGCAGCGTCCCCAAACCGCAGTAGGTGCTGATGGCCAAGGCCTCTGGCACGGGGCCGGCCCACGCGGGGTTGAGCGACAAGCCAGCAAACACCTGCAGCGACCCCAAGCGGGGCGCCAGCTCGAAGAGCTCTTGCACCAGGCCCACCGGCTCGGCCACGGCCTGACCCAAGAGGATGCGGTCCCCAGGCCGCAGGCAGTCTGACAACAAACCAGTGGGCATGGGCGTGGCGTGCTCGCGGGGCTTCAGGCCTGGGCCTGGAGTTGCAAATGCGCGGGCAGCTTGCCCGCGATGGTCAGCGTCATGCTGCCCGAGCCCTGGCTGACTTGACCGTCGAGCTGGGTCTGCAGGCTGACCGGCTGGATGCGGTGCCAGTGCTCCTTGAGCGTGCCATTGGGGAGCACGACTTTGGAGGGGTGGGACACGTCCCAGATGTCGTGCTCCAAGTGCTGGTCAGCGCGCCAGGCGCCCAGGCCCTGGCCGTCGTTGTAGCCGCCGCTGT
>CAMCUN010000023.1 GCA_945878995.1 Polaromonas sp. YR568 | reverse complement strand
GGGTGCGAGCAACAACGCCAGGGGCCTGAAGCGGCAGACCTGCGGCCGTGCAGCGCTTCACCCATGAGGTGAAGACCGTCGTGGGCGCAAGTGTTTGATTCATATGGTGTTTGATGCGGAAGCAAGCGGCCAACTGCCGGGTTTAGGGTCAGCTCAGCCCCAGCCTTGATGTGGCCACAGTTGAGCAGCAGCCCGTGTGCAACAGCTGCCGCATCTTTTTCCCGCATGAGGCGATCTGACGGGTGAGCCTGGTTTCCAGGGGCGAGTTAGGCACCAGGGGGCACCTCGGTGCGCACTTCCATGACGCCGGAGTTGACGCTGGACATGGAAACCGTGTTGCCCCCGCCCAGGTCGATGTTGTTGTTGATGGCAAAGGTAGTCGCCAGTCTGACCAGGGCGCTTGGGGCGCTAAGTCGTTGATTTATACAGCGCAGGACGGTGCAGATCGGTGTAAACAAAACCGCCCGTAGGCGGTTTTGTGTTTTTGCAGCTGTGAACAATCAGAGCGGTGTTTTCTTGCCGTCTTTGTAGTTGTACAAGGTGATGGCGGCGTTTTTAAGTTCGCCGCTGGACTCAAAAGCAATGTTGCCCGTCACGCCCTTGAAGTTGGTTTTGGCCAGCTCTGGGGTGTAGACCTTGGGGTCCCAGGACTTGGCGCGCTTCATGGCGTCGACCAACACGAAAGTGGCGTCATAGGTGTAGGGGCTGTAGACCTGGAACTGGTTAGGGTACTTGGTGTCGTAGCGCTTTTTCCAGGCATCACCACCGGGCATTTTGGCCAGCGACGCGCCGCCTTCGGCGCAAATCACATTGCCCAAAGTTTTGGCACCAGCGGCCAGCTTGGCGATCTCTGCCGTGCAAATGCCGTCACCGCCAAAGTACTTGACGTTGGCCATGCCCAGCTGTTCCATTTGGCGCAGCATGGGACCGGCTTGCGGGTCCATACCGCCGAAAAACACGGCGTCTGGCGCCTTGGCCTTGATGGCGGTCAAGATGGACATGAAGTCGGTGGCTTTGTCGGTGGTGAACTGCTCGTCCACCACTTGAATGCCTTTGGACAGGGCGGTCTTTTTGAAGACTTCAGCCACGCCTTGGCCATAAGCCGTGCGGTCGTCAATGATGGCGACTTTTTTGATCTTGAGCTTGTCAGAGGCGTGCACCGCCAAGCCAGAGCCCAGGGCCAGGTCGTTGGCAATGATGCGGAAGGTGGTTTTGTAGCCCGGCTTGGTCAGGTTGGGGTTGGTCGCCGCACCGGTGACGTGGGGAATGCCGCAGTCGTTGTAGACCTTGGAGGCGGGGATGGTGGTGCCTGAATTGAGGTGACCAACCACGCCGGCGACTTTGGAGTCGCACAGCTTTTGGGCGGCGGCCGTGCCCTGCTTGGGGTCGGCAGCGTCGTCTTCGGCGACGATTTCAAAGCGGATTTTTTTGCCGTTGATGACCACGTTTTGCGCGTTCAGGTCCTCGATGGCCATGCGCACGCCGTTTTCATTGTCTTTGCCGTAATGCGCCTGCGCGCCTGAAGTGGGCGCCACATGTCCGATGCGAACCACCTGCGTGTCTTGCGCAGCGCTCAGGCCGGCCACCAAGGTCAAAGCAGCGGCTGCGCCCCATTTCAGTTTCATTTGCATAAACACTCCCTAAAGATGAAGAAAAGAAGGAAAGAGCCAGCTTGAGAGCCGCTCTGCTTGTCACGATAACGTAATTTTTCGTGGGGCACTATAGCAATCGCCCTGCGAGGGTTATTACGGTCACTTTTCAATGATTTTGTGAGAAAAAATGACTCATGGCCCCCCACCCCCCAATCCCCAATGACCCATCAGCACAGGGTCAAGACTGGCCTTGCCGGTCAAAGCGCTCAATGGCCATGCCTATGGACTGAAAATGCCGCCAGCGCTGTCGCCCGGCCGCCACGTCCTCAGGGTGGGTGCTGACCACCTCCAGGTAGCGCTGGGCTTGATCAAAGTGCGCAGGCACTGTGTGCCCCAAGTTGACCATGACCTCGTGGGTGGCGCCTTCAGGCCAGCTGCCTGACAAGCACACAGGCGAAGCAGCCAGGGTGCTGGCGGGCGCGTTGGCATGGCAGTGCGCCATGAACTCTGTGGGGCCCAGCGACCACAGGGCCAAGCCCAGGGCTTGCAAGGTGGCCTCGTCGCCCACCACCACCGCGCGCAAATCGCGGCCCACCACCTTGCGCAACAAGCGGCAGGTGTAGGCCAGCTTGTCGGCCACGTTGTAGTGAAACTCAACCTGCTTCATGCAGGGCGGGTCACCCGTTTGCGGGGTGCGCTGGGCGCCTTCTTTGCAGCCTTAGGGGCCTTTTCAGCCTTGGGCGCTGCAGACACTAAAGGGGCCGGGGTTTGAGCTTGTCCCAACAGGTACTCCACCAGCAGGCCCACGGGGCGGCCGGTGGCACCTTTGGCCGCGCCGCTCTTCCAGGCGGTGCCGGCAATGTCCAGATGCGCCCAGGGGTACTGGCCGGCAAATCGCTGGAGAAACTTGGCAGCCGTCACCGAGCCTGCCGCGCGGCCGGCAATGTTGGCCACATCGGCAAAGTTGGACTTCAGGCCTTCGGCGTAGTCTTCGTCCAGCGGCATGCGCCAGCAGGGGTCCATGGCCGCGTCGCCGGCAGCAGACAGGGCTTGGGCCAGGCCCTCGTCGCTGGAAAACAGGCCCGAACGCACGGCGCCCAGGGCAATCACACAGGCGCCGGTGAGCGTGGCAATGTCCACCACTGCCCGGGGCTTGAAGCGCTCGGCATAGGTCAGCGCGTCGCACAAAATCAGCCGGCCTTCGGCGTCGGTGTTGAGCACTTCAATGGTCTGCCCACTCATGCTGGTGACCACATCACTGGGCTTGAGGGCGCGGCCGTCGGGCATGTTCTCGCAGCTGGGAATCAGGCCCACCACATTGAGCGCAGGCTGCAGTTCGGCCAGCGCGCGGAATGTGCCCAGCACGCTGGCGGCGCCGCACATGTCAAATTTCATTTCGTCCATTTCGCCCGCAGGCTTGATGGAGATGCCGCCGGTGTCAAAGGTGATGCCTTTGCCCACCAGCACCACAGGCGCCTGGCCGCGGGCAGCGCCCTTGTAGCTCAGCACAATAAAGCGCAGCTGCTCCTCAGAGCCCTGGGCCACGGCCATGAAGGACCCCATGCCCAGTTTGGCCACCTCTTTGGGGCCCAAGACCTGCACCGATATGCCGCGCAGCTTGGCCAACTCTTTGGCGGCGCCGGCCAGCAAAGTGGGGGTGGCGTGGTTGGCGGGGCGGTTGCCCCATTCCTTGGCCAAGGCCACCCCGCGGGCCACGCCCACGGACTTGTCAAAGCTCGCGCGCACCGCCTGCGCGTCGGGCACGGCCAGCAGCACCGCTTGCAGCTTGGCAGGCACGGGCTTGGACTTGGTGAACTGGTAGGTGTACACCGCATCGGCCGCGGCCAACACGGCGGCGCTGGCCGGGCCATTCACGTCGCCGGCAAGCCAGCCCAGGCTGACGATGACGCGCCTGACATTGCTGCCCTTGAGGGCGCCAAGTGCGGCGGTGACGGCCGAGCGCACTTGTTTGGCCGAACCATCGCCTGCCCCCACCAACACCAAGCGGCTGGTCGCCAGCCCAGGCGTGCGGTAGGCCTGCAACAGTCGGCCAGGCTTGGGCTCAAAATCTCCCTGCTTGAGGGCATGGCCAATGAGCGCCGAGATCAAGTCGGCCTCGGTGGGGCTCTGCTCGGGCACGAGCACCACCAGGGCGTCGCATTTTTCGGCGGCCACGCGTGCGCGGCTGAGGGTTTTGAGTTCAAAGTCCATAATGAGATGGTGCAGGCAGGGCCTGGGCAAAAGCAAATTGTTGCGCCATGTTATTCGAATCCACCCTCCGCAAAGAACTCGCGCGCAGCTTTGGTGCCACCTTGGTGGTGCTGATCACCATCATCTTGACGATTATCTTGATCCGAACCCTGGGTCAAGCGTCCAGAGGGGCCGTCAATCCCCAAGACGTGATGCTGCTCATGGCCTACGCCACGCTGGGGCGCTTGCCCACCATATTGGGCCTGTCGCTGTTCATTGCCATGGTCAGCGTACTGTCTCGCCTGTACCGCGACAGCGAGATGGTGGTCTGGCAAGTCAGCGGCAAGGGCCTGGCCAGCTTCATTAGGCCCATGCTGCGTTTTGCCTGGCCGGTGTTGCTGCTCACGGCTTTTTCGGCGCTGTGGCTGTGGCCCTGGACCAACCAAAAAACCCAGGAGCTGCGCCAGCGCTACGAGCAGCGCAGCGACCTGGACCGCGTGGCACCCGGGCAGTTTCAGGAATCGTCTGACGGCTCCCGGGTGTTTTTCATAGACCGCAACTCGCGCGAGCGCAGCGGCTCAGACATTTTTATAGCCACCACAGGCCCCAAGGCGCGCACCATCACCACCGCCCGCTCGGGTCGCCTGGAAACAGTGGAAGGTGGCCAGATGCTCACGCTGGAAAACGGCGAGCGCGTTGAAATCAGCACCCAAGTCGGCGGCGAGGCGCCGCCCATACGCATCAGCAGCTTTGAGGCTTACGGCGCCCGCATCAGCGGCAACAGCCCGCGCAGCCTGGACGCAGGATCCCACAAGTTCGTTTCAACCTGGCGGCTGTTTCAAAACCCAAGCCGGGCCAACCAAGGCGAAATCGCCTGGCGCTTAGGGCTTGTGCTTTCGACCCTGAACATGGTCTTGCTGGCCGTGGCCATCACCCATGTGAATCCGCGCTCAGGGCGCGGCAACAACCTGATCTTGGCCATCTTCATCTTTTTGGTCTACAACAATTTAATGACCCTGAGCCAAAACTGGGTGCAGACTGGCATCATCAGCCTGAGCAGCTTGATGCTGGCTTTGCACGGTGGCGTGTTTGCAGCGGGTCTGCTGTGGTTGTTCAAGCGGCACTTGAACCTGAATGTGCCCCGCTGGGCACGCTGGCCCGCATGGCGAAAGGGCGAGGCCACCGCATGAAAAGCATACGCAAGCTGATATACGGCGAAACCCTGGCCGCTATTGCGGCTGTGACACTGGGCTTTTTGGCGCTTTTTTTGTTCTTCGATTTGGTGGACGAGTTGCAAAACCTGGGCCGGGTCAACCCGCTGGACGGCGGTGTGTACCAACTCAGGCACGCGCTGCTTTTTGTCACGCTGCTGATGCCCAGCCGGCTGTATGAGTTGCTGCCCATTTCGGTGCTCATTGGCACCATCATCGTGATGGCCAGGCTCGCGCAGAGCTCGGAATACACCATTTTGCGCACCAGCGGGCTGGGGCCGTGGCGGGCCTTGCGCATCTTGCTCACGCTGGGCAGTTTTTTTGTGCTGTTCAGCTTTTTGGTGGGCGACTACGTGGCGCCCGCCGCCGACCGTGCCTCGCAACTGCTCAAGGCCCGTTACCAAAGCCGCGTGATGGTGGGCCAAACAGGGGCCTGGCTGCGCGAGAAGAGCGAGGTGTCCAGCTTTGTGGTGAACGTCAAGTCTTTGTCTCCGGAAAACGCCATGCTGAGCGTGCAAATTTATGAGTTCAATGGCCGCAACCAAGTGATGTCTGTGACCCAGGCAGAGCGGGCACGCTTTGGGCAGGGCGAGTCTTGGGAGCTCGAAGGCGTGTTGCGCACAGAATTTAGCGCGCGCCCTGACGCGGTGGCAGCCGCCCAGCCGGTGGACGCTGCCACGCAGCGCGGTCTGAGTATTCAGCGCCTCAAAGCTGACACGCTCAGCTGGCCCACGCAAATCACCGCTGAAATGGTTTCCGTGGCCCTGCTGCGGCCTGACCGCATGCGCACCATTGACCTCTTTACCTACATTCGCCACCTGGAAGCCAACGGCCAAACCGCCCAGCGCTATGAAATTGAGTTCTGGAAAAAGGTGTTCTACCCGCTCAGTTGTTTGGTCATGGTGGTGCTGGCCCTGCCCTTTGCTTACCTGAACATGCGCTCGGGCAGCATCGCCACCTATGTGTTTGGCGGGGTGATGATTGGCATCAGCTTTTTCTTGCTCAACAACGTGTTTGGCTACATTGGCAACCTCAGCAATTGGCAGCCCTGGTTTGCGGCGGCTGCGCCCGGCCTGCTTTACAGCGCCATTTCTCTGACCGCCTTTGGCTGGCTGGTGCTCAGACGATGACTTTCACAAAATGACACAAGCTATTATTTTGTTTGCCCACGGCTCGCGCGACCCCCTTTGGCACAAGCCCATAGAGGCAGTGGCCCAGGCCATTGCAGCGCGCGATGCACACACCCCTGTGCGCTGCGCCTACCTGGAGCTCAGCCAGCCCAGCTTGCCCTCAGCGGGGGCCGCGCTGGTGGCCAGCGGGGTCCAGCACATTCGCGTGTTTCCCATGTTCCTGGGGGTGGGCAAACACGCACGCGAAGACCTGCCAGAGCTCATGACTCAGCTGAGGGCCGACCACCCGGGCGTGACCTTTGAGCTGCTGCCCACGGCAGGCGAGTCGCCGCGCCTGACGGCGCTGATGGCCGAGCTCGCGCTGGGCTAAAGCGCGCAGGACAAGCGGGCCGCGCTCAAGTCTGAGCGGGTTCCGTCAAGCGGCTAAAACGGTGGCACCCAGGCCCTGGGCGAGCCAACTGCCACAAAAGTGCATAATAAAATCAAATATCAGCACATAACAGTTATGAATCTTCACCAATTTCGTTTCGTCCAAGAGGCAGTGCGCCGCAACCTCAACCTGACTGAAACAGCCAAGGCCCTGCACACCTCGCAGCCTGGCGTGTCCAAGGCCATCATTGAGCTGGAAGAAGAGTTGGGCGTGGAAATTTTTGCCCGCCACGGCAAGCGCCTCAAGCGCGTGACCGAGCCGGGCGAGCATGTGCTCAAAAGCATTGAGCTCATCATGCGCGAAGTGAACAACCTCAAGCGCATTGGCGAGCAGTTCTCGGCCCAAGACAGTGGCACGCTGTCCATTGCCACCACCCACACCCAGGCGCGCTACGTGCTGCCCCAACCCGTGGCCAAGCTGCGGCTGGCTTTTCCCAAGGTGAACGTCAGCATGCACCAGGGCTCGCCCGCGCAGGTGGCGCGCATGCTCATTGACGAGGTGGCCGAAATTGGAATGGCCACCGAATCCCTCACCCAATACGAAGAACTGGTCACCCTGCCCTGCTACGAGTGGCAGCACATGCTGGTGATGCCGCGCGAGCACCCGCTGGCCAGCCAAGTCACCATCACGCTGGAAGACCTGGCCAGCCAGCCGCTGATCACCTACCACCCCTCGTTCACCGGACGCACCCGCATTGACGCCGCCTTTGCCGCCCGCAAACTGGTCCCCCGCGTGGCGCTGGAAGCGATTGATTCGGACGTGCTCAAAACCTATGTGCGCCTGGGTCTGGGCGTGGGCATCGTGGCCGAAATGGCCATGCGCGAATACCCCGCCAACGGCGACCTGGTGGCCCGCCCGGCCGGCGCCTTGTTTGGCATGAATGTGGCGCGTGTGGCTTTCAAGCGCAGCGCCTACCTGCGCAATTTTGTGTATAAATTTGCCGAGCTGATCAGCGACAAGCTCAGCCACGACACCATCACCCGGGCCATGTCCGGCCGTTTTGACGACCACGAACTCTTATGAGCGCACTTGCCACCCCTGCCCTGCAAAGCCGGCTGCCCAACGTGGGCACCACCATCTTCACCGTCATGTCGGCCTTGGCCGCTGAAAAAGGCGCGGTCAACTTAGGCCAAGGCTTTCCAGACTTTGGCTGCGACCCGCAACTCACGGGCGCTGTGACAGACGCCATGAACGCCGGGCTCAACCAATACCCGCCCATGACTGGCGTGCCTGAGCTGCGCCGCGCCGTCAGCGCCAAAATTCAATCGCTTTACGGCCGCCACTACGACGAAGCCAGCGAAATCACCGTCACCGCAGGCGCCACGCAAGCCATTCTCACCATCATCTTGGCGGTGGTGCACCCGGGCGACGAGGTCATAGTGCTGGAGCCCTGCTACGACAGCTATGTGCCCAATATCGAGCTGGCCGGCGGCGTGGTGGTGCGCGTACCGCTCACCCCCGGCAGCTTTCGCCCGGACTTTGACAAGATCGCTGCGGCTCTGTCCCCGCGCACCCGCGCCATCCTCATCAACAGCCCGCACAACCCCAGCGCCACCGTGTGGACGCGCGCTGAAATGCTGCAGCTCCAAGAGCTCTTGGCGCCCACCAACGTGATGCTGATCTCTGACGAGGTTTACGAGCACATGGTGTTTGACGCCCCCCAGCGCCAGCACCACAGCGCCGCCAGTTTTGCGGGCCTGGCCGCGCGCACTTTCATAGTGAGCAGCTTTGGCAAAACCTACCATGTCACCGGCTGGAAAGTCGGCTTTGTGGCCGCCCCTGCCGCGCTGAGTGCCGAGTTCCGCAAGGTGCACCAGTTCAATGTGTTCACCGTCAACACACCCATGCAGCACGCGCTGGCGCGCTACATGCAAAGCCCCGCGCCCTACCTGGAACTGCCGGCCTTTTACCAGCGCAAACGCGACCTGTTCCGCGCAGGGCTGGAGCACACCCGCTTCAAACTCTTGCCCAGCGAGGGCAGCTACTTTCAGTGCGTGGACATCTCCGCCGTGAGCGACTTGGGCGAGGCCGACTTTTGCAAATGGCTCACCAGCGAAGTGGGCGTGGCCGCCATTCCGCTGTCGGCCTTTTACGGCGATGGTTTTGACCAGCGCGTGGTGCGCTTTTGCTACGCCAAAAAAGACGAGACGCTGAACGCGGCGCTGGAGCGGCTGGCCAAGCTCTGATAAGGTGGAGACTCTCCCTTTGCTCCACAGCTGTCCACCACCATGGCCCTGACCCTTGTCAAACTTCTGCACTTGCTGGCTTGGGTCATGCTAGTGGTCAGCAGCATTCAAAAAAATCGCTTGATCTCGGCGCAGGCATTGGATGAATCGGCGGTGTTGCGATTGCGCCGTTGGGACAAAGTCTCGGGCGCCATGGCTGGCCTGATGCTGCTGAGTGGTTTGGGCCTGCTGCTGTGGTGGGCAAAACCGACAAGCTATTACTTGAACAGTGAATTCTTTGCGGTCAAGATGGCATTTTTTACAGTCGGCAGCCTCTGGATTGTGCTGACCAAAATTTGGATGCGCCGCGCTTTGCGCCTTGCGCAGTGGCCACAAATTCCACCAGCCTCGGTCAGGCGTGGCCTGCGCTTTGACCTCCTGTGCTTGAGTGTGATGTCGCTGTGCGGACTCTGGCTGGCGCATGGTTCATGGTTTTGATCGGTCCGCCAAGCCCATGGGTGCGCACAGCCGGGGAAAAGCGCTGATTGCAGTCACTCTTCACCTCCAAATTGTTATTACAATCAGTCATGCACATCGAATTCGATGCCACCAAGAATGCAGATAACGTCCGGGATAGAGGACTGAGCTTTGAGCAGGTGGTCGGCTTTGATTTCGGCACGGCGCGCATCTGGCAGGACGCACGCAAGCCCTACCCTGAAACAAGATTCGTGGCGCTTGGCTGGCTGGGCAAGCGGCTGCATGTGCTGTGCTTTACCCAGGCTGCTGATGGCATTCGAGTCATCAGTTTTCGCAAGGCCAACACCAGAGAAGTCAAGAGTTATGAGCAAACCCAAACCACTGATTGACGAGAGCGGCGAAGTCCGCGAGTTGACGGCTGCTGATCTGCGGCGGTTCAAGCCTGCCGCTGATGTGCTGCCCGCCGATTTACAAGCCCAGCTGAAGGACATGAACCGCAGCGCTGGGGTGCGCGGGCCGCAGAAGGCGCCCACCAAGCAGGCCACCACCATCCGCCTGTCGCCAGAGGTGATGTCGGCTTTCAAGGCCACGGGGGCTGGCTGGCAGACGCGCATTGACGACGCGCTCAAGGACTGGCTTAGTACGCACTCACCCGCCTGAGCACGCCCCTCAAAACCCCAAACTGGCCAACGAATCATCCATCGGCGCCTGGTTCGCCGCCGCATCCGGCTGGCCTTGGCAGGTCTGCGGGCCATTGAGCAGGCCTAGGCAAACCAGCTGGGCTCAGGCCTCAAGACCCATTCGGCCAGCGCGCGCCAGCTCAATCGTCCTCGGCCGCATCCAAGCCCGGAAACAGCACCTCGGTAAAACCAAAACGGCTGTAATCGCGCACGCGCATGGGGTAGAGCTTGCCTATCAGGTGGTCGCATTCGTGCTGCACCACGCGGGCGTGAAAGCCATCGACCGTGCGGTCTATGGCGCTGCCGTCCGGGGCCAGGCCCTGGTAGCGAATGCGCTTGAAACGGGGCACCACGCCGCGCAGGCCAGGCACCGACAAGCAGCCCTCCCAGCCCTCTTCTTCCTCGTCGCCCACGGGCGTGATGACGGGGTTGATCAGCACTGTCACCGGCACGGTGGGTGCGTCGGGGTAGCGGGGGTTGACTTGGCCGCTGCCAAAAATCACCAGTTGCCAGTCCACGCCAATTTGCGGTGCGGCCAGGCCCGCGCCGTTGACGGCTTGCATGGTGTCAAACATATCGGCCACCAGTTGGTGCAGCTTGGCGCTGCCCAGCGCCAAGCTGGACACGGGCTGGGCCAGGCGCAAAAGGCGGGCATCGCCCATTTTCAAAATCTCATGCACTGCCATTCAAGAGCTCCAAAAGTTGGGCCTCGTCGAGCAAGGCCACGCCCAGCTCTTGCGCCTTGGCCAGCTTGCTGCCGGCCTCGGAACCGGCCACCAGGTAGTCGGTTTTTTTGCTGACCGAGCCGGCCACCTTGCCGCCAGCGGCCTCAATGCGGTCTTTGGCCTCGTCGCGGCTGAGGCTGGGCAAGGTGCCGGTGATCACCAAGGTTTTGCCGCTGAGCACCAACACGGGACGGGCGGCGGGCTCGCCCTCGGGCCAGCTCAGGCCCAGGGCGCGCAGCTGCTCGACCACCTCGCGGTTGTGGGCTTGGTCAAAAAAGGTGCGAATGCTCTGGGCCACCACGGGGCCCACGTCGGCCACCTCCAGCAACTGCTCGGTGCTGGCCGCCATCACGGCGTCGAGCTGGCCAAAGTGGCGGGCCAAGGCTTTGGCCGTGGCTTCGCCCACGTGGCGTATACCCAGGCCAAAAATAAAGCGGGGCAGCGTGGTTTGCTTGGAGCGTTCAATGGCGTCCAGCAGTTTGCTGGCCGATTTGTCGGCCATGCGGTCCAAATTCACCAGCGCTGAAAACCCCAATCGGTAGAGGTCGGTCAGGTTGCGCACCAGGTTGGCGTCCACCAGTTGCTCGACCATTTTGTCGCCCAGGCCTTCCACTTCCACCGCGCGCCGGTGAGCAAAGTGCAGTATGGCTTCTTTGCGCTGGGCCGGGCAAAAAATACCGCCCGTGCAGCGGTAGTCGGCCTCGCCTTCTTCGCGCACGGCGGCCGAGCCGCAGACCGGGCATTGGCGGGGCATGGTGAACAAGGCGCCGTCGGCCAAGCGTTTGTCGGCCACCACGCTGACCACCTCGGGAATCACGTCACCAGCGCGGCGCACCACCACGGTGTCGCCCACGCGCACGTCTTTGCGGCGCGCCTCGTCTTCGTTGTGCAAGGTGGCATTGGTCACGGTGACGCCGCCCACAAACACAGGCGCCAACTTGGCCACGGGGGTGAGCTTGCCGGTGCGGCCCACTTGCACATCAATGGCCAGCACGGTGGTCAATTGCTCTTGCGCGGGGTATTTGTGGGCCACCGCCCAGCGCGGCTCGCGGCTGACAAAGCCCAGGCGCTGTTGCAGCGCCAAGCTGTTGACCTTGTAGACCACGCCGTCAATGTCAAAGGGCAAGGCATCGCGGCCCTGCCCCATGGCCTGGTGAAAAGCCACCAGCTCGGCCGCGCCCTGGGCCAGCTGCGTTTGCGGTGCCACGGGCAAGCCCCAGTCGCGCAGCTGCATCAACCAGCCGTGGTGGCTGTCGGGGGCGCTGGCGCCCTCGGCCAGCACCACCTCGCCCAGGCCGTAGGCAAAAAAGCTCAAGGGGCGCTGGGCGGCAATGGCCGAATCGAGCTGGCGCACCGCACCGGCGGCGGCGTTGCGCGGGTTGACAAAGGTTTTCTCGCCTTTGGCGCCTTGGGCGATTTTTTCGCGCTGTCGTTCATTGAGCGCTTCAAAGTCGTCCCGGCGCATATAAACCTCGCCGCGCACCTCCAGCACCGCCGGCGGCGCGGTTGTGGACAGCTTGAGCGGGATTTGGCGGATGGTGAATATGTTTTGCGTGACGTCCTCACCCTGCTCGCCGTCGCCGCGCGTGGCCGCTTGCACCAAGCTGCCGCGCTCGTAGCGCAAGTTGAGCGCCAGGCCGTCGAACTTGAGCTCGGCCACGTAGTTCAAGTCAGGGTCTGCCGGGCTCAAGCCCAGCTCTCGGCGCAGCCGCGTGTCAAAGGCTTGGGCGCCCGTGGCCTCGGTGTCGGTCTCGGTGCGAATGCTCAGCATGGGCACCGCATGGCGCACGCTGGCAAACTGCGCCAGCACCGCCCCGCCCACGCGGCGGGTGGGCGAGTCCGGGCTTGCGAGTTCGGGGTGCGCGGCTTCCAGCGCTTGGAGCTCTTGAAAAAGCTTGTCGTATTCGGCGTCGGGAATCTCGGGCTCGTCGAGCACGTAATAACGATGGGCGTGGTGGTGCAACTGCACTCGCAGAGCTTGCACGCGCTCGGCCGGGGTCACCTGGTCAAAGAGGTCGTCGGTCATGGGTGTGCGGCGAAAAACTGGCCCGCGAGGGACATAAGCAAAAGCAAGCGAAAAAGCAAGCGCAGACTCAGCCCGGGCGCTGCATTTTCAAAGGGTCAAGAAAACAAGCGTCTGGCCAGGGGGGAGCCCGCCGACAGATCGCGAGCGTCCAGGGTATCGCACAGATTTTGCAGGTCGGCATGGATGGCCTCCATGGTGTCGGCACGGATTTGACCGCCGTTGTCGTCGGTGATCGAGCCTTCCATGCTGGCGGCCAAGGCCAGGGCCACTTCGCACATGCGCTCAAACGGCTTTTCAGTGCGCCCCACTTGGGGCACGTCCAAGGACAGCGTGAATTCGCGCAGCGCGGTCTGCTCAGGCGTCTCGGCGAGAGCCGCCTGGGTGTCAAAGCTCAGCACCAGCACAGGCGGCTGGCCTTCTTGGGAGGCCGGCAGCACCATGCGACCAGGAATCACACCGGCCACAAATCCTAGGCGGGCTGCGCTTTGCTGAATGTAGCCGGCGCTCCAGGCAGCCTGGCGGGCGCGCAGCACAAAGCTCAGTTGCGCGTCGTGCGCCACGGCAAACTGGTCCAGCTCCTTGGCGCGGGCGACCTCGTCGAGCATCTCGGGGAACAGGGGCTCGCCGCCCACTGCGTCGGCAAAGGCGCGGGCCTTGGTGACAAATTCGGAATACTCAATTTGATTGATCGCGCCCATTCGGTTGGCCAGTTGCACGCCGGCTTGAAACGCGCTGTAGCGCTGGCCGGCCACCGGGGCCTCCCAGACCTGGGTGGCCGCGTTCAGCCCTTCCACCGCAAAAGGCTTGCTGCCCGCGCGGCGGGTGGCGGGCAAGCTGGCCAAGGCCGCGTCGCCCGAGACTGCGTTCTCCAAAGAAATGGGCGCCATCACATCGATCAGCGCATCGAGCAAGCGGTCTTTGCGCAAGCTGGGCAAAGACTTGAATTCGTCCGCAGGAAGGCTGCCCACCTGGTCAATCTCGTCCATGGATGGCTCGACGCGCTCGCTGGGACCATCGCCCAAGTAGGCGTTTTCAGCGTCGCGGGTGGCCTCGGGTTCGGCCTGTTTAGGCAGGCTTTTGCGGGATGTCCAGGCGCCATGCGCAATCACAGCGGCAAGCAGCACTGCACCAAAAATGGCCAGACCAAGTTGTAAGTTGTTCATGAGGCGGTGTCTGCCATGCCCACAGCCGACTCCATGTCGACAGCAACGATGCGGGAGACGCCCTGCTCCTGCATGGTCACGCCGATCAATTGTTCGGCCATTTCCATGGCAATTTTATTGTGGCTGATGAATAAAAACTGCGTGTCGCGGCTCATGCTGGTGACCAGCTTGGCGTAGCGCTCGGTGTTGGCATCGTCGAGCGGCGCGTCCACCTCGTCGAGCAAGCAAAAAGGGGCAGGATTGAGCTGAAAAATGGCAAACACCAGGGCAATGGCGGTGAGTGCTTTTTCGCCGCCTGAGAGCAAATGAATGGTTTGGTTCTTTTTGCCCGGCGGCTGAGCATGCACCTGCACACCGGCGTCCAAGATCTCATCGCCGGTCATGGTCAGCTTGGCTTGGCCGCCGCCAAACAATTCCGGGAACATGCGGGAAAAGTGGCCGTTGACCGTCTCAAACGTGCTGGAGAGCAACTGACGGGTTTCGATGTCGATTTTGCGGATCGCGTCTTCCAGCGTGGTCATGGCGTCGGTGAGGTCGGCCGTTTGCGCATCCAAAAAGCCTTTGCGTTCGCGCGCAGTGCTCAGCTCGTCAAGCGCCGCCAAATTGACCGCGCCCAAAGCCGCAATCTCGCGGTGCAACCTGTCAATCTCGCCTTGCAGGCCAGTCAGCCGCACGGCGCCCACCGCAATAGTCGCCTCCAATGCGGGCAGGTCGGCCTGGGCGTCGGCCAGCAACTGCTCGTACTGTTCCAGCCCAATTCGCGCGGCTTGCTCTTTGAGCTGCAGCTCGGTGATGCGCAGCCGCAGCGGGTCCATCTCGCGATCGAGCTGCAAGCGGCGCTCGTCGCTGGCGCGCAGTTTGGCCGTGAGGTCGTCGTACTGGCTGCGTTTGGCAGCCAATTCCGCTTCGCGCTCGAGCTTGAGCGCCAGCGCGTTGTGCAGGCCCGCGGTGGCGGCCGCGTCAGACAAGCGGGTCAGCTCTTGCTGAGCACGCTGCTCTTCGTCCACCAGCGAGGCAGCCTGCTGGTCTGCCATGCCCATGCCGCGGCTGAGCTCGTCACGGCGGGAGGCCAGGCTGCGCAAGGCGAACTGCGCTTCTTGGGCTTGGCGCTCCAGGGCGCGCTGCTGCTCGCGGGACTCGCTCAGTCGGCGCTCGGCCTCGATCACGCGGTCTTCGAGCTGGGCATGGCGCTCTTGCTGGTCGGCCAGCTGCATGTCAAGCTCTTCAAAGCGGGCCTCGGCCGTCACACTCCGCTCCTGCAATTCGTCGAGCTGCGCGTCAATGTCTTGCAAGTCGCCCTGAATTTGCGCACTGCGCGCCCGGGTTTGCTCGGCCAGCTGGGTTTGGCGAAGCAGCTCCACCTGCAGCTGGTACAGCTTGGATTGGCCTTCGGCGGCCTCGCGGCGGATGGCGGCCAAGCGCTGGGCGGCATCGGCATAAGCGGCTTCGGTGCGTGATGCGGTGCTGCGGGCGTCTTCCAGCAGGAAAACCTGGGCACGCAGCTGTTTGTCCAGGTTCTCAATCTCTTGGGCGCGGGCCAGCAAGCCGGCCTGCTCGGAGTCCTGGGCGAAAAAGCTCAGGCTGTGGCGCTCCACCGCATGGCCGGCAGCCACGTACAAGGTCTGGCCGGCGGCGAGTTGGTCGCGCTGGGCCAGGGCTTGCTCCAGACTGGTGGCGGCATAGCAGCCGTGCAGCCAGTCGGCCAGCAGCGCAGTCTGGCCGGCGTCTGACAGGCGCAACATGTCGGCCAAGGGCTTGAGCCCGGCCGTGTGCGGCGCGGTGGGGCTGACCGCCAGGGGCGGGCTGTAAAAAGCCAGTTTGGCGGGGGGCACGTCTTTGCCGTCGCTGCCGGCAAAGCCACGCACCATGTCCAAGCGACTGACCTCCAGCGCCCCCAGGCGTTCGCGCAGCGCCGCCTCCAGGGCGTTTTCCCAGCCGGGCTCCACATGGATGCGGCTCCACAGGCCTTGCAAACTCTCTAGGCCATGCTTGCGCAGCCAGGGGGTGAGCTTGCCGTCAGTTTTAACTTTGTCTTGCAGCGCCCTCAGGGCTTCCAGGCGCGCCGACAAATCAGCTTGCCTGGCCGACTCTGTGTTGACCGCTTGCTGCCTGCTTTGCCGCTCTTGGTCGAGCTGGGGCACGCTGTCGGTGAGCTCGCCCAACTGGGCCTCCAGCGATTCTTGGGCTTCTTGCCCGTCGGCTGACTGCTGCTGCAATTCGCTCAACCGCCCCTCGTCTGGGGCATGGAGGGCTTGACGGTCGGCCACCAAACGCTCGCGGCGCAGGCTGAGCTGGCGCGACTGGTCTTGCACGTTGCGCTGATCAACCGCCAGCACCTGGATTTGCTGCTGGACCTGCACCACACTGGCGCGCTGGGCATTGGCCGCGGACTGGGCGGCGCGCAAGCCCTCTTCTAAGGTGGGGAACTGGCCGGCTTGGTCTTCAGTTTGGGCGGCCAGCAGTTCGCTCTGCATCTCGGCCTGCATGGTTTGCTCGGCCAAAGTTTCAATTTCGGCTGCCGCGTCCTCGCGGCGGGTGGACCACTGGGTGGCCTGCTCGCGCAGTTGCTTTAAGCGCTGCTCCATGCGCTGGCGGCCCTCGACCACGTAGCGAATTTCAGCCTCCAGGCGGCCCACTTCGGCGCTGGCTTCATACAGCTTGCCCTGGGCCTGGTTGACGTGGTCGCCCGCCGCGTAATGGGCTTGGCGTATGGTCTCCAGGTCGGCCTCAACGTGGCGCAGGTCGGCCAGCCGGCTTTCCAGGTCGTTGATGGCTTTTTCAGCATCGGCCTTGACTTTGCCTTGGTCGGCCAGGCTTTCAGCGCGCTTTAAAAACCACAGCTGGTGTTGCTTGAGCGTGGCGTCGCTGTGCAGGGCGTGGTAGCGCGAAGCCACCTCGGCTTGCTTTTCGAGCTTGTCCAGGTTGGCGCTCAACTCGCGCAAGATGTCTTCCACGCGAATGAGGTTCTCGCGGGTGTCGCTCAGGCGGTGGGCCGTCTCGCGCCTGCGCTCCTTGTATTTGGAGACGCCTGCAGCTTCTTCCAAGAACAGACGCAACTCTTCAGGTTTGGACTCAATGATGCGGCTGATGGTGCCCTGGCCAATGATGGCGTAAGCCCGTGGCCCCAAGCCCGTGCCCAAGAACACGTCTTGCACATCGCGGCGGCGCACCGGCTGGTTGTTGATGTAATAGCTGGAGGTGCCGTCGCGGGTGAGCACGCGCTTGACCGCAATTTCCAAAAACTGGCCCCACTGGCCACCGGCGCGGTGGTCCGCGTTGTCAAACACCAACTCCACGCTGGAACGGCTGGCGGGCTTGCGGGTGTTGGTGCCGTTAAAGATCACGTCTTGCATGGACTCACCGCGCAACTCGCTGGCGCGGCTCTCGCCCAGCACCCAGCGCACCGCGTCCATGATGTTGGATTTGCCGCAGCCATTGGGGCCCACCACCCCCACCAACTGGCCAGGCAGCAAGAAATTTGTCGGCTCAGCGAAGGACTTAAAGCCAGACAGCTTGATCGAGTTGAGGCGCACGACTGACCTGAAAATAAACAGCAACCCCGGCCAAGACCAAGGTGCCCAGAAAAAAGCAAAACGCAGACCTGACCAGTGCACGGAGCGCAGGCAGATTGTGCAAACTAACAATTATGTCTCGACCATGGGCTTGACTTGCGTTTAGCGCTCGATTTTGTGTGACACTTAAATGCGCCAAAAGAGGGACAGCCAAGACCTTTTCGGTGCCATGCATAAGCAGTAAAGAATTCATTTATTCATCACCCCCCATGAAAATAGAACAACATGCTGTGCTCAACGCAGTGACACGAGCCATCATTCTTTGCGATTCCGACCCTCAAGAAGCGCAGGAAGGCCTGTATGCGCTGGGTGATTACCTGAAATTTTATTTTGCAGCCGCCAGTCGCGTCGACACACCCGCCACCGCCCAAGACCTGGAGCGTGTGGCTGAAAGCCTTGACGCGCTGCACCAGTTTTTAAAGGGGCGACCTGGCGCTTAAAAATCAGGCAATGGGAAGCTCGGGCTGGGCCTGAGTCTGTGCCTCCGCCTGAGACAGCAGCTGCAGCATGCAGTTTTGCAGGAGGGCGGGTCGCACCGGTTTGTGGAGCAGGCGCACTTTGCGCCTGAGGGCGTCATTTTCAAGTTGCGACGACACATCACCGGTCATCAAGATGGCGGGCAAGGTCTGCGTCTGCAGCCCGCTCAAACTGCGCATGGCGGTGATGAGGGCCAGTCCATCGGGCTCCCTGTCGCCCAAATGAAAGTCGCTGATCACCATGTCAAGGCGATTTGTTTCGGCCACTTGCAAGGCTTCGGTGATGTTGTGGGCCGAATGAACATGGCACCCCCAGGTGCCCAATGTTTTGGACATGTTGCTCAAGAGCATGTCCACGTTGTCTATCACCAGCACACGCAAGCCCCGCAGCCTGTCGTCTTTGATGGCCAAGTTGCGGGCATTGGCATGCGTTTCGCTTTGCTGGCGGTCGGCGCTGGTCAAGGGCAAGGTGATTGAAAAGCACGAGCCGCGCTTGGGCTCAGAATCCACGGTCAATTCGTGCTTCAGCAAAGATGCGTAACGCCGAACAATGGACAAACCCAGCCCCAAGCCTTCGGTGCCAGACTCCGATGCATCGAGCCTGACGAACTCTTTAAAAATCAACTCGAGCTTGTCTTTGTGAATCCCATCGCCACTGTCTCGCACAGACACCGTCACAAACTCACCGGACTCGCTGATCAGCACATGCACCCTGCCTTGGCGGGTGTACTTGATGGCGTTAGAGACCAAGTTGGCCAAGATCCCGTGCAGCAGGTCGGGGTCAGATTGCACCCAGTGCGTCGATTGCGGCAGCACAAACTCCAAGCCCTTGTGCCTGGCCGACGCACTGAATTCGGCGTCCAGCCTGAGCAAGACCTGGCTGAGCGGGGTGGCGGCTTGATGCACCGTGACCAGTCCTGCGTCAAGCCGCGTCAGGTCCATCAAGGTAGACAGTGAGGCACTCAAGGACTGACTCAATTCATTCAAGTCACCCAATGACTCTTTCAAAGCGCTAGGGTTGGCCTCCGACAAGGCCCGCTCGCACAACAGGCCAATGGCATGGGCCGGCTGCCGTAAATCGTGGCTGACAGTGGCCAAAAGCCGGCTGCGGGCGGTGGCCACCTCTTGGAGTTCCTCGTTTTTCACGCGCAGTTCCCGTGCCAACTCGCCATTGCCGCGCGCCAACTCTCCGTTGCGCCTGCCCAGGTCCATGGCCTGAGCCACAAAGTCCCTGTGGTTGCGGGCATAAAAAAGATAGAGAATAAAAAACACCAAGACCAATAGGGCCACAGGCTTGGCATAGGCGTGTTCTAAAGTCCAGGTAGCCCAGGCAAAAGACAGGTAAGTCGGCGGCACATACACCGCCATGGACCACCAGCGCCAAGCAAAACTGCTGGCCGTGGCACCCACAATGATCAAGCTGGCCATCAGCAAGGCGCTTTGACCCAAGGGGTCTATGGTGGGATAGATGGCCAAGGCCAGAGTGACCATCAGCAAGCCGTCGACCATCTGCAGGAACACGGACAAAAACCCCCACAGACGCAACTCCTGCGCATTCAAATTCACCAGCCGCATGTAGGCGATGCCTGCCAATGTCCGCAAGGTATGAAACAGGACATTGCAAACCACCCACACAAAGGCAGCGTTACCGGGCGGCAATATGGGCGCCGCGTTGTAAAGAAACAAGGTGGTGAAAATAGCCAGCGGGCTGTTGGACAAATAGTTGCGGAACAAACTGCGCAGGTACTCGGTCTCCACATCGGCCGGCTCCATGCCTTCGAACCGCAGCAGCCAACGGCGCCAGCGGGTGAGCCATGACAAAGTCGAGATTGAATCTGGGGTTGGCGTGGTCATTCGGGTGTTCAAAAGCTTTGTATCGGAAAGTTTTTACAGCTGCATCAAAGCAAGACTGGAGCTTCAGCAACCGACACCGGGGCCAGTTGCAGCTGACTCAGTACACGGTGCAGCAGCACGTCGGGGCGCACGGGTTTGTGCAGGACATCCACTTGACATCGTCTGGCTTGAGCTTCCAGATGGCCTGACACATCGCCGGTCATGAGCAGCGCAGGCAGAGAGTGGCCATGGCGGCCTTGCAAGCGACGCAAATGTTCGATCAGTACCAAGCCGTCTGGTTGTTTGTCGCCCAAGTGAAAGTCGCTGATCACCATATTGAGCGTGATGCCCTCGATCACGGCTGAAGCTTCTGCCAGCGATCGCGCCCCGTGGACTTCGCAGCCCCATCCCGCAAGCGTTCTCAACATGCTGCTGAGCACCAACTCGACGTTGTCCACCACCAACACCCTAAGCCCTTGGAGACGAGTGTCATTAAGGGACATGGCATGCGACAGGGCCCGGACCTGCGCATGAACGGCCACGGCCTCAATGGCCTGTAAACGGATGGAAAAACACGAGCCCTGATTGAGCTGGGAACTCACGGACAAGTTGAGGTCCAGCAACTGCGCGTAGCGTTTAACAATGGACAAACCCAACCCAAGACCTTCTTCGGTGCTTGAATCAGCCCGATCAAGTCGAACAAATTCTTTAAAAATGTGGTCGATTTTTTCAGGCGGAATACCCATTCCCGTGTCTCGCACCGAAATGGTGATTTCATTGTCTTGCATGAACAACTCGACATCCACCCGGCCAGCACGTGTGTATTTGATGGCATTGGACACCAAATTAGAGAGCACACCATGGAGCAAAACCGGGTCAGAACGCACCCACCACGTGGAAGAGGCCACGACAAAAGCCAATTCCTTTTTAAGAGCAGACTGAGCAAACTCTGCTTCAACCCGCAACAACACTTGGCTCAACGGCAAGGGCTGTATGTTGGCCGTGACCAAGCCAGCATCCAAGCGGGTCAGGTCCATCAAGGTACTGAGTGATGCACTGAGTGATTGGCTTAACTCATTGAGATCACCCAACGATTGCTTGAGTTGACCAGGCTGGGTCTCCAGCATGGCGCGTTCACACAGCAAGCCAATGGCATGCGCTGGTTGCCGTAGATCGTGACTCACCGTGGCCAACAAGCGGCTTCGGCCAGCAGCCAGTTCATGTAATTGCGTATTTTTAAGTTCGAGTTCCCGAGCCAGTTCAATGCCCTGGACATTGGCCAAGTGGTGACCGCGGGCATTCAAAAAGTGCAAACCGAAAAACATCAGCACCATCACCAACACGGGCTGTGCATACATGTGCTCAAGCTGAGATGCAGACCAAACAAACGCCAAATGGGTAGGCAGCGCAAATGCAACAATCGGACGCCATCGACCCGAAAGGGCAAACGATGTACCCGCCACCAAGAACATCACCGCCATGAGTTGAAAAAGCTGCTCCACCATGGGGTACAAGGGCCAAATCCAGAGGGCAAAAACCATGGCCATCAGTCCTTCAAAGGCATGGAGCCAGAAAGAAATGCGACTCCAACGCATGATTTGCTCATGCTTCAAATGGACCTGGCGAATCAGTGCCAGCCCGCAAACGACTCGCACAGTGTGAAAGCACACGCAGACGATGATCCACTCCAGCGTGAGGCTGCTGGCTGGCACATATTGGACCTTGGCGTAAAGGTACAAAGCCGCAAAAATGCACAAAGGGCTCAGAAAAAGGTAGTAGCCAAAGGTGGTGCGCAGCGACTCAGCCTCAAGGCCCCCAACTTTGAGTGGGGCCGCCGAGCGACTCCCCAGCCAATGTGAAAATACAGCCGTGGCCTGACTGCAAACCAAGGTCCAAAGCGGTCTCAGCCACTGGCTCATGGGAAACACCTTGGACAGGGGGAGATCCACAATTCGCGGTGGACCACGCGGCTGATCAGTCCCAGATTGGCGTGGCAGACCGATCTGAGCCAGCACCAGTGCCTCTGATGTTTGCCCGAGAGCATGAATTTTTTTATCATGACGCGCTCAGGCTGCGGGCCAGCGCTGGCGCATGCAGCAGGCTCAGCATGCGGTGCTGAAGCACGGCAGGCCGCACGGGTTTGTGCAAGATGCCCACTTGACAACGACCTGCCTCAGCTTCCAACTGGGCAGACACATCGCCAGTCATCAGCAAACTTGGAAGCAGTTCGGCCGGGCGAGCCTGCAGGCTGCGCAGGTGCTCAATCAACATCAATCCGTCAGGCTCTTCATCACCCAGGTGAAAGTCACTGATCAGCACATCCAGCTTTTTGCCCTTAGTGATCCTGGCAGCCTCGGACAAAGAGCGGGCCGCATAGACCTCGCAACCCCAGCCACTGAGCGTGCGCACCATGCTGCTGAGCACCAGGTCCACGTTGTCGACCACCAGCACATTCAGGCCTTGCAGGCGCCCATCGCTCAAGGTCATGGCCTGAGACAAAGCTTGAACTTCTGCAGGGGTGGCCGTGGCCAAGATGGCTGGCAATCTGACGGAAAAGCACGATCCGAGCTGGAATTGAGAGCTTACAAAAATCTGATGGCCCAGCACTTCTGCATAGCGCTTGACGATGGACAAGCCCAAACCCAAGCCCTCCATCCCAGACTCGGCCCCTTCAAGTCGCACAAACTCTTTAAAAATCTGGCCGAGTTTGTCCGGCTTGATGCCCATGCCAGTGTCTGTGACAGCAATGGTGATATTTTCATCCAGCACCGACACGGACACGTCGACGGTGCCGCTGCGGGTGTATTTGATGGCATTGGATACCAAATTGGCCAGCACCCCATGCAGCAGCACCGGGTCCGTCTTGGCCCACAGCTCCGATGTGGTCACCTTCAAAGCCAAGCCCTTTTTATAAGCAGACTCCGCGAACTCCGCCTCCAAACGCGACAAGACCTGGCCGAGCGCCACAGGCCGCACATTGGCTTTGACCAGACCGGCGTCCAAGCGGGTCAGGTCCATCAAGGTGCTCAGTGAGGCACTCAAGGATTGACTCAACTCATTGAGGACACTCAAGGACTGCAGGACCAAGGCAGGCTGTGTTTCCAGCATAGCCCTTTCGCACAACAAGCCAATGGCATGCGCGGGTTGCCGGAGGTCATGGCTGACGGTGGCCAACAAGCGACTGCGACCTGCTGCCACCTCCTGCAATTGCATGTTCTTAAGCTGGAGTTCGACTGCCAATTCGCCATTGCGCTGGGCCAGACCAAAACCCTCTAGATTCACGCGATGCTGGTTACGCGCCTGAAACAAATAAAGCCCGAACAACAAAAGCACCAAAATGGACAGGGGCTGGGCGTAAGCATGCCCTAAAGGCCAAGTGGCCCAGGCAAATGACAGGTAAATTGGTGGCGCATAGACCGCAATTTCAGCCCAGCGCCCAGCCAGGGTGAATGCCGAATTGCCCACGATGATCAGCACCACCATGAGCAGACAGAGCTGCGCCAAAGGATCGAGCTTGGGGTAGATGAACAGCGCCATGGGAACAAACAGCAAAGCGCCCATGAAATGCATGGCGATAGACAGCAAGACCCACAAGCGAATGGCCGAGGGTGTGGGGTCGCTCAATCGGCGCGAATAGACCACGCCGACCAACCCTCGAATGGTGTGATGCAACACAAACAAAAACATCCAAACAGGCAGCAAAAAACCAGACCCCAAATCCGGCGCCGACAAATACAAATACACGCCAGCGACGATGCACACGGGTCCATGAAAAACAAAATTGCGATAGAGGTTGCGAAGGTACTGAACCTCCACGGCTGCTGTTCTGTCGCTAGAGACCCAGCCCAACAGCCTTTGCAACCCGAGCGGCATGGCGTTGAATGGGTTAAAGATGTACATGAATAGGTTGTTTTTTAAAAAATTCAACCATCAATTATTGAACACTTTATTTTACAAAAGTGATCGTCTGAAATTAATTAACAATTATTTATATTTTGATGATGGTTGCCAACGCAATCCGCTTCGCCGGCTTGCACTCACCAGGCATCAGCACGCCCTGAGAACAGCCCCATCAATCTGTGATAATGCTCGGATGAATTCCCTCCTCGCGCGCCTGCAGGCCTATCCCTTCGAGCGGCTGCGCCAACTTCACACCGGGGTCACCCCCAATCCGGCCTACAGACCCATCAGCTTAGGGATTGGCGAGCCCAAACACGCCACGCCCGAATTCATCAAAACCGCACTCAGCCAGAGCTTAAGTGGCCTGGCCACCTACCCGGCCACCCAAGGCGAGTTGGCCCTGCGCCAGTCCATGGCCAGTTGGCTCCATAGGCGCTACGGCTTGACCGTGGACGCGGTCAGCCAGGTGCTGCCCGTCAATGGCTCGCGGGAGGCTTTGTTTGCCCTGGCGCAAACGGTGATAGACCCCAGCCGCCCGGCCACCGTGGTGTGCCCCAACCCTTTCTATCAAATCTATGAAGGCGCGGCGCTTTTGGCGGGCGCCCAGTTGCATTACGCGCCCAGCCAAGCCCGGCTGAACTTTGGCATTGACTGGGCGGCGGTGCCTGAATCGGTGTGGCAAAGCACGCAGTTGCTGTTTGTCTGCTCCCCGGGCAACCCAGCGGGCGCGGTGATGGGCTTGGACGAATGGCGGCTGTTGTTTGAGCTCAGCGACCGCCATGGCTTTGTCATTGCCTCAGACGAGTGCTACAGCGAAATTTATTTCAGGGATGAGCCGCCATTGGGTGGCCTGCAAGCGGCGGCCCAACTCGGGCGCACAGACTTCAAGCGCCTGGTGGCGCTGACCAGCCTGTCCAAGCGCAGCAACGTGCCGGGCATGCGCTCGGGCTTTGTGGCGGGCGATGCCGACATACTCAAGGCCTTTTTGCTCTACCGCACCTACCAAGGCGGCGCCATGAGCCCGGTGGTGCAAGCGGCCAGCCGCGCCGCCTGGGACGACGAGGCGCATGTGGCGCACAACCGCCAGCTCTACAAAGACAAGTTCGCCCAGGTCACGCCCCTGCTGGCCCAGGTCATGGACGTGGCCCTGCCCGACGCAGGCTTTTACCTGTGGGCGGGCGTGCCCCAAGCTTTTGACGGCTCGGACACCGCTTTCTCTCAAGAGCTGCTGGCTCAATACAATGTGGTGGTTTTGCCCGGCAGTTACCTGGCCCGTGAGGCACCCGATGCGCAAGGTGTGCCCCGCAATCCCGGCGCCGGACGCGTGCGGATGGCGCTGGTGGCCGAAACCGCCGAGTGCCTGGAAGCGGCCGAACGCATTGTTCAATTCATCCAATCCAAGAAATAAACACAGCCATGAACCACGCTGCACTGCAAACCACCATTGACGCTGCCTGGGAAGACCGCGCCAAGCTGTCTCCTGCCACCGCACCGCAAGACATTCGCGATGCGGTCGAGTCCGTCATCACCCAACTCAACAATGGCAGCTTGCGTGTGGCCACCCGCGAGGCCGTGGGCCAGTGGACCACGCACCAGTGGATTAAAAAAGCCGTGCTGCTGTCCTTTCGCCTGAACGACAACCAGCTCATGCGCGCCGGTGACCTGGGCTTTTTTGACAAAGTCAAAACCAAGTTCTCGCACCTGACTGAAGAGCAGCTGCGCGCCACCGGCGTGCGCGTGGTGCCGCCTGCCGTGGCCAGGCGCGGCAGCTTTATTGCCAAGGGCGCCATTTTGATGCCCAGCTACGTGAACATTGGCGCTTGGGTGGGCGAAGGCACCATGGTCGACACCTGGGCCACCGTGGGCAGCTGCGCCCAAGTGGGCGCCAATGTGCACCTGTCGGGCGGCGTGGGCTTGGGTGGTGTGCTCGAACCCTTGCAAGCCAACCCCACCATCATTGAAGACAACTGCTTTATTGGCGCGCGCTCCGAGGTGGTCGAAGGCGTGATCGTGGAAGAGAACTCGGTGATTTCCATGGGCGTGTACATCGGCCAAAGCACCCCCATTTACGACCGCGAAGCCGACACCGTGACCTACGGCCGCATTCCCGCGGGCTCGGTGGTGGTCTCGGGCAACCTGCCCAAGGCAGGCGGCAAGTACAGCTTGTACTGCGCCGTCATCGTCAAGCGCGTGGATGCCAAAACCCGCGCCACCACCAGCTTGAACGACCTGCTGCGCGATTGAATCTGGTATGAGTGCCACCCTGGAGCTGGTCGAAACGCTGATCAGCCGCGCCTCCGTGACGCCGGACGACGCGGGCTGCCTGGACCTGTTCACGCAGCGGCTTAAAAAACTGGGTTTTGTCTGCGAGCGCATGGACAGCGGCCCTGAGCAGTTCCGGGTGAGCAACCTCTGGGCCAAACGCTCGGCCGGCCCCCATGCGCCCACGCTGGTGTTTGCGGGCCACACCGACGTGGTGCCCACCGGCCCGCTGGACAAATGGCGCAGCCCGCCCTTTGTGCCCAGCCACCGGGACGGCCTGCTTTATGGCCGGGGCGCAGCCGACATGAAAAGCTCGCTGGCCGCCATGGTGGTGGCCACAGAAGCTTTTTTGGCGGAGAACCCCGACCCTGCCCTGTCGATCGCTTTTTTGCTCACCAGCGACGAAGAAGGCCCCTCCAAAGACGGCACGCTGGTGGTGGTCAATGCCTTGGAAGCGCGCGCTGAAAAGCTCGATTACTGCATCGTGGGTGAGCCCACCAGCGTGAACCAATTGGGCGACATGGTCAAAAACGGCAGGCGCGGTTCGCTCAGCGGCAAGCTGCGTGTCAAAGGCGTGCAGGGCCACATTGCCTACCCGCACTTAGCGCGCAACCCGATGGCCCAGTTTGCCCCGGCCATGGCCGAGTTGGTGGCCACCGTTTGGGACGCAGGCAATGCATTTTTTCCGGCCACCAGCTGGCAGATGTCCAACATCCATGCGGGCACAGGTGCCAACAACGTGATTCCTGGCGAATTGGTGGTGGACTTCAACTTTCGCTTTTCCACCGAGTCCACGGCCGAGGATCTGCAGTCGCGCCTGGAATCCGTGCTTCACAAGCACGGACTGGAGTTTGACATCAGCTGGACCTTGAGCGGCCAGCCTTTTTTGACCACTCCTGGCGAGTTGGTGCAAGCCATGCGCGAATCCATAGACGCGCAAACCGGCTTGGCCTCAGAGTTGTCCACCACGGGCGGCACCAGCGACGGCCGCTTTATTGCGCGCATTTGCCCGCAAATCGTCGAGTTCGGCCCGGTCAATGCCAGCATCCACCAAATCAACGAGCATGTGGCCGTGGCCAGCCTGGACCCCTTGAAAAACATTTACCAAGGCGTGCTGCAGCGCTTGGACGCGGTGGCCCGCGCATGAGCGCTCAGCGCTTGCGCCCACTCATTGAAGCCATGGCCTCCCAGTTGGAAGCCGCAGGTCTGAGCGCGGCCAACGGCCTGGGCCAAGGCACGCAAACCCCTTTTGACGAAGCCGCCTGGCTGGTGCTGTGGAAACTGGGCTTGCCGCTGGACTGCGACATCGATGAACTTGGCGATCAGCCAGTGGCCCCCGAGGCGGCAGCCAGCGTGCAAGCCCTGGTGGCCCAGCGCATCTCCAGCCGCCAGCCAGCGGCCTACCTCACGGGCGAGGCCTGGCTGTGCGGCGTGGCTTTTCATGTGGACGCGCGGGCCATCATTCCGCGCTCCTTCATTGCCGAACTCATGGCCGACGCCACGCTGGACCACTGGCTGGGCGAGCACACCCAGCGCGTGCTGGATGTGTGCACCGGCAATGGCAGCTTGGCCGTGATCGCCGCCCTCACCTACCCCGAGGTGCAGGTAGAGGCCAGCGACATCAGCGCCGACGCGCTGGCCGTGGCCCGCCTGAACGTGGACAGACACGATCTGGGCGAGCGCATCCACCTCATTGAATCTGATGGCTTGGCCGCCTGCACCGGGCTGTACGACCTGGTGCTGTGCAACCCGCCTTACGTCAACGCCAAAAGCATGGCCGCCTTGCCCGCTGAATTTCAGGCCGAACCTGCCCTGGCCCTGGCCGGTGGTGAGGACGGCATGAACTTTGTTCGCCGCCTGCTCAGCCAAGTGGCCTCTTTTATGAGCGCGCATGCCGTGCTGGTGCTGGAAATCGGCCACGAGCGCGGGCACTTTGAACGCGCCTTTCCGATGCTGGAGCCCTTGTGGCTGGAAACCAGCGCCGGCCACGACCAAGTCTTGCTGCTCACGCGCGACCAACTGCCCTCGCCCTGAGCGAGAGCCTCAACCTCTTTTATTCATGATCAGTCTCAAGAACGTGGTGCTGCGCCGCGGCGCCAAAGTGTTGCTCGACCGCGCCAACGCCACCCTCAACCCCAGCGAAAAAGTCGGCCTGGTGGGCCGCAACGGCGCGGGCAAGTCCACCTTGTTTGCGCTGTTCAATGGCAGCTTGCACGAAGACGGCGGCGAGTTCAGCGTGCCCTCCCAATGGCGCTTGGCCCAGGTGGCCCAGGACATGCCTGAAACCACCCAAGGCGCCACCGACTTTGTGATCGAGGGCGACACCCTCCTGCTGGCCGCCCAGGCCGAGGTGGAGGCCGCCAACGACAGCGGCGACGGCGACCGCATTGCCCACGCCTACATGCACCTGTATGACGCAGGCGAGCACGACGCCAAGTCCCGCGCACAAGCATTGATTTTGGGCCTGGGCTTTCAGGTGGCCGAGCTCGACAAACCCGTCAACAGCTTTTCCGGCGGCTGGCGCATGCGCTTGCAGCTGGCCCGCGCGCTCATGTGCCCCTCAGACCTGCTGCTGCTCGACGAGCCCACCAACCACTTGGACCTGGACGCCCTGGTGTGGCTTGAAAGCTGGCTGCAGCGCTACACCGGCACCATGTTGGTGATCAGCCACGACCGCGAGTTTTTGGACGCGGTGACCCAGGTGACGCTGCACATTGAAAAAGCCCAGCTCACGCGCTACGGCGGCAACTACTCCAGCTTTGAGGACCAGCGCGCCGAGAAAATGCTGCTCCAGCAGTCGGCCTTTGCCAAGCAGCAAGAAAAAATCGCCCACCTGCAAAAGTTCATCTCGCGCTTCAAGGCCCAGGCCAGCAAGGCCAAGCAGGCGCAAAGCCGGGTCAAGGCGCTGGACCGCATGGAAAAGCTCGCGCCCCTGCTGGCCGAGGCCGACTTCAGCTTCGAGTTCAAGGAACCAGCCAACCTGCCCAACCCCATGCTCAGCCTGCAAGACATCAGCGTGGGTTACCCCCCGCCCGAGGGCCAGACCGAGCCCACCGTCATCGTGCGCGGCATCAGCAAATCGGTGCTGGCCGGCCAGCGCATTGGCATTTTGGGCGCCAACGGCCAGGGCAAGTCCACCCTTGTCAAGACCATTGCGCGGGAGTTGGCGCCGCTCGCCGGCGAGACCACCGAGGGCAAGGGCCTGAACATTGGCTACTTTGCCCAGCAAGAGCTTGACGTGCTGCGCCCGGACGACAACCCCCTGGAGCACATGATTCGCCTGGCCCGCGAAAGCACGGCCGCCGGCAAGCTGTCGGGCCAAGAAACCCGCGAGCAGGCCTTGCGCAACTTTTTGGGCCAGTTCAACTTCAGCGGCGACATGGTCAACCAATCCGTGGGCAGCATGAGCGGCGGTGAAAAAGCCCGGCTGGTGCTGTGCATGCTGGTGTGGCAGCGCCCTAACCTCTTGCTGCTCGACGAGCCCACCAACCACCTGGACCTGGCCACGCGCGAGGCGCTGTCGGTGGCGCTCAACGAGTTTGAGGGCACGGTCATGCTGGTCAGCCACGACCGGGCCTTGCTGCGCGCCGTCTGCGACGAGTTCTGGATGGTCTCGCGCGGCGGTGTCTCGCCTTTTGACGGCGACCTCGACGACTACCAGCGCTACCTGCTGGAAGAGGCCAAGCGCCAGCGCGCTGCCGCCCGCACGGCCGCCGCTGCCCCCGCGGTGGTGCAGGCCCCAGCGCCTGCGCCCAAGGCTGCGGCTGTGTCCAGCTCGGCACTCAAGCCGCTGAAAAAAGAGTTTGACCAGCTTGAGCAGCGCATGGCGGCGCTCCATGCCGACAAAGACAAGCTTGAAGCCCGTTTAGCGACCAACCCGTCGCCCGCTGAGATTGCCGAGGCGGGCAAAGGCCTCAAAGCCGTGAGCCAAGAGCTGGACACGCTCGAAGAGCGCTGGCTGGCCCTGGGCGAGCAAATTGAGGCTGCGTCAGCGGCCTGAGGCTTTGTGGTGAGGACAGCCCGGCCTGGCTCAGCCGGGCCCCCTTGCTTTACCGTGCGGGCAAATACCGGGCCGGATCAACCGGCTTGCCCTGGCGCCTGATTTCAAAGTGCAGCTTCACACGGTCAGCGTCGGTGCTGCCCATCTCTGCGATTTTTTGGCCTTGCTTGACCGCCTGGTCTTCTTTGACCAGCAAAGACTGGTTGTGGGCATAGGCCGTGAGGTAGGTGTTGTTGTGTTTGAGGATAACCAGGTTGCCATAGCCCCGCAGGCCTGAGCCGGCATACACCACACGGCCATCGGCGGCGGCCAGCACCGGGTCGCCCGCACGGCCGGCAATGTCCACGCCTTTGTTTTTAAGCTCATCAAAACCCGCCAAGGTGGTGCCGCGTGCAGGCCAAATCCAGGCCACTTCGTCTTCACCTGCGGGGGCACTGGCTGCACTGGAGGCGTTACTGGGGGCTGTAGAGGTGCTCGGGCTGGCGGCACTGGCCGCAGGCGAGACTGCCACGCTGCCAGCAGGCGGCAAAGCGCCAGGCGCGGCAGGGCGGGCTGTGCCCAGGGGCGCAGGCACTGCACCGCCGGCCGTGATGGGGCGGGCCACCACGCCGTCGCCCTGTGGCGGCACCACGCGCAGCACCTCACCGACTTCAATCAGGCTGGGGTTGTCCAGGTTGTTCCAACGCGCCACATCGCGCCAGTTTTGGCCGTTGTCCAGTGCAATGCGAATCAAGGTATCGCCCCGCTGAACCGTGTGAAAGCCCGGCTTGCCCAAGTTGTCCAGGCCGCGCAGGGATTTGACCACCTCGGCGCTGGTGGCAGGCGCTGCCGCAGGCGTGGCCAACGCAGGGGTGGTCCGGCTGGCGCTGACCGCAGGCAGGCTGGTGCCACGGTCCTCGACGGGGGCCTTTGAAAGGGGGCGTGAGCTGCAGGCCGTGAGCAGGGCCACACACAGTGCCATCAGGGTCAGACCGGTCAAATTCTTCACGGGCGCTTTCGAAAGTGAAAAGGGAGCAAGTCTCGCACCCTGCCCGTCTTTCCCCACCCCTGAGGGTGAAAAAACACTGACCAAGCGTGCTTACAAGGTACCGGATTTTAAAGGGACGAAGTGCACGGCCTCGAGCCGGTTGTAGACCAAGCCCTGTGGCGTTTTGTCGACCACCATCAGCGCTTGAGCTTGGGCGTCCACATGGACAGGCGCCACCAGCCGTCCGCCCATGGCCAGCTGATCGGTCCAGGCCAGCGGAATGGCTTGGCCGCCTGCCGCCGCAATGATGGCCGAATAAGGCGCGCCTTTGGCAAAAGCAAGCATGCCGTCGCCAAACAGCAGGTGCACATTGGGCAGCCGCAGCGTCCTCAAATTGGCGCGGGCTTTGTCATGCAGGCCGCGCAAGCGCTCTATGCTGTAGACCTCGGTGGCCAGCTGGGCCAACACAGCGGCTTGGTAGCCACAGCCCGTGCCAATTTCCAGCACCCGGCCCAGGGGCTGCGTGCGCCCTTGCACCAGCAAGGCCAGCATGCGGGCCACCACGCTGGGCTTGGAGATGGTCTGTCCCAGGCCTATGGGCAAGCTGGTGTCTTCGTAGGCCTGGCCGACCAAGGCCGAATCGACAAAAAGATGGCGCTCCACGCTGGCCATGGCCGCCAGCACGCTCGCCTCTTGTATGCCTTGCGCGGCAATTTTTTGCACCATGCCGCGCCGCACCGCCTCTGAATCCATGCCCACCCCCAGGGTGCGGGTGGCGGGTTTGGTCAAGGCCTCGCGGGGCAGCGCCGCAGGTTTGGCGGCTTGGGGCAGCAGCGCATCGAGGCTGGCGGGGAATCGCGGGCGCGACGCCTCAGAGGAGGGCTTAACAGGCTTCACGGGCTTCAGGGGTTTGGGACCCTGACGTGCCGCGCTCATGCCCCTGTCCGGCTCAGGCTGTCGGCAGTCTGCGCCCAAAAGGGAAGGCGCTCGTGGTCTGTCAGGTCGACTTGCAAAGGCGTGATCGACATAAAGCCTTGTGCCGTGGCGTGAAAGTCTGTGCCCTCGCTGTCGTCTTTGGCGGGGCCTGCGCTGCCTATCCAGTACATGGTTTCGCCCCGCGGGCTGGTTTGCGTGATGACCCGCTCGGCGGCGTGCCGGCGCCCCAGCCTGGCGATTTTCACGCCCTTGATCTGCTCGGCAGGCAAATTAGGAATATTCACGTTCAGCAGCCAGGGCACGGCTCCAGCGGGGCCGGCATTCGCGCTGGACTCGATAGACGGCGCCATGTGCAGCACCAATTGCCGTGCCCGCTTGGCCGCCTCCTCAATGTGGCCCCAACCGCGCTCGGTCTGAGAAAAGGCGATGGCCGGAATGCCAAACAAATACCCCTCCATGGCCGCACCCACGGTGCCCGAGTAAATGGTGTCATCGCCCATGTTCGCGCCATTGTTGACGCCCGAAACCACCAAGTCGGGCCGGTAGCCCAACAAACCCGTCAGCGCAATGTGCACGCAGTCCGCGGGCGTGCCATTGACGTACCTAAAACCATTGGCCGCCCGGTGCACATACATGGGCGAATGCAAGGTCAGGGCATTGGACTTGGCGCTGTTGTTTTGCTCGGGTGCCACCACTTCCACATCAGCAACATCGCGCAAGGCTTCATAGAGAGCGACGATGCCGGGCGCTTGGTAACCATCGTCGTTGCTGATCAGTATTTTCATGGATCAGATTCTACGGTCAGGCCGGTCCAGCGGAGGGTCTTGGCTGGCAAGGGCCAGCCGGCTGGACGGCCAGGCACTTTTGCAAACTCGAGGGGCCATTCGCAGCAATTTGCGCAAGTTCAGGTCGCTGCGCGGTCATGGGTGTGCACGGCAGCCATCGCTTGCAGGCAAGCTCCTACAAAGACAAGTTAGCTTTTCCCCTGTAGGAGCTGGCCTGCCGGCGATTGATCGCCTGCGGTGATGCCCGTTTGCCGCCACGCTTCGCCAGCAGGCTGGCTCCTACAAAGACAAGGTGCAACTCTTTGGCGGGTGTTTGGCTTGTGTTCTGTGGGAGCTGGCCTGCCAGCGAATGTTCGCCTGCGGTGATGCACGTTTGCCGCCACCCTTCGCCAGCAGGCTGGCTCCTACAAAGGCAAGGCGCAACGCTTTGGCGGGTGTTTGGCTTGTGTTCTGTGGGAGCTGGCCTGCCAGCGAATGTTCGCCTGCGGTGATGCACGTTTGCCGGCACGATTCGCCAGCAGGCTGGCTCCTACAAAGACAAGGTGCAACGCTTTGGCGGGTGTTTGGCTTGTCCCCTGTGGGAGCTGGCCTGCCAGCGAATGCTCGCCTGCGGTGATGTAGGTTTGCCGGCACGCTTCGCCAGCAGGCTGGCTCCTACAAAGACAAGGTGCAACGCTTTGGCGGGTGTTTGGCTTGTGTTTTGTGGGAGCTGGCCTGCCAGCGAATATTCGCCTGCGGTGATGCACGTTTGCCGCCACCCTTCGCCAGCAGGCTGGCTCCTACAAAGACAGTGACAAAGGCCTGGTTTTCTCCCTGTAGGAGCTGGCCTGCCGGCGATGGCTCGCCAGATGCCACAGTCAAGCCACAAGCATGCCGCGCTTTTGAATGAAGCCGACCACCTCGTCCAGGCCTTGCAGGGTTTTGAGGTTGGTCATGACCCAAGGGCGGGCCTGGCGGTTGGGGCGCATGCGGTCGGTGTCCACGCGCATGACCTCCAGGTCCGCGCCCACATGGGGGGCCAAGTCGATTTTGTTGATGACGAACAAGTCGCTTTTGGTGATGCCCGGCCCGCCTTTGCGAGGGATTTTTTCACCGGCGGCCACGTCAATGACGTAAATCGTCAGGTCGCTCAGCTCTGGGCTGAAGGTGGCGGCCAGGTTGTCGCCACCGCTTTCAATGAACACGATGTCGGCCTCGGGGAATTTTTCAAGCATGCGGTCAATCGCCTCCAGATTGATGGAGGCGTCCTCCCGTATGGCGGTGTGCGGGCAGCCTCCTGTCTCCACCCCCATGATGCGCTCGGCCGGCAAGGCGCCGCTGACGGTCAAGATGCGCTGGTCTTCCTTGGTGTATATGTCGTTGGTGATGGCGATCAGGTCAAACTCGCTGCGCATGTGCTTGCAAAGCATCTCCAGCAAGGTGGTTTTGCCCGAGCCCACAGGCCCGCCTATGCCCACGCGCAAGGGTGGGAGTTTTTTGCTGCGGCCAGGGATGTGATGAAGTGCGGTCATGAGCGAAAAAGTCTGGAGTATTGGGTTTCATGGCGGGCCGACAAAATGGCCAGCATGGGAGAAAAAGCCTGCAAGGTCTGCTCGGTGCGGCCAAGCGCCGTGTCAATCGCCTCAGGGATGGCGCGGGCCAGCACGGCCAGCATGCGCTGCCCGCTGTTTTGACCCAGGGGCACGGCCTTGAGAGCAGCTTGCGTCATGTTTTCGCACCAACCAAAGGCGTAGGCCTGCAAGGCGTCATTCAAAGGCGCGCGGGTGCTCGACAAGGCCAGGGCATAGGCCATGGGGTAGCTGGGCGGCAAGCTGGCCAGCAAGTGCAAGGCCTCGGGGCTGGCGTGCTGCAGGTTGCGCGCCCAGTCCAGCAAGGAGCGGCCCATTTGCTCGGCCTGCAAGCGCATTTCAAAGCTTTCACGGCTGCTGAGCACCCAGGTGCTCAAGGCTTGTAAGCGCGGCTCGTCCAGCGCCTGCCAGGCCGGGATGGCCAGCGCCATGGCCGCCATATCGCCCCGCGCCTGCGTCAGCAGCAGTTGGTCGCTCAGCCATGCCGTGCAGCTGGCCTCGTCATGCACCAGGCCGTGGTCGATGGCGGCCTCCAGCCCTTCAGAGTAGGAAAAGCCCCCCACGGGCAAGGCCGGCGAGGCCAGCCAGATCAGCTGAAGCAGGCTGTGGATGTCAGTGGCCATGGTCGTGGCTGTGACCATGCCCATGTCCGCCCCCATGGTCATGACCCATCATGGCCGACTCGCCATAGGCCCCGGTTTCGGGCTCAAAAGGCTGCAATTCCTCGGTCACCGTCAGGTGCATGGCGCGCAGCAAATCGGCCAGCACATGGTCGGGCTCAATTTGCAGGCACTGCGGCTGCAACTCAATGGGGACATGGCGATTGCCCAGGTGGTAGGCCGCCCGCATGAGGTCAAAGGGGCTGCCGTGCTGCGTGCAAAAGGTGATGCGCAGCACTTTTTGCAGGGCGGCCTCCACGCGCACCAAGGAGCCGTCTTCGGCCACCAGCACATCGCCGCCACGCAGCACATGGCCCCGGGGCAAAAACACCCCCAGCGCGCGGCCGGTACTGTCGGTGGCGTCAAAGCGGCTTTTGCAGCGGGTGTCCCAGTCCAGCGTGACCGAGGCGCTGCGCGCCAACAGAACCTTGGCAAGTCCCCGGCCTTGGGGCATGCGTTTGGAGCAGATCAGCATCAGAATAAAAAGTAACGTTGGGTCATGGGCAAGCTGGCCGCCGGCTCGCAGGTCAGCAGCACGCCGTCGGCGCGCACCACATAGGTTTGGGCGTCCACCTCCATGTGCGGCGTGTAGGTGTTGTGGACCATGTCCTGCTTGCGCACCCCGCGAGTGTTTTTCACGGCCGACAGCGTTTTGGCCAGGCCATAGCGCTGGCCAATGTCGGCCTGCAGGCCCGTTTGCGAGACAAAGCTCAGCGAGCCTTTGGCCAGCGCGCCACCGTAGCTGCCAAACATGGGCCGGTAATGCACAGGCTGCGGCGTGGGAATGGAGGCATTGGGGTCGCCCATGGCGGCCAGGGCAATGAAGCCGCCCTTCATGACGATGGCCGGCTTGACGCCAAAAAACGCCGGCTTCCAAATCACCAAGTCGGCCCACTTGCCCACCTCTATGCTGCCCACCTCGTGGCTGATGCCGTGGGCAATGGCCGGGTTGATGGTGTATTTGGCGATGTAGCGCTTGATGCGGGCGTTGTCATGCCTGTCCGTGTCGCCCGGCAGGCCGCCGCGCTGCAGCTTCATTTTGTGGGCGGTTTGCCAGGTGCGGATGATGACCTCGCCCACCCGGCCCATGGCTTGGCTGTCGCTGCTCATCATGCTGATGGCGCCCAAGTCGTGCAAGATGTCTTCGGCCGCAATGGTTTCCTTGCGGATGCGGCTTTCGGCAAAGGCCAGGTCCTCGGCAATGGCAGGGTCCAGGTGGTGGCAGACCATCAGCATGTCCACATGCTCGTCCAGGGTGTTGATGGTGTAGGGCCGCGTGGGGTTGGTGGACGACGGCAGCACATTGGCCAGGCCCACCACCTTCAAAATGTCGGGGGCGTGGCCGCCGCCCGCGCCTTCGGTGTGAAAGGTGTGGATGGTGCGGCCCTTGAACGCGGCCACCGTGTCTTCCACAAAGCCAGACTCGTTGAGCGTGTCGGTGTGGATGGCCACTTGGGTGTCCGTTTCTTCGGCCACCGTCAGGCAGTTGTCAATGGCCGCAGGCGTGGTGCCCCAGTCCTCGTGCAGCTTCATGCCAATGGCGCCCGCCGCAATTTGCTCGTGCAGCGCCGCCGGCAGCGCGGCATTGCCTTTGCCCATGAAGCCCAAGTTCATGGCAAAAGCGTCCGCAGACTGCAGCATGCGCTCTATGTTCCAGGGCCCAGGGGTGCAAGTGGTGGCAAAGGTGCCGGTGGCCGGGCCCGTGCCCCCGCCCAGCATGGTGGTCACGCCACTGGCCAAGGCCTCGTCAATTTGTTGGGGCGCAATAAAGTGGATGTGGGAATCAATGCCGCCGGCCGTGACGATCATGCCCTCGCAGCTGATGACCTCGGTGCCCGGGCCAATGACAATGTCCACCCCCGGCTGCGTGTCCGGGTTGCCCGCCTTGCCTATGCCGGCAATGCGGTTGCCCACCAGGCCAATGTCGGCCTTGACGATGCCCCAGTGGTCGACGATGAGCGCGTTGGTCAGCACGCAGTCCACCGCCCCTTGGGCGCGGCTGCGTTGCGACTGGGACATGCCGTCGCGTATGGTTTTGCCGCCGCCGAACTTGACCTCCTCGCCGTAGCCACCGGCTTGCAGCGTGAAGTCTTTTTCGACCTCTATCAACAAGGCCGTGTCGGCCAGGCGCAGCCGGTCGCCCACGGTGGGGCCAAACATTTCAGCGTATGCGCGTTTGCCAATGGTTGCCATGTCAGAGCCTGCCTTGAATGAGTCCGCGAAAACCGTACACCACGCGCTCGCCGGAGTAGTCCACCAAATCCACCGTGCGCTGCTGGCCCGGCTCAAATCGCACCGCCGTGCCGGCCGCAATGTTCAGCCGCATGCCGCGGGCTGCTTCACGGTCAAAGTCCAGTGCGCCGTTGGTTTCGGCAAAGTGGTAGTGCGAGCCCACCTGAATGGGTCGGTCACCCGCGTTCTTCACCACCAAGGTGTGCGTGCGCCGGCCAGGGTTGAGGGCGTGTTCGCCCTCGTCAATCAAGAGTTCTCCGGGAATCATGCGCGCCTCATTTGCGGTTGAAGTAAGACCAAGCTGCAGCCACCACCGCTGCCAAAGCAACAAAGCCCAAGGCATCGGTGGCGTGCCAGTGGCTCAGAGCTTGCAAACCATGGCCTTCATGCGCCTGGGCTGCACGGTGGATGAGCGCGCCGCTTAAAAAAATAAAACTCAATTTCATGGGATGTGTCCAAGCTTCAAACAATAGGTTGGTGCACGGTCACCAATTTGGTGCCATCGGGAAAGGTGGCTTCGACCTGGATGTCCGGAATCATCTCGGCCACGCCGTCCATCACATCGCTGCGGCCGAGCACATTGCGCCCCTCGCTCATGAGCTGCGCCACGGTCTTGCCGTCGCGTGCGCCCTCCATCACCGCAGCGCTGATCAGAGCCACGCTCTCGGGGTAATTGAGCTTGAGGCCACGCGCTTTTCTGCGCTCGGCGAGCAAGGCCGCCGTGAAGATCAACAGCTTGTCTTTTTCTCTGGGGGTCAGTTCCATTTTGGTGCGCTTTCTTTTTTATCGGTGCCCACGTCCAAACCGGTGCAAATTGTGTGCCCGTTCACAGGCTTGGGGCCAAGGGCTGGACCGGCCAAGCACAAACGAGTGCCAAGAAGGGGCGCGAGTGATCGACATTGGTGCATAAATCCTTCAATCAGTTGGTACGGGCTTTGCTCTAAGGATCATGCAGGGTATTTTTCTTTGCATTCAATTTATAAAACAGGAGTGATCTGATGTTCAACCGCCGCCGTCAACTTAAAGTCATGGCCACCGCCGCCGCCTTGGCAGCCAGTGCATTTTCCCTCCCCGCCGCGCACGCTCAAGCCACCATCAAGGTGGGCGTGCTGCACAGCTTGTCGGGGACCATGTCCATTTCGGAGACCGTGCTCAAAGACACAGTGATGATGGCCATTGACGAGATCAACGCCAAGGGCGGCGTGTTGGGCAAAAAGCTCGAAGCTGTGGTGGTGGACCCCGCTTCGAACTGGCCGCTCTTTGCCGAAAAAACCAAGCAGCTGCTCACGCAAGACAAGGTGGCCGTGATTTTTGGCTGCTGGACCTCGGTCTCGCGCAAGTCGGTTCTGCCCGTGGTGGAAGAGCTCAATGGCTTGCTGTTCTACCCCGTGCAGTACGAGGGTGAAGAGCTGTCCAAAAATGTGTTCTACACGGGCGCTGCCCCCAACCAGCAGGCCATTCCTGCGGTGGACTACCTCATGAGCAAAGACGGCGGCGGCGCCAAGCGCTGGGTGCTCTTGGGCACCGACTATGTGTACCCCCGCACCACCAACAAAATTTTGCGCGCCTACCTCAAAAGCAAAGGCGTGGCCGACAAGGACATCGACGAAAAGTACACCCCCTTTGGCCACAGCGACTACCAAACCATCGTGGCCGATGTTAAAAAATTCAGCGCCGGTGGCAAAACCGCCGTGGTCTCCACCATCAACGGTGACTCCAACGTGCCTTTCTACAAAGAGCTGGGCAATGCAGGCTTGAAGGCCAAAGACGTGCCCGTGGTGGCCTTTTCGGTCGGTGAAGAAGAGCTGCGAGGCGTGGACACCAAGCCACTGGTCGGTCACTTGGCGGCCTGGAACTACTTCATGAGCATCAAGAACCCGGCCAATGACGAGTTCACCAAAAAGTGGGGCGCCTACGCCAAGGCCAAGAACATTGCTGGCCACAAAGACAAGCCTTTGACCAACGACCCCATGGAGGCCACCTACATTGGCATCAACATGTGGAAGCAAGCCGTTGAAAAGGCCAAAACCACCGATGTGGACGCCGTCATCAAGGCCATGGCCGGGCAGACCTTCAAAGCCCCCAGCGGCATCACCTCCAAGATGGACGAGAAAAACCACCACCTGCACAAGTCGGTGTTCATTGGCGAGATCAAGGCCGACGGCCAGTTCAACGTGGTCTGGAAGACCCCAGGCCCGGTCAAGGCCAAGCCTTGGAGCCCGTACATCGCAGGCAACGACAAAAAGCCTGACGAACCCGCGAAAAAGTAAGCACTGAGCAGTGCCCACTGGGGAGGGCTCTCGCCCTCCCCTTTTTTTCGGGCTTTGGCCCGTGGTGACCGGACACATGCAATGAGACGATGGATCAAAAGCGCGGCCCTGCTGGCAGGCCTGACGCTGAGTGTGGCCTGCCAGGCCCTGACTGCACAACAAGCGCTGGCCATGACCGAGGGCGACAACGACGCCCGCATTGGGGCCTTGGCCGATGCCGTGGCCCAAGGCACAGCCCAAACCGCCACCTACCTGCAAGCCTTGGCCGATGACGCGGTGAAACTCGCCGCCGGCAGGGTGCTGGTGGTCAAAGAGGGCAAAGGCCTGGACCCTGTCACGGGCCAAGCCGTGGACCTGCCCGCCGACGCCCAAGACGTGATGCTCAACAACCGGCTGCGCGGTGAAATTGACACCGCCCTGGCCGCCCTCAAACTCTTTAGCCCTGACGCAGCGGTGCGCAGGCAGGCCGCACTGGCCTTGCTCAAAGAGCCGGACGCCAGCCGCCAGCGCGTGCTGGACAAAGCGCTGGCCCAAGAAAAAGACCCAGCCACCTTGGCGCTGGTGCAGCAGGCCTTGGCGGCCGTCAAGCTGCAAAGCGAACAAGCCGCCGACCGCTTGCAGGCCGCCCAAACCTTGCGCGAGAGCACCCAGCCCGAGGTGCTGCTGCTGCTCAACCAGCAACTCGCGGCCGAGACCGACCCGGCCGTGCAGTCGGTCCTCAAGCAGGCCGTGGCCAAAGTTCAAGACAGCTTGCGCTGGGGTGAGCGCCTGGGACAACTCTTCACGGGGCTGAGCCTGGGCTCCATCTTGCTGTTGGTGGCCTTGGGCCTGGCCATCACCTACGGCCTGATGGGCGTGATCAACATGGCCCACGGCGAGTTCATGATGCTGGGCGCCTACGCCACCTACGTGGTGCAAGCGGCTTTTCGGCAGCACCTGCCTGGCGCTTTTGACTATTACCTGCTGCTCGCGCTGCCCGTGGCTTTTGCCACCGCGGCCCTGGTGGGCGCGCTCATTGAGCGCAGCGTCTTGCAGTATTTGTACGGCCGGCCGCTGGAAACCTTGCTGGCGACCTGGGGCATCAGCCTGATCTTGATGCAAGCGGTGCGCACGGTGTTTGGCGCGCAAAACGTGGGCGTGGAAAACCCCTCGTGGATGAGCGGCTCGCTGGCCGTGCTGCCCAATTTGCAGCTGCCCTGGAACCGCCTGGTCATCATTGGCTTTGCCGCTGCCGTGCTCTTGGGCATGGTGCTCTTGATCAGCAAAACCCGCTTGGGGCTTTTTGTGCGCGGCGTCACGCAAAACCGCCCCATGGCCTCGTGCATGGGCGTGAACACCGCGCGGGTGGACACCAGCGCCTTTGCGTTGGGCTCGGGCATTGCGGGCTTGGCCGGTTGCGCCCTGAGCCAGGTGGGCAACGTGGGGCCAGACCTGGGCCAAAGCTATATCGTGGACGCCTTCATGGTGGTGGTGCTGGGCGGCGTGGGGCAACTCGCCGGCACGGTGTATGCCGCGCTGGGCCTGGGCTTGGTCAACAAGTTGTTAGAAGGCTGGACAGGCGCCGTGCTGGCCAAAATTGCGGTGCTGGTGTTCATCATTGTGTTCATCCAAAAACGCCCTCAAGGCATTTTTGCGATGAAGGGCCGCAGCGCGGAGGCATGAGCATGTTGAACCCTACTCCCCTTTCAAGCGATCTGCCCACCACCCCGGCCTTGCTCAGCCGCAAAGCCTGGAGCGCCTTTGTGCTGTGCCTCTTGGCTGTGGGCGCGCTGGCCCCTGTCTTGAACCTGCTGGTGCCCGCAGGCAGCGCCTTTCACCTGAGCGACTACGCCGTGGGCCTGATAGGCAAGATCATGTGCTACGCCATCTGCGCCCTGGCCATGGACCTCATTTGGGGCTACACCGGCATTCTCTCGCTGGGCCACGGCCTGTTTTTTGCGCTGGGCGGCTATGTCATGGGCATGTACCTCATGCGCCAGATTGGCCGCGACGGCCAGTACCAAAGCGAGTTGCCCGACTTCATGGTCTTTTTGGACTGGAAGGAACTCCCCTGGCACTGGATGCTGTCCGACAGCTTTGTCGCCACCGTGCTGCTGGTGGTGCTGGTGCCCGGTGTGGTGGCCGGGGTGTTTGGCTTTTTTGCCTTTCGCTCCCGCATCAAGGGGGTGTACTTTTCCATCATCACGCAAGCCATGACCTTTGCCGCCATGCTGCTGTTTTTCCGCAATGAAACCGGCTTTGGCGGCAACAACGGCTTCACCGACTTCAAGCGGATCTTGGACCAGCCCCTGGCCACGCCGGGCATGCGCATGACGCTGTTTGTGATCACAGGGCTGACCCTGCTGGGCTTTTATCTGTTTGCTCGCTGGCTGGTGCGCAGCAAGTACGGCCGGGTGCTGCAAGCCATCCGCGATGCGGAAAGCCGCGTCATGTTCTCCGGCTACTCGCCCCTGCCCTACAAGCTGAGCATTTGGGTGATCTCGGCCGTCATGTGCGGCGTGGCCGGCGCCTTGTACGTGCCGCAGGTGGGCATCATCAACCCGGGCGAGATGAGCGCGGCCAACTCCATTGAAATTGCCGTGTGGGCCGCCGTGGGTGGCCGGGGCACGCTGGTGGGCCCCATCGTGGGGGCCTTTTTGGTCAATGGCGCCAAGAGCTGGCTGACCGTGACCGCGCCCGAGTTCTGGCTGTACTTTTTAGGCGCGCTGTTCATTGCGGTGACCTTGTTTTTGCCCCAAGGCGTGGTGGGCTTGCTGGACAAGTTCAAACGCAAGAAAGGCCAGGCATGACCCCCGACCTGCTGCAAGATGGGGCCGAACGCAGCCAGCGCCTTGCGTCACGCCAAGCCTTGGGCGCCACCGAATCGGGCGGCCGCGATGCGGCTTACGGCCGGGTGCTGCGCAGCCGCACAGACATTGATGTCAGCCACGGCCGCATCTTGTACCTGGACAACGTGAGCGTGAGCTTTGACGGCTTCAAAGCCATCAACAAGCTGTCGCTGGACATGGCGCCCGGTGAGTTGCGCTGCATCATTGGGCCCAACGGCGCGGGCAAAACCACCATGATGGACATCATCACCGGCAAGACCCGGCCCGACGAGGGCAGCGTGTTTTTTGGCAGCACCATCAACCTGCTCAGCCACAAGGAGCCCGAAATTGCGCAGCTGGGCATAGGCCGCAAGTTCCAAAAGCCCACGGTGTTTGAGCAGCTCAGCGTGTTTGAAAACCTGGAGCTGGCACTCAAGACCCCCAAGGGCGTGAAGGCGTCTATGTTCTTCAAGCTCAACGGCGTCCAGCGCGACCGCCTGGCCGAGGTGTTGCACACCATCGATTTGACAGCCCACGCCGCCAGGCCAGCGGGACTGCTCAGCCACGGGCAAAAGCAGTGGCTGGAAATTGGCATGCTGCTGATGCAAGAGCCCCAGCTGCTGCTGCTCGACGAGCCAGTGGCCGGCATGACCGACCACGAAACCGAGCGCACGGCCGAGCTCTTTTTAAGCCTCAAGGGCAAGCATTCGCTGATGGTGGTGGAGCACGACATGAGCTTTGTGCGCGCCATTGCCAGCACGGTGACCGTGCTGTGCGAGGGCTCTGTGCTGGCGCAAGGCACGCTCGATGAGTTGCAAGCCGACGAGCGTGTGATTGAGGTGTACCTGGGGCGATGACCATGCTTGACGTCAACCACATTCAGCAGTTCTACGGCGGCTCGCACATTTTGCGGGGGGTAAGCCTGCAGGCCAGGCAGGGCCGCGTGACGGTGCTGCTGGGCCGCAACGGGGTGGGCAAAACCACCTTGCTCAAAAGCCTGATGGGCCTGGTGCCCATACGCAGCGGCAGCATCACGCTGGCAGGCCAAGACCTGAGCCAGGCCAAACCCTATGAGCGGGCCAAAGCCGGCGTAGGCTATGTGCCGCAAGGCCGTGAGATTTTTGCGCGCTTGACGGTGGAAGACAACCTGCGCATGGGCCTGGCCACGCAGCCGGGCAGCACGCCCTTGCCGCCCGAGCTGCTTGAGTTGTTCCCTGTGCTCAAGCAAATGTGGCACCGCCGGGGCGGTGACTTGTCTGGCGGTCAGCAGCAGCAGTTGGCCATTGCGCGGGCGCTGGCGGCCAAGCCGCGCTTGTTGATTCTGGACGAGCCCACCGAGGGCATACAGCCGAGCATCATCAAAGACATAGGCCGGGTCATCCGCCAATTGGCCGACGTGGGCCTGCAAGGCCAGCGCATGGCCATTTTGATGTGCGAGCAGTACTACGACTTTGCCGAAGAACTGGCCGACGACTACCTGGTGATGGAGCGCGGCGAGGTGATTGCCCACGGGCCAGGCAGCGAGATGAAGGCCAAGAACATCAAGCAGCTGGTGTCTATTTGACGAGGCTGGGCACAAGCGGCTAAAAACGCCTAAAAAAACGCCTGAAATGCGCTTGAAAAGCCCTTGGCTCTCAGCCTTGCGCGCTCAGGTGTTCCACAGGCGCGGCACTTGGCCAGGCAGCTGCCACAAGCTCTGGCGCCAAGCCGCCCACACCTGACGCAGCAGCCCCATGGCGGGCTCCACCACAGGCGTGAGCACGCGCAGCACCAGCACCTGCGGGTGGGGCTGGGTGGCACCGGCTTGGGTGCGCCAGGGGCTGAGCTCAATGAGGGCTCGGGCGGCCTCCAGCGCCGCTTCTGCGCGGGCCGGGGCCAGCGCATGGCCGGCGGCAAACACCAAGGTGGCCATGCAGCGCTGGCCGGCCAGCCCCAAGGGGCTGTTCATCAGCCGCAGGTCTTGCGCGTCTATGCTGCCCCGCTCCAGCCACACGCCGGGGATTTCCAAGTGCTGCCTGAACACGCCCCGCTCAAAAGGCTGCTGCGCATGGGGCAAGCCCAGGGCCGTGATATCCCAGGCCATCATCTCGGCCGTGGGCGCCAGCTCAAAACGGGCCAGGTTGAGCGCGTCGCAGCCGTTAAAGGCCAGCGCCTCCAGCGGCAGCCATTCCAGCCTGGCGCCATCGGCCAAGCTGGCGTGCACCTGCTGGGTGGCCAAGCCTGCTTCTGAGCGGTAAAAGCGGGTGGCCCCCGGGGTGGTCACCAGGCCGTGCGCGCCCTCTGCCACGCTGACCCGCATGTCCAGCGTGTCGCCCCCCACCAGGCCACCGGGTGGGTGCACCAAGACGTTGTGGCACACGCCCTCGCCTTCTGGGTAGAGCGACTGCAAAATGCGCAGCGGCCCTTGGTGCTCGTAGCGCGCCACCGTGCGGCTGTGTTCAAAGGTGTAGTTCAGCCTCAGGCTTGCCATCCAGCTCATGGTTTTTTAAGGGAAATAAGAACGAAGGGGGCACCACCAGCGCGGCCAACGCAGGCCAGGCGCATGATGGCTTGTATGTATGTTTGTGTGTGCGGGCATCTTACTGACAAGGCTAGAGCGCATGCGCCATCTTCAACGCAGGCTGCGCGCCTTTCAACCCTTCAAGTCATCAGCCCGGCACGGTGTGGGGCCATGGGTTTGCGGCACAGGGCTTTATGCTCAGCCCATCACACGCAGCAGGTCTGATGCTGGCTGTTCTTGGCTGACCGCACACCGACCATTCACTCATGGGGACTTTTCAATGATCTACGCCATTCTTAAAACACTGCATGTCTTGGCCATAGTGGTGTGGGTGGGCGGCATGGTGTTTGCGCACTTTTTCTTGCGTCCCGCCCTCAGCTCGCTGGAAGCGCCTTTGCGAATCAGGCTGATGCACGAGGTGTTGGGGCGTTTTTTCAAGGCCGTGTTGGTGGCCTCTTTGATCACCCTGGCCAGCGGCGTTTGGATGTTGGGCCGCACCGCCAAGCAGGTGGTGCAGTCGGGCGGCCGCTTTGACATGCCACTGTCCTGGACCCTCATGGCCGTGCTGGGTGTGGCCATGGTGGCGATTTTTTTCCACATCCGCTTTGCCTTGTACAAAAAACTCAGCCGCGCAGTGGCGGCCTCTGAGTGGGCGGCAGGCGGTGCGGCCCTGGGCCAGATTCGCCAATGGGTGTTGGTCAACCTCGCCCTGGGCGTGGCCGTGATCGTCGTGACCCTGATGCGTTGGTCGGCTTGAGGCTCAGTCTGCCAGCTGGACCTTGGCTGATGAAATGATTTTGCTCACAAATTCGTTGCGCAATTTATTGAGCATGGCCTGGCGAATTTGAGCCTTGGCATCGTCGAATTTAGGCACCGTAAAGTTGCGAATATCGTCGACCTTGATGATATTCCAGCTGTTTTGAACTTGAATAGGCGCAGCAGATACTGATCCCTTGGGCAAATTAACCACCACATTGGCAATCAGCGGGTTGATCTGCTCTGAAAGCAACCAGCCCAAATCACCACCCTGGGCTTTGGACGGGTCAATGGATTTTTCTTTGGCCACTTTGTCAAAGGCCTCACCCTTGCGGACAAGGGCCAAAGCCGCTTTTGCTGAAGCCTCGTCTGCCAACACAATGTTTCGGATTTTGTACTCTTTGGCGTCGGTCAAGGCAGCCACCTGTCGGTCGTAGTCGGCACGCACAGCCGCATCGGACACAGGGTTCTTGGACAAATGATCGGCAATGAGCAGTTCAGCCAACAAGTTTTGCTTGAGCAACTCCATTTGGGCCAACGCATTGTCTTGCTTGTCCAAACCCAACTTGACCGCCTCTTGGCTCAGCGCCGCACGACTGATCAGTTCTCCACGCACCACATTGCGCAGTTCAGGGCTGTTGGCAACGCCTTGGGCTGCGTTGTTTTTGAGAACCAGCTCCAAAAGTGAGTTGGGCAGCGGCAGTGAGTTGACGGTGGCAAAACTGCCCGCCGGTACTTGGGCCGCCACAGATGGTGTTTGAGCTTGTGCGCTTAGAACAGATGTCAGCGACAAAACGCAAACCGTAGATAAAGCGCGGAAATTCATGGCGAAATTCATATCAATCATGACGATAATTAAAACGAAGAGAGAGGTTTCATCAATTTCTGATAATGACTTAGTTTGAATAGCACGCCAAATAGCGCACCAGACTCGTCAAAAGCAAAAAACCGGCCGAGCGGAACGATCTGCAATTGAATGATGGACCATCAGCGGCAAATTTTTTAGCAAACAGGAGTGTTTGTCACTCGTGAAATTTTACATTAGGGGGCCTTAAAAATAAGGGGAAAACTGAAGGTCAGGGGCCTTGTAAGGGCGTGCTGAACTTAAAAGTGCGCACGGTGCGAACTGCAGGGCGCCGCCTCAATGGGAACACAACGCTCGCGTGTGCCCGACCTGACCTGCTGCGCGGCATCACGCGTGAAGCCTCTCAACCAGCACGTCATGTTGGAACGCAAACTTGGTCGCATTGCGGCGCAGCTTCTTGAGGTTGAGCAGCTTCCACTGCAACGCGGGCAAGTGCTGCACGTGCGCGAAAGGAAGCAAATCCCAATCAGGCTCTGCCTTGACCAAGGACAACAAGAATTGACGGTGCCGGGCTGAAAGCGCTTTGGGAAGCGTTTCAATGCGTGCTCCACACCAACGGAAGCAGGCCCCACATGAAATTTGAAACCGCACGGCGCCACGCGGTCGAGCTTGCCAGCCGGGTCAGTCACACCCTTTGAAATTGCGCTCCAAGCACTGCCTTGCCTTGGTTTGCGCTTCACTGATTTGTTGAACGGTCATTCGTTGAGCGACGGTGTCTCTTGCCTTCACGCTTTCGCTGCTGCCGTTGTCAGCAGCGAGAGTGAACCACATGAGCGCTTTTTTGGGGTCCCGAACAACGCCCTGGCCCTGGTCGTGCATGAGACCCAGGTTGAACTGCGCGCTCGCACTTCCTTGCTCGGCGGCAAGCAGGTACCAAGTCATGGCCTTTGCAGGGTCTTGCACCACGCCTTTGCCGCTGTCGTGCAACAAGCCCAGTTGGTTCTGCGCTTTCACATGTCCCTGCGCGGCTGCCAGCCGGTACCACTTGGCGGCCTCTGCGTGGTCTTGCACAACGCCCCGGCCCTTGTCGTGCAGCACACCCACGTTAAACCGCGCATTCGCGTGCCCCTGCTCGGCGGCCAGCAGGTACCACTTCATGGCCTGTGCATGGTCTTGCACCACGCCTTGGCCGCTGTCATGCAACACGCCAAGGCTGAACTGCGCACCCGCATTGCCCTGCTCTGCGGCCAGCCGGTGCCACTTCACAGCCTCTGCGTCGTCCTGCATCACCCCTTGTCCTTGGAGGTGCAAAAAGCCCAGGGCGAACTGCGCACTTGAGTTTCCCTGCGTGGCGGCCAGCCGGTACCACTTGGCAGCCTCGGCGTAGTTCTGCACCACCCCTTGGCCGTTGGCGTACATAAAGCCCAGGTTAAAACGCGCGCTCGCATGGTCCTGCTCTGCGGCGAGCCGGTACCACTTGACTGCCTCTGCGTAGTTTTGCACCACCCCTTGACCAAAAGCGTAACTGTCTCCAAGAAAAGCTTGTGCCCAGGCTGCGCCCTGGGAGGCAAAAGGCCGGGTGATTCTTTGCTCCGCAGCGTAGTCGCCACGGCCATTGGCAGCTGTGGCCTCTTCAAGCGGGTCGGCAGATGCACGGCTCAGTGCAGCTGCCATCAGCAGGCCCAACAAGATTTTTTTCATGGCTCCATCTTTGATTGGCTGTGGGGATGGCTGCCGCTTGCGCCTGTCAGGCTGCACCGGCTGACGGTGCAAGAAAATGTGGGTGTTCTGCTTGGCGCGCACTTCTTGGCTGAACGCAATGACAGTTTGAGACGGCCCCAAAACTTGCCTGCCCCAGAGCGGGAAGGACCAACAGGTTTCATCGGCAGAATCAAGAGGCCAGAAAAGCCTGTGACATGGCGCATTCTTCAGATTTGTAAATTCTTATGAATTTTTACAATTCTACTGAATTACTGACAATAAATAAAGATGAGTTGGGATGGGTGTTACCAATGTGGCACCGATTTCAAGCTATTGAACACGCCACTGTGGCCCCATAACCTCAAGGAAGTCCCCACCGTGGACACCTATAGACCACAGGCCAACTTCAAATGCGGCCGGGCATGCCCGTCACCGCCGTGTAGCGCCATGCCCTGAAAATGCGGATGGATGCTGACGTGCTCGCAGCATTCAAGGCCAACGGGATCTGGCCGATCTCATGGCGCAAGTTAAGAGTTGCGTATTACACGAAGCAGGCCTTCGAACCTGCGGCACCACCCGCCAACAGCCTACGGCGCTGTTTGCGCTGGAGCAGCCGTTTTTGAAACACCTGCCGCCCCAGCCCCTACTAGCCCGAGAACAGCGTCAGGGGAACGCTGCGCTTTATTGTCTCGCTGATGATGCACCTCATCTCTAACTGCGGTGTCCCACTTAAACAGCTGTTCTGTTTTCGTGGGCCACTTCAGGGCGCTAAAAATCGCGCTGCTTATGCTGCGTCAGCTTGTTGCTCAGCTTCGGGAGTGGATTCCGTTTCAGCTTGTTGCTCAACTTCAGGCGTGGATTCCGTTTCAGCTTGCTGCTGAGCTTCGGGCGTGGATTCCGTTTCAGCTTGTTGCTCAGCTTCGGGCGTGGATTCCGTTTCAGCTTGTTGCTCAGCTTCAGGCGTGGATTCCGTTTCAGCTTGTTGCTCAGCTTCGTGCTCTTTCTCAGTGCCAGTTTCCGCGTCATCATGCGGT
>CAMCUN010000022.1 GCA_945878995.1 Polaromonas sp. YR568 | reverse complement strand
AAATTTCGAATTTGTAGGGGCCAGCCTGCTGGCGAATGGTGGCGCTCAACGTGACTTGCTTCAGGCAATGATTCGCTTGCTGGCAAGCTCCTACAAAGACATGAAATTTCGAATTTGTAGGGGCCAGCCTGCTGGCGAATGGTGGCGCTCAACGTGACTTGCCGCAGGCAAAGATTCGCTGGCAGGCAATCTCCTACAAAGACAAGATGGCTTTTCCCCTGTAGGAGCTGGCCTGCCAGCGAATGTTCGCCTGCGGTGATGCACGTTCATTGGCACGGTTCGCCAGCAGGCTGGCTCCTACAAAGACTGGAGAGACCGAAATCTGTGTCGCGCCCTGGGCTACTGTGCCAAGGCTTCCATGCGGGCGCGCAAAGCAGGCATGGCGGCCAGCATGGCGGTGCGGCCGGACTCTATGGCTCTTTGGCGGGCGGAAAAATCGGCGCTGCGCAAACCCACGAGTGAAGGCCGCACCACCAAGTCGGCTTGCTTGAGCTCGTGTTGGTTGATGCTCTTGCCCATGATGTTAAAAGTTTGCAAAAGAATTTGAAAGGTTCCCTCTGCCGCCTGGCCCTCGGGCGCGTCAGAAATGTCCACGGCAATCACCAACTCGGCCCCCATTTGCCGCGCAAACTGCACGGGAACCGGCGCCACCAAGCCGCCGTCGACGTAGTCGCGGCCGCTGATGCGCACCGGCTGAAACACGCCAGGCACGGCGCTGGACGCGCGCACGGCGGTGCCGGTGTCACCCCGGCGGAACAGCACCGCCTGGCCATTGCCCAAGTCGGCGGCCACCACGCCAAAGGGAATTCGCATGTCTTCAAGCAGGCGGCCGCCCACCGCCTCGTTGACATAGCGGGCCAGCGCCTCGCCTCGGAACAGCCCCCGGTTGACGATGGGCACCATCCAATCGGTCAGGGCCACCTCCTCAATTTGAAGGGCGGCTTGCTGCAGCTGCACGCCGGTTTTGCCGCTGGCGTAAAGCGCGCCCACCACGCTGCCTGCCGAGGTGCCGACCACGTAGCTTGGGCGCAAGCCTGCTTCCTCCAACACCGCGATCACACCCACATGGGCAAAGCCTTTGGCGGCCCCACCGCCCAAAGCCAAACCGAGACGGGGCGGGCGCTTGGCCACCGTTTCCGCAGGAGCAGGTGCGGGCGAGGCCCCCGTCGGCACGCTGGACGGGGTGGCGCAGCCGGCGACCAAGGCCAGCATGGCCATGAAAGACCATCCTGCAAGCCCCCACAAACGGCTGGCGACGACCGCACGGACACCTTCTGCCACCCATGAAATTTGGCTTTCATGGTTATTACGAATAATTCGCGTTTGCATTAGACTCACTTCAAGCAACCTTGTAAAAACCCACATCACCATGCACCACTCCCTGCCCACGCCTTTGACGCACGCCATCTTGGGCGCGGTTTTGCTCAGCCTGTCTGGTCTCAGCGTGGCCCAGGACAAAACCCTCAACCTGTATTCTGCCCGCCACTACCAAACGGACGAGGCGCTTTACGCCAACTTCACCCAAGCCACGGGCATCAAGATCAACCGGGTGGACGCCGACGACGCGGGCATCCTGGCCCGCCTCAAGGCCGAGGGCGCGGCCTCACCGGCCGATGTGATTTTGCTGGTCGATGCCGCCAGGCTCGGCAAAGGCGAGGCGGACGGTTTGTTCCGATCCATCAAGTCGGCCGCACTCGAGGCGGCCATTCCGGCCTCCCTGCGCGCTCAGCCCACGGCTGACGGCACCAGCTGGTTTGGGTTTTCAACCCGCGCCCGCGTGGTGGTTTATGACAAGCTCAAGGTCAAAAAAGAGGATGTGGACACCTACGAGGAACTGGCCGAGCCCAAAAACAAGGGGCTGTTGTGCACCCGCTCGGGCTCACACCCCTATAACCTGTCACTGTTTGGCTCGCAAATGGAGCACATGGGCGAGGCCAAGACCGAGGCCTGGCTCAAAGGCCTGGTGGCCAACATGGCCCGCTCACCCAAGGGCGGCGACACTGACCAGATCAAGGCCGTGGCCAGCGGCGAATGCGGCGTGGCCCTGAGCAACACCTACTACATTGCCCGCCTGATGCGCTCGACCGCCCCAGAGGACAAAGCCGTGATGGACAAAGTGGGCGTGGTGTTCCCCAACCAGCAGTCCTGGGGCACGCACCTGAACATTGCGGGTGCGGCCGTGGCCAAACACGCCAAAAACGTGGCCGCAGCCACCCAGTTTTTGGAGTACTTGGCCAAGCCTGAAGCACAAAACTACTTTGCCAACGGCAACAACGAGTGGCCGGTGGTGGCTTCGGTCAAGCTGAGCAACCCCGCCTTGCAAGCCATGTCGGGAGGGGCTTTCAAGGCCGAAACCGTGCCAGTGTCCAAGGTGGCCGCCAACCAAGCGCGCGTGCAACAAATGCTGGACCGGGTGGGTTACAAATAAATCTGTTGGCCCGCTCTGCCTTACAGCCGCGCTCAGCACGGGCTGATGCAAGCATCCGGGCATTGGAGTGGGCCAGACTTGAGGCGATAATTGGGAATTGACGTTACGTCAACGTCAACCGGTTTTTCCACCCCCCAATCACCACAAAGGATTATTCACATGGACATCGCAGGCAAGGTATTCATCGTCACAGGCGGCGCCTCCGGGCTGGGCGAAGGCACGGCACGCATGCTGGCCGCGCTCGGTGGCCATGTGGTGATCGCCGACATGCAGGCCGAAAAGGGCGAGGCCATAGCCATGGAGTTGGGCGGCGCCTTTCTCAAATGCGACGTCAGCCAAGAGGCCGACGCCCAAGCCGTGGTGGCCAAAGCGGTTTCCATGGGCAAGTTCATGGGCTTGGTCAACTGCGCAGGCATTGCGCCTGCTGAAAAAACCGTGGGCAAAACAGGCGCGCACTCGCTGGCCGTGTTCAGCAAAGTGATACAGGTCAACCTGATAGGCACCTTCAACATGATCCGCCTGGCCGCCGAGGCCATGAGCAAGAATGAGCCCGAGTCCACCGGCGAGCGCGGCGCCATCATCAACACCGCCTCCGTGGCCGCCTACGACGGACAGATTGGCCAGGCCGCCTACAGCGCCTCCAAAGGTGGCGTGGTCGGCATGACTCTGCCCATCGCCCGCGACCTGTCCCGCAACGGCATTCGCGTGATGACGATTGCCCCCGGCATTTTCGGCACGCCCATGATGTTTGGCATGCCCAAAGAGGTGCAAGACGCGCTGGCCGCGGCCGTGCCCTTTCCTTCGCGCTTGGGCACGCCCGACGACTACGCCAAACTGGCCCGCCACATTTTTGAAAACGACATGCTCAACGGCGAGGTGATTCGCCTGGACGGCGCCATTCGCTTGGCACCGCGTTAAGCCATGGCCTGAATTTGAGCTCCCAAACAGGCCCTGCGGGGCCTGTTTTGATGGGTGGGCCAACACCGCACCATTTCAAACGATGAGCGCTCAAAAATAAGAAAACAAAGACAGCGCCCAGTGCTGGCCGCTGCGCTCCACAGTGCGCGCACCTTTGACCTTGAAGCTTTCATCGACCAGTTTCAAACTGATGCCGCCACTGGCGCCCCGACCAGGTCCGGATTCACTCAAAGGTGCCAACATGTACTGCACCTCTGCAATCCCCCCGGGTGAGGCCTGCAATTTGCTGGTCCCCAGGTAGGCCGCGTCACCGTCAGACTTGAATTTGGCACTCAAGGCATAACGCAGGCCTGCACCCACGCGCCAATCGTCGTTGATGGCGTAGTGGACCATTGCCTCCAGCGGAATGCGGGAGTACTTGAAATTGAAGTTCGAGCCGTTTGTTTTGTCAAAGTGAAAGCCCACTGCCGCTTGTGCAGACCACGTGTTGGACCACTGGTACTGCATGCCCAGCATGGCTTGCAAACCCTGACCGGCCCGCAAAGTGAAGTCTTTGCCGGTGGTGGTGTATTTGCCAGAGACCAACACATCACCCCCCATGGAATTGCCAAAGGACACAAAGGTGGTGCGCTTGGCTTGACTGTCTTGCGCCGCAGCGGACACGGACAGACTGAGCAAGGCTAGCGAATAAAGCAAAGCAGATATTTTTTTCATGATTTAGTTGCCGATATATAAATGGTGATGGGTAATGTTTCAGCGGATCATGACACTGAGCTGCGATTGAGCTGGAATCGTGATACCACGCCGGGTGAAGGTAAAAATATCCACCGCGCTGGTTTCAAAAAAATAGGTATGTGTGCCAGTCGCCCAGGTTTTGACTTGAGCCGAGCGGGGTGGGCGGTATTTTTTCAGCGCGCTCAGATCGAGTCCGGCCAGGGTGTAACCCTCATCGACTTTGGTGGGAAAGCTGAATCTCGAGGACGGTGCAGACGCATTGCTCAAGCCAAAAACCGTCAGACCAAACTGGTTGAAAGCCTCATACACCCCTTGACCGCCGTTCTTTTTAATGACGGTGTCCAGGCAAGTCCAGCCATCGGTGATTTTGAAACAGTCTTTCATGATGCCCTTGTATATGCCAAGACCATATTGCCGACTGAGATAAGCACCAAATGAAGACGCCATGCTGTAGTAGGGCGAGGCTTTTTCTATCTCGGCCCACTCCAACAAACTAAAGCCACCGCCGGTATTGAGATACGCTGGCAAACGATTGCTGAGGCTGGGTTGGTAAGGGCCATCGCCCTCTAGGTTTCTGACCAAAGCTGGACTCAAAATGTCCTCGCTCATTTCTGCAACCATTTCATTGAGCCATGTGTCGTGTTTGGGCGCATTGTTCAACACCGAGCGTTCATGCCAATACACCATGTGGGTCAACTCATGAATCAACAAGGACAAGGTGTAGGGCAAGTTCTTGGCCAAAACATTTGCATTCACAAAGAACACCAGGGCCTCATTGCTGCTGGGAAGGCTTGACTTTAAATAAGTATTTCCGGCATAAAAATAACCACCCCAAGCTGTTTTATCGTCCACGCTAAGAACCACAATGTTGATATCCAACATCGCTGAGCTGGTTTCCTTGATCAAGAAACCATTAGAGACGGGACTCCAAACATCACCAATCAGGCGACTCATGCGTGAGACAGCCCCAGCGCTGCCGCACATGGTTTTTTCAAACGCGGCAATGGTTTTTTTATCCAACTTGTCTGCCGAATCCTCATCCGCCCAGGTCACCACTTTGCGGCCTGTGCCAGCCAGGCAAGCAGATCGCCGTGTGGTGGTGTACTCTTTGGCATCGTCGGATTCAGTGTCTGTCCACACTCGTTCTAAAGCACTAGAGGCGCTCGCCGTGCCCGCAGCAGAAGGCGCAGTGGAAGGCCCCACCACCAAAGATGTTGCCTTGCCAGATTGCAAACGGGTCCATAAATCCGCTTCTTTTTTGCCGCCCTGCAGTCGCCAGATGTCCTGACTTTCCGACAGCGGATCTTGCGCTGAGAGTTCGGGCTGGGTGGATGTGCTAGAAATGGTTTTACCCAGCGATCCGTCCTGCGCCAAGGCCTGACCCGCTGCGGGAAGTGCGTTGACGGCCGAGCTGTAACCGTTACCAAAGACATAGGACAACTCTTGACCCGCCGCCAAATTAGAAAAATTCAGGTCAATGGTGACGGGCTCGTTGCTGGTATTTTGATAAGTCCAAACCTGAGCGGACTTGTTGATATAACTGCTGACTGCGCCTGCCGCACAAGCACTGCCTTGACAAGTGACGCGGATGTCTGAAGGATTGGTGTTATCGCCTCCTTCACCACAAGCCACCAGAAAAACACTTATAAAAATTGAAGTTGGTAATTTAACGAATTTAAACATGTGCTAATGAATAGTTTGACCTCACACCTCAACTAATTTATCAATGCCATCAAATAAAAAATCCTCATGGCCATGGGGTGCATTTAAATTTAATCACAAAATATGAACAAACGAGACAATGAATTACTTGAATTTACAAATAATCGACAAGGCTTCAAACCATTCACCGCCGAGCGCCACATATCTGCAGGGGTCAATGCATGGATGGAGTCAACGGCCAAATGCCGCTTAATGCAGTCAAGCCACTGCGTCGGGGTCAAAGCGGGCGCCCTGCTGGCCCTGGGCCTGCTCCATGGATGTGCAAGTTTGTCGCCGGCACCGGCTGCAAGTTTGTTGGCCGAGCAGCCTGAAGCGGCCAGCGGATTCACCTCACAAAAAGGCTCGCAACACCAACGCCATGCCGTGGCGGCGGCCCACCCGCTGGCGGCCGAGGCAGGTGCCCAGGTGCTGCGCGAAGGCGGCACGGCCCTGGATGCCGCCATTGCCGCGCAAATGGTGCTGGGCCTGGTGGAGCCGCAGTCCAGCGGCATAGGCGGCGGGGCGTTTTTGCTGCACTTTGACGGCCAAAAGGTGCAGGCCTTTGATGGCCGAGAAACCGCGCCAGCCGCCGCCCTGCCCCAGGCTTTTCTGGACGATCAAGGTCGGCCTCTGCCCTTTGCCGAGGCGGTGGCCAGCGGCCAGTCCGTGGGTGTGCCTGGTGTTGTGCGCATGCTGGAAGCCGCTCACCGCCAGCACGGGCGCCTGCCGTGGCCGCGCTTGCTGGCGCCGGCCATCGCACTGGCCGAGCAAGGCTTTGCCATAGGCCCGCGCCTGCACACCTTGCTGCAGGCCGACCCCTTGCTGCGGCAAGACGCCGTGGCCAGGCGCTTTTTCTACGACGCCCAGGGCCAGGCGTGGCCCGTGGGCCATGTGCTGCGCAACCCGGAATATGCCCACGTGCTGCGCCAGTTGGCCCAGCAAGGCAGCCGCGCCATGCACGAAGGCCCGGTGGCCCAAGCCATGGTCGAGCGCATCGCCCAAGCGCCGCGCCCCGGGGTGCTAGGCCTGGCCGACCTGCGCGACTACCAGCCCCGCGAACGCGAGGCCTTGTGCGTGAACCACACGGCCGCTGCCAGGCCGCTGCGAATTTGCGGCTTTGGGCCGCCCTCCTCCGGCCACCTGGCCGTGATGCAAATTTTGGGCATGCTTGAACACACACAGCGGCAAGCTGTGGACCTGGTGCAAGACCTGCCCAGCGCCGACTGGCTGCACCGCTACGCCCAGGCCTCGCGCCTGGCCTTTGCCGACCGCGCCCTCTACGTGGCCGACCCCGACTTTGTGACCGCGCCCGCCGGCAGCTGGCTCAGCCTGTTGGCGCCCGATTACCTGCGCGCACGCAGCCAGCTCATCAGCCCGCTCATCAGCCCGCGCGCCCCAGACACCGTGCTGCCTGGCCAACCCGGCAACCCGGCCCACAAGCCTTGGGCCTATGCGCCCATGCCTTTCCAGCCCGAGTACGGCACCAGCCACCTGAGCGTGGTGGACAGCCAGGGCCGCATGCTGGCCATGACCACCAGCGTGGAGGCGGCTTTTGGCGCGCGCCGCATGGTCACCACGGATGCCTCGCGGCCAGGCGGTTTTTTGCTCAACAACCAGCTCACCGACTTCAGCTTCAGCCCCAGCGACGCCCAAGGTCGGCCGGTGGCCAACCGGCTGGAGCCGGGCAAGCGGCCGCGCTCGTCCATGTCTCCCACCCTGGTGTTTGACGCGGCCACTGGCCAGGCGCTCATGAGCCTGGGCAGCCCGGGCGGGCCACTCATCATCCACTTCACGGCCAAAACCTTGTGGGCCACGCTGCACCAAGGCTTGAGTCCCCAGCAAGCGGTGGACCTGCCCAACTTTGGCAGCCTGGGCGGGGCGCTGCTGCTTGAAGAAGGCCGCTTTCCTGCGGCCACCCAACAAGCCCTGCGCGAGCGGGGGCAAGTGCTGCAAACGCCGCCCATGACCAGCGGCATCCAAGTGATTCAGCGCACGCCGCAAGGCTGGGCGGGCGCGGCCGACCCCAGGCGCGAAGGCGTGGTGCGGGGGGACTGAAGCCAAGCCTGCGCTGCCTACAATGGCCGTTCAGCCCATGGCCATTCCCCAACCCTTTATTCAAGAACTGCTGGCCCGCGCTGACATCGTGGACATCGTGGGCCGCCATGTGCAGCTCAAAAAGGGGGGGGCCAATTTTTCGGGCCTCTGCCCTTTTCACACTGAAAAGTCGCCGTCTTTTTCAGTCAGCCCCACCAAGCAGTTCTACCACTGCTTTGGCTGCGGCAAAAACGGCAATGCTGTGGGTTTTTTGATGGACCACCTGGGCATGAACTTTGTCGAGGCCGTCAAAGACCTGGCCCAGCAGTACGGGCTGCAGGTGCCCGAAGAAGACATTTCCCCGGCCGAGCGCGCCCGCCAAGCCAAGGCCCGCGAGCAGCAAGCCACGCTGAGCAGCGTGCTTGAAAAAGCCGCCCAGGCCTACGCCAAGCAGCTCAAGGTCTCGCCCAAGGCGGTGGCTTACTTCAAGGGCCGGGGCCTGTCGGGCCAGGTGGCCAAGCAGTTTGGTCTGGGCTACGCCCCCGAGGGCTGGCGTGCGCTGGCCAGCGTGTTCCCCGACTACAGCGACCCACTGCTGGTGGAAAGCGGCCTGGTCATCAGCGCCGAGGCCGAGGAAGGCCAGCCCGAAGGCGAGGCCAAGCGCTACGACCGCTTTCGCGACCGAGTGATGTTCCCCATCCGCAGCGTCAAGGGCGAATGCATAGGCTTTGGCGGCCGGGTGTTGGGCGACGAAAAACCCAAGTATCTCAACTCGCCAGAAACCCCGGTGTTCAGCAAAGGCCGCGAGCTTTACGGTTTGTTTGAGGCCCGCTCAGCCCTGCGCGAGCGGGGCTACGCCCTGGTGACCGAGGGCTACATGGACGTGGTGGCACTGGCCCAACTGGGCTTTGCCAACGCTGTGGCTACGCTGGGCACGGCCTGCACCAGCGAGCATGTGCAAAAGCTGTTCCGCTTCACAGAGGCGGTGGTTTTTAGCTTTGACGGCGACGCCGCAGGCCGGCGCGCCGCACGCAAGGCGCTGGACGCCTCGCTGCCCTTTGCCACTGACACGCGCTCGGCCAAATTTTTGTTCCTGCCCGCTGAGCACGACCCAGACAGCTTCATTCGTGAACGGGGCCAAGACGCGTTTGGCCAAGCGGTGGCCCAAGCCGTGCCGCTGAGTCGTTTTCTCATTGATTCGGCCAGCGAAGGCTGCGAGATGAACACCGCCGAGGGCCGAGCCCGCATGGCCAGCCAAGCGCGCGAGCTTTGGCTGCCGCTGCCCGACGGCGCGCTCAAGCGCCAATTGCTGGCGGAGATCGCCGACCTGGTGCAAATTGACGGCCGCGAGCTGCTGCAAATTTGGCAGCCGCCACGCTCTGGTCCGGGCACAGGCGCACGCAGCCCCAAGCGGCCACCGCAGCCTGCGCGGTCTGCATCCCAGGCGCCGCAGTACACGCCCGACTACGACTCCGAGCCGCCAGACTGGCCTCGAGAGAATGAGTACGCGGCCTCTGAGATGGCCAGCTCGGCCAAGTCCAGGCCCTACCCCAGCTACGCGCCCACCAAACGCAGCCGTGTGCCCGGCCGCATGATGCCTGCCAGCCGCGAAGACAGGGTGCTGCGCCTGCTGCTGACCGAGACCGAACTCTGGGACCGCTTGAGCCAGCAAGAGCACACGCTGCTGTGCGCCCTGCCCGAGCCCCACGGCGCGCTTTTCACTTGGTTGGAGGCCCAATTGCATGAGCACGGCGCCCAGCCCTGGGCCGCGTTGCGCGAGGGGCTGCGCGGCCATGCGCAGGAGGGCTATGCCGCGCAACAGGTCGAGCAAATTCCCGAGGGCATAGAGCCCACCTGGGAGGAGACGCGGCCCATCATTGACGAGCTGCTGCGCCGCGCCCAGCAGCAAGAGCTCGAAGCCCTGGCCGCCCAAGCCGCCAGCGACCCCCAAGCCTTGGCGCGCTTCAAGGAACTTTCAGCGCTGCTTAAACCGCGCTGAACAAGCACGCTAAAAACCCCGCTCAATACTCCACGCAGTGCGTGCTGCGGCCGCCACTGAAGCGGCCAATCAAATAGCCCTCAGCATGGCCTGCAAAATCGCCTGCACGGGACGCTCTTGAGCAGACTTAGGCCGCAGGAAAAAAGATGGCCGTCGTGGCGAAATAAAAGGATCAGCCATGCCCTGCACCGCGCTGGTGATACGACTGACAAGGCCGCCTACAAAGCGCGTTGAAATGCGTCCAGGAGGCAAGTACCCATGTCTGACTTACAGGCCAGAGCCAACAGGCTACTTGGCTACAGCACGGGCAGCGCCGCTGCGCTGACAGCGGCAGCGCGCATGGACGGCCGCATTGCGGCGGTGGTCTCATTGGGCGGGCGCACCGACCTGGCCGGGTTGGTGGTGCTGGCCGGCATCAGTGCGCCCACGCTCTGCATAGTGGGTGAAGGGGACCCGCAGGCGATGCCGCTCAACACCGAGGCCTTCAGTCACCTGCAATGCAGCAAGCAACTGACCGTGATTCCAGGGGCCACGCATTTGTTTGAATAAGCTGGCGCCATGCAAGAGGCGTCGAGCTTGGCCGCCGAATGGGTTGACCTGCATTTTCGCCAGCCAAACCCCAAACTACCCGCCTCTGACCAGGGATGGGAAGCGAGCTGAAGGCTTAGCTCAAAAGAGTCAGCCCGAACTGGCCTTGGATTTGTCGGGTGCGACGGACTGAGCCTGGGGGTTGAACACGTTGTCCGACATCTGCACAGACTGGGCCGGGCGCGGTCCGAGACTTGAACTGCGCAAGGTGGCAAGGCCATTGTTCTGGGAGGCCTGTGCACTTTGCACAATGCGTTGGGCTGCTTCTTTGAATAAGCTGCAATGCGTCACGGTGGGAACATCCTCATTAAGGCAAACCCCAAGCTCTGGGGGACTTGAAAACACTGATTAGTTTATAGGTGAAATCCCTCGGCATGGAGTGGAAAACCCTTACATACTTTGGACCACAGACTGGCCCGCACCAGACTCAAGGTCAATGCCTTCAGTTGATATCAAGCTGCTGAGCTTTTCCATTTTTGACAATGTTTGCCATCATCTCCATGACTTCTTTTTCTTTGCCTCTGAAACCGTGTTCCGTGAACGCTTGGCAGGCTGGGCCTTGAAAGCCCGAGCCACCATTGACTGTGATCAAAGGCAGATTTTTTTTCTCGGCATTTTTCTTTGCCCCTGAATAAGTGGTCAGCGCACAGGGGTCGGCACTGTGGTGAATGAAAAACTGGGGAATTGGAGATTTCTTGTAATTGAAATCACCCAGTTCACGGTAGGACCCTCTGGCATAGGGCTCGGTGATGGAAGCCGTGTGAATCGCACCTGCGTAAGCTCGAGCGTCATGACTGGGCATGAAGGACGAAGAAATGGTCCCCATGCTGGTGCCAATCAACCACACCTCGCTGATGGACGGCAAACGTCTTTTCACTTCAGCAATCAGTTTGTCTACATCTTCTTGGCGCTGCTTGGACGATTGGTACAAGCTGGAGCATTGCTCACCGCTGTCGCTGTGGCAGTCCACAATCAAACTGGCAATCACGTCATCGACCAAATACCGACGCGCCCGTATCAAAAAATTACCCGCCAGCAAAGATCTGACCATGGCCCCGTTTTCCACCACAGGGCGCACCACCGAGGGATAGCCAGGCAACAAAACAGCCAGTTTGGTGGGCTGAGCAGCACCCGTTTTCATTGACAAGACACCCGCTTGGTTTTTGGTCCCCGCAATATTGACGCTGACAAGCTCCTCTGTGAGGTTTGAGTTCAGAGGCTGCACATTCTGGGCGTGACTTGTTCCAAGCTGAAACAACAGACCTAGAAATGCGAAGCTCTGGGCCAATCGCCGGATAAAGAAAACGAACTGCTGATTTGAGGAAACTGGCATAAGCGGACCTCTGTTTTTGATGCAACGCAGGCAATCTTCAACTGTCAAAGATTCAACGATTTGTGGTCATGCCCTTTTGGGGGGATGTCCACGGCACGGGACACATCGCTGGCAAGCCAGCCATTGTGGGTGCGTGGAATGACATGTGCGGCGCCCCGATTCGCCAGCAGGCTGGCTCCTACAGAAGGCAGCGTGTTTTGGTTTTGTGGAAGCTGGCCTGCCGGCGATTGTGGGTGGGTGGAATGACATGTGCGGCGCCACGATTCGCCACCAGGCTGGCTCCTACAGAAGGCAGCTTGTTTTGGTTTTTTTGGGAGCTGGCCTGCCGGCGATGGTGGGTGTGTGGAATGACATGTGCGGCGCCACGATTCGCCAGCAGGCTGGCTCCTACAAGGGGCAGCTTGTTTTGGTTTTTGTAGGAGCTGGCCTGCCGGCGATTGTTGGCATGTGGAATGACATGCGCAGCGCCACGATTCGCCAGCAGGCTGGCTCCTACAAAGACAGCGATGCGCAGGCTTTAAGCGCAGACGCGCTGACGCGCCACTTCGTATTCGCGCTGCAACTGGGCAATGAACTCGCCCGCCGTTTGCACTTTGTCAATGGCGCCAATGCCCTGGCCACAGCCCCAAATGTCCTTCCAGGCTTTGGCCGCCACGTCGCCGCCAAAGTTCATTTTGCTGGGGTCGCTCTCGGGCAGGTTGGCCGGGTCCAGGCCGGCTTTGCGGATGGAGGGCGCCAGGTAGTTGCCGTGAACGCCGGTGAACAAATTGGTGAGTACGACGTCGTCGGAGTTGCAGTCCACGATGGCTTGCTTGTACTCGTCAGAGGCACGGGCCTCGGCGGTGGCAATGAAAGCCGAGCCAATGTAGGCAAAGTCTGCCCCCATGGCCTGGGCGGCCAGCACCGCGCCGCCGCTGGCAATCGAGCCCGACAGCGCCACCGGGCCGTTGAACCACTGGCGGATTTCCTGAATCAGCGCGAACGGGCTTTTCACCCCCGCGTGACCGCCTGCGCCTGCGGCCACTGCAATCAGGCCATCAGCGCCTTTTTCAATGGCTTTGCGCGCAAAGGTGTTGTTGATGATGTCGTGCAGCACCACGCCGCCATGGCTGTGGGCGGCCGCAAAAATGTCTTCGCGCGCGCCCAAGGAGGTGATGTAAATCGGCACTTTGTACTTGACGCACACCGCCATGTCTTGCTCCAGCCTGTCGTTGGACTTGTGCACGATTTGGTTGATGGCGTAAGGCGCCGCAGGCTTGTCCGGGTGGGCCAGGTTGTAGGCGGCCAGGGTTTCGGTGATTTCGGCCAGCCATTCGTCGAGCTGCGAGGCCGGGCGCGCGTTGAGCGAGGGCATAGAGCCCACCACGCCCGCAATGCACTGAGCAATCACCAGCTTGGGATTGCTCACAATGAACAGGGGCGAACCAATGATGGGCAGGGGCAGCTTAGCCAGTGCGCCGGGCAAGATGGACATGGGTGAGTCTCCTGGGGTGTTTTTCAAGGGATGCAAGCGGTCAAAAAGCCTCTAGCGCCAAGTCGCATACGCTGTCAGCGCCTTCCACAATCGCATCGCGCATGCCAGTCGCCTTGCTCAGGAGGTGATCGCCGTAAAAGCGTGCGGTAACGATTTTGGCTTTCAAGAACTCGGTGCCAAATTCTGCGGTATCGCCGCTGGCCAGGGCCTGCTCGGCCACCAGCAACGCACGCCCCATTTGCCAGCCGGCCACCAAGTTGCCAGCCAGCATAAGGTAAGGAACGCTGCCCGCATAAACGGCGTTGGGTGAGGTCTTGGCGCCGGCGCACATGAAGTCGACCACATCGACAAAGGCCAGGCGAGCGGCTTGGAGGCGCTTGGCCACCGCCTGGGCATTGGCAGAGCCCGTCATCAGTTCGGCCTCGGTGGCCTCGATTTGAGCGGCCAGGGCGCGGGCGGTGCGGCCGCCATCACGGGCGGTTTTGCGGCCCACCAGGTCGTTGGCCTGAATGGCGGTGGTGCCCTCGTAAATGGTCAGGATTTTGGCGTCGCGGTAGTACTGCGCGGCGCCCGTTTCTTCAATAAAGCCCATGCCGCCGTGCACCTGCACGCCCAGCGAGGTGACCTCTTGGCTCATCTCTGTGCTGTAGCCCTTGACCAGGGGCACCATGAATTCATAAAAAGCCAGATTTTCTTTGCGCACCTCGGCGTCAGGGTGGTGGTGAGAGGCGTCGTAGGCGGCGGCGGCCACCGTGGCCATGGCGCGGCAGCCTTCGGTGTAGGCGCGCATGGTCATGAGCATGCGCTTGACGTCTGGGTGGTGAATGATGGGGCCGCTGCCAGGCAGCGAACCGTCCACCGGCCGGCTTTGCACGCGGTCGCGGGCGTACTGCACGGCCTTTTGCGTGGCGCGGTCGGCGATGGCAATGCCTTGCACGCCCACGGCGTAGCGGGCGGCGTTCATCATGATGAACATGTACTCCAGGCCCCGGTTTTCTTGGCCCACCAAAAAGCCCACCGCGCCGGCGCCAGCACGGTCGGCCACGCTGCCCGCCAAACCGTCGCCGTACTGCAGCACCGCCGTGGGGCTGGCCTTGATGCCCAGCTTGTGCTCAATGCTCACGCACAGCACGTCGTTGCGCGCGCCCAAGGCGCCATCGGGCTTGACCAAGACCTTGGGCACCACAAACAAGCTGATGCCCTTGACGCCCTCGGGCGCGCCCGGCACGCGGGCCAGCACCAGGTGCACGATGTTGTCGGCCATGTCGTGCTCACCGTAGGTGATGTAGATCTTGGTGCCAAACACCTTGTAGCTGCCGTCGGGCTGGGGCTCGGCGCGCGTGCGCACGGCGGCCAAGTCCGAGCCGGCTTGCGGCTCGGTCAGGTTCATGGTGCCCGTCCATTCGCCCGACACCAGTTTGCCCAGGTAAGTGGCCTTGAGCTCGTCGGAGCCCGCGGTCAGCAGCGCCTCAATGGCGCCGTCGGTCAGCATGGGGCACAGGGCAAAGCTCATGTTGGCGGCGTTGAGCATTTCGCCGCAGGCCGCGCCTATGGTTTTGGGCAGGCCTTGGCCGCCGTAGGCCAAGGGATGCTGAAGGGCTTGCCAGCCGCCTTCAGAGTACTGCTTGTAAATCCCCTTGAAACCCGGGGTGGTGTGGACCACGCCATTTTTGAGCGCTGATGGGTTTTTGTCACCCTCCCAGTTCAGCGGCGCCACCGCCTCTTGCGTGAAGCGGGCCGACTCCTCCAGCACCGCCTGGGCCGTGTCAAAGCCGGCGTCTTCAAAGGCGGGCATTTGGGCAATGTCGTCAATGCGGGCCAGGTGCTTGATGGCAAAGAGCATGTCTTTGACGGGGGCGGTGTAGCTCATAGGGTCTCCTGCAGGTCAGTCAATCGTTCTGTTCAAAACAAATCCAAGGCGAAAAAAAGGCACCCACAGGGGATGCCTTTTTATCCGGTCAAGCGCTCAGAGCTTGCCCACCAGTTCAGGTACTGCTGTGAACAAGTCGGCTTCAAGTCCATAGTCGGCCACGCTGAAGATGGGCGCCTCGGCGTCTTTGTTGATGGCCACAATGACCTTGGAATCCTTCATGCCCGCCAAATGCTGAATGGCGCCCGAGATGCCCGCGGCCACATACAACTGCGGCGCCACGATCTTGCCCGTCTGGCCCACTTGCCAGTCGTTGGGCGCGTAGCCGGCGTCCACGGCGGCTCGGCTGGCGCCCATGGCCGCGCCCAGCTTGTCGGCCAGCGGGGTCATCACTTCGTTGAACTTTTCAGCGCTGCCCAAGGCCCGGCCGCCGGAGACGATGATCTTGGCTGCGGTCAGCTCGGGGCGGTCGTTTTTGGCGATCTCGCTGCCCATGAAGCGGCTTTGGCCAGTTCCCTCGGTCACAGCGGTGGTTTCTACAGCGGCCGCGCCACCTGCGCCTGCGGCGTCAAAGCCGGTGGTGCGCACGGTGAGCACTTTGACGCTGTCCAGGCTTTGCACCGTGGCCATGGCGTTGCCCGCGTAAATGGGGCGCTCAAAGGTGTCGGGGCTGATGACCTGGGTGATGTCTGAGACCTGGCCCACGTCCAAGGTGGCGGCCACGCGGGGGGCAATGTTTTTGCCCGAGGCGGTGGCGGCAAACAAAATATGGCTGTAGGCAGGCGCCAAAGCCAGCACTTGGGCGGCCATGTTCTCGGCCAAGCCGTGGGCAAAGCCCTCCGCGTCGGCATGAATGACCTTGGTCACACCTGCAATTTGCGCGGCGGCTTGGGCCACCGCAGCCGCATGGTGGCCGGCCACCAGCACATGCACCTCGCCGCCGCACTGGACGGCGGCAGTCACGGTGTTGAGCGTGGCGGGCTTGAGCTGGTTGTTATCGTGTTCGGCGATGACGAGGGATGACATGAAAGTGGCTCCTTAGTGATTAAAGACCCTTCCCCTTTGGAGGAGGGTTGGGGTGGGGGCAAGCGGTCGTGGCGGACCCACACCTTTTGTGCTTCGCGATGCCCCCATCCCGGCCTTCCCCCAGAGGGGGAAGGAGTGGACATGGGTTCAAATGACTTTGGCTTCGTTCCTGAGCTTGTCCACCAGCGTGGCCACGTCGGGCACCTTGATGCCAGCGCCGCGCTTGGGAGGCTCGCTGACCTTGAGGGTTTTGATGCGGGGCGACACGTCCACGCCCAAGTCTTCGGGCTTGAAGATGTCGAGCTGCTTTTTCTTGGCCTTCATGATGTTGGGCAGCGTCACGTAGCGCGGCTCATTGAGGCGCAAGTCCGTGGTGATGATGGCCGGCAGCGTGAGCGACAGGGTTTCCAGACCGCCATCCACCTCGCGGCTGACCGTGGCAATGCCGTCGGCCACTTCAACCTTGGAGGCGAAGGTGGCCTGGGGCCAGCCCAGCAAAGCGGCGAGCATTTGGCCGGTTTGGTTGCAGTCGTCGTCAATGGCTTGCTTGCCCAAAATCACCAACTGGGGCTGCTCTTTGTCCACCAAGGCTTTGAGCAGCTTGGCCACGGCCAAGGGCTGCAGCTCTTGGGTGGTTTCCACCAAAATGGCGCGGTCTGCACCAATGGCCATGGCGGTGCGCAAGGTTTCTTGGCACTGGGCCACGCCGCAGCTGACCGCGATGACCTCGGTGGCCGCGCCCTTTTCTCTCAGGCGTGTGGCCTCTTCGACGGCGATTTCGTCAAAAGGGTTCATGCTCATTTTGACGTTGGCGATATCGACGCCGCTGCCGTCAGACTTCACGCGCACTTTGACGTTGTAGTCGACCACGCGCTTGACCGGAACCAATACCTTCATGAAGGTCTCCAATGCAGTTGAAATAAGGGGTGAGCTTGTCAATCGCAGCTGTGGCGACCCGCAAACTTGGTTGACGTAACGTCAATTGGCAGATTCTATGCCGCCTCGCACAAGGACACAGGGTCTGCCAATGAAAACGCCCCAATATGCAAGCCCACCCATAAAAAGCACGATCGTTCTTTTATTGAGATTATAGGCATTCAAGGGGCCGCAGTCACGGGAGCGGTCACCGCCTTGGGTGCTTGGTGGACCACGCGCTGCGGAAACGGGATTTCAATGCCGTGCTCCCTGAAGGACTGCAACACCACCAGGTTGACGTCTGAGCGCAGGTTGCCTTGACCGTTTTCGGGGTCCAAAATCCAGTAATTGAGCGTGAACTCCAAGCCATCGCTGCCAAAGTTGCTCAGGTGCACCGCAGGCGCTGGGTCGGCCAGCACGCGCGGCTGGGCACTGGCCGCTTGCATGAGCAGGCGCATGACCAGCTCCACATCGCTGTCGTAGCCCACAGACACCATGCATTGCTGCAGCACCTTGGGGTCGGTCAAAGACAAATTTTCGATGCGGTTGCCAATGAACATCTCATTGGGCACCACCGATTCGCGCCCAGACAGCGCCCGCACAATGGTGTAGCGGGCCTTGATGTCGGTGATGCGGCCCTCAAAATTGTCTATGCGCACACTGTCGCCAATGCGCACGCTGCGCTCAGCCAGCATCACAAAACCGCTGACGTAACTGGCCGCCAGCTTTTGCAAGCCCAAACCCACGCCCACACCAATGGCGCCGCCCAAGACAGACAAAGCGGTCAGGTCTATGCCCACGGCCGACAGGCCCAGCAGCAAGCCCACGCCCACCAGCAGCGCCCGCACGGCGTTGCTGACGGCCTTGCGCAAAGACAAGTCCCCGCCTTCGGCCGACTTGAGCAATTGGCCCTCTATGGCCGAGGAAATCCACAAAGACACAATGAGCACCGCGCCAGCCGTGAGCGTGCCCTCCAGCAAGGTGCGCACCGACAACTTGGCCGAACCCACGGTCCAGCTTATTCGGTCAAGCTCTTCGAGCATGGCGGGCAAGAGCCCCGTGACCCACAGCACCATGGCGGCCCAAACCAGCCAAGAAATGGTGCGCTCCAACGTGCGAACCAATGGCGCGTCTTTGAAAGCCACCTGCAGCACCTTGACCCCCACCCGAATCACGGCCAGTGACACCAACACCGGCAGCGCCACGCGGAACACCGCCAGCGGCAAGTCCAAGGCGCGAAAGGCCGCTTGCGTGGCATAAGCCAAGCTCAGCAGCAAAAGCGGGAACAAGGCGCCATCAACCAATTGGCGGCCAAAAAGCACGGGCAACTCCAGGTCGGCGCGCAAGGAACGGCGCAGCAACCACACCAAAAGGAAGGCCAGCACCACGCAAGCGAGCAAGGCTCCCCACTCAGCGAGCGCGGACGCCTCAGTCAAGGGACTGAGCCAAGTTTGAACATCCCGAATACGGCCGCTGACAGACGCGACCATGCCGGCTTCGGCCATGAAGAAATACCTCTGAAAAAAGTCCAGTGAATTTACAAGTCAGCCAGCACGCGGATGTGGGCCTCCACGCTGCGTGCCAGAGCATCCAGATGGTAGCCGCCCTCCAAGGCAGACACGATGCGACCCTGGGCATGGCGCTGCGCCACGTCCATGATGCGGCGGGTGATCCAGGCGTAGTCCGCCTCCACCAGCCCGAGCTGGCCCAGCTCATCGTCGCGGTGCGCGTCAAAACCCGCACTGATAAAAATCATTTCCGGCTTGAAATCTTCCAGCCTGGGCATCCAATGGGCCTCCACCAACTCGCGCACGGCCAAGCCCCGGGTGTAGGCGGGCACAGGCAGGTTCACCAGGTTGCCGGCCCGGCTTTCGGTGCCGGAGTAGGGGTAGAGCGGGTGCTGGAAAAAGCTCACCATCAAAATGCGCTCGTCCCCGGCCACGATGTCTTCAGTGCCATTGCCGTGGTGCACGTCAAAGTCCACGATGGCCACGCGCTGCAGGCCGTGGCGTTCCAGCGCGTGCTTGGCGGCCACCGCCACGTTGTTGAAAAAGCAAAACCCCATGGCCTGGTTGCGGCAGGCGTGGTGGCCGGGCGGGCGCACCGCGCAAAAAGCGTTGTCCATCTCGCCGGCCATCACCGCATCGGTGGCGGCCAAGGTGGCACCGGCGGCGCGCAAGGCAGCCAACCAGGTGTGGCGGTTCACGGCCGTGTCGGGGTCAATTTGCAGGTGGTCTGGCCCGCCCGCGAGCTGCTCCTCGGCCACCTGGGCCGACAAGCCGCGAACAGAAGCCATGAGCATGCGGTCGTGGGCCAGTTCCAGCTCGACCATGGGGGCCTCTGGAGCCTCACGCTGAATCAACACATCGGCCACGCCGGTGAGCAGCAAGCGATCGTGGATGGCGTCAAGCCGCTCTGGGCATTCGGGATGGCCGCGCCCCATCTCGTGTTGGCGGCACAGCGAGTGAGTAAAGAAACCTGTGCCTGGCATGGCGATTTTTTACGGTATGGTTCTGGCCACGATGAGCCGAAATTTGAACAGTCGCCTGCTCCCTTGGTGTCAGGTTAACACGGGGTTCGCCCCGCTTTGGGGTCCTACAAACGCTGCCGGCCGCTCGCTGCTCGCCATGCTGCTTACCTGCTTGAGCTTGGCCGCCACCGGCCAAGGTCTTACAGCCCACAGCGAGCCCAAGCCCGCACAAAAGCCCAAAGCGGGTGCCAACACTGCTGCCAAACACAGCCCTAAGGCGACTACCAAGGCCAGCGCTAAAAAGGCATCGCGCAGCAAGCCAAGCAAGGCCTCACTGTCCCAGCCCCTGGTCGGCAGCGGCCCAGCCTACGACCAGCGGCCCGAGGCCATGGCCTTTACCCAAGAGCTGGCCGAGCGGCGCCAGCTGCCGCTGGCCTGGGTACAGCTGGCCATGGGCCAGGCTCAGATGTCGCCGCAAGTCATCCGGCTGATGCAGCCACCGGCCTCACCCCTGACTAAAAATTGGCGCATTTACCGCAGCCGTTTTTTAGACCAGCCGCGCATTGCCGCCGGCGTGGCTTTTTGGCGCGCCCATGCCAGTGAGCTTGAGCGCGCCGAAAAAACCTACGGCGTGCCCGCCGCCATCGTGGTGGGCATCTTGGGCGTTGAAACCATTTACGGCCAGGAGATGGGCCGCTTTCGGGTCTTGGACGCGCTCAGCACACTGGCCTTTGACTTTCCGGTCGTCCACCCCCGCTCGGCCGAGCGCCAGGCTTTTTTTCGCAAAGAACTCGAGCACTTTTTGGTCCAAGAGCACACCGCGCAACAAACACCCACCGCCGCGCTGGGCAGCTTTGCAGGCGCGCGCGGCATGCCGCAATTCATGCCGTCCAGCCGCATGAATTTTGCGGTGGATTTCGACCGCGACGGCCGCATCGACCTGAGCGCCAGCGCCAGCGACGTGATTGGCTCCGTGGCCAACTACCTGCGCGCCTTCAACTGGCAAACCGGCATGCCCACGCACTACCCCGTGCAGTTGGATGCCACCCGGCTGAACTTGGACACCCTGATGGCGCCCGACATCTTGCCCACCTTCAGCGTGGCCAGCTTTGTAGGCCACGGCGCCCTTCTCCAAGGCCAGGCCCTGACACACACCGGCCCCCTGGCCCTGGTTGAACTGCTCAACGGCCCTGATGCGGCCAGCTACGTGGCTGGGACTGAGAACTTTTACGCCATCACCCGCTACAACTGGAGCAGCTACTACGCCATGGCGGTGATCGAGTTAGGCGAGGCGGTGGCCCAGCAAATGCAAGCCAAGCCATGAACCCGCTGAACCCCAAAAAACTGCTGCTCACCAAATGGACGGCCGTGACCCCCGTGGCCAAGCAAAAACACTTTTTGGTCAGTCGGGTGATTCAGCCTGTGTTGGCGACCGACCCCATTGAGCAGGTGGAAATTGAAGCGGTGTTTTCCAAAGCCACGCAAGTGATCGCTTGGCGTGAACTGCATGATGACAGCGTGTGGCGGCAGGGGTGGGTGTGAGTGCGCTGATCACAACGCGCACCACTCAATACAAGACCGGGGCCACGTCAAGCGCATCGTCAAGCTCATGAGCCTGGTCAACTCGGCCGGCGACTTCACCGAGCAGCACCTGGTGACCAACGGCGCCTGCGGCCTCATCGGTGAATTATTCGGCAGCGCCGGCGCACACACAAGCAGTCCTTTTGGCGTGGCGCAGATTCCCCTCGCCGCCTGCGTTGAAATTCAAATGATCACCGAAGTCAGCTGAGCGTCCATACCTGAGGCGATACAAAAGCTCAACCGCACTTAAGGTGCATCTTAAAACTGGCTTTCAAGGCATCGCCGACGGCGGGCATTGCGTTCATACCGCTCTTGCGGCAAATCGAGTCGTGCAAAGACAGGTATGAATGCGCGCTAGAGCAGCTCCAACGCTCTGAAGAACGGACTTCAAAAAAAAGATGAGGCAGCCGTCACGATACCGTCAAACAAGCTTCTTAGGATGACTGCTCAAAAGTCGGATCAGATGAACTGGTCATCATTCAAGGAATTTCAGTGCGTTTGATTCAAATTTCCGACACTCACGTCTCGGCCAGTCACCACTTTTTTGCGGCGAACCTCGAGGCCACTGCAAATTGGCTGCGGTCGCAAGAGGCGTCGCTTTTCATCCATACCGGTGATCTGGGTATGGACGCTGCGGGCCAGGAGGTCGACCTCTACGCTTCGCGTGACTGGCTGGCCGGGCTGGGCGCTCCGATTCACTGCGTCCCGGGCAACCACGATGTGGGCGATCGGGCCGAGATTAACTCCCGACAGCCAGTCAATGACGATAGGCTGGGTCTCTGGCGCGACGCCATTGGCCCGGATCGTTGGCTCATGGATCAGCAAGGCTGGCGCCTGATCGGCCTCAATGCCATGCTCCTTGGCACTGACCATGCCGAGGAAGAAGCCCAATACGCCTGGTTTGAAAAAGCCCTGGAGACCGATCTTCCGGTGGCGCTTTTTTTGCATAAGCCTTTGTTCATCGACGCTGCTGATGAGCCACCGCGCGGCTATTGGTCGGTGGCACCGCCGTCCAGGCAGCGCGTGATGGCCTTGATGCGCAGTGCCCGCGTCAAGCTGGTGGCCAGCGGACATCTGCACATGCACCGACAGCAAGTGGTGGACGGTATCAGCTATGTGTGGTGTCCCGCTTCATCTTTCGTCTGTGGTGAGAGCCAGGAAGAGCTGGGCGGCGAGCGCCGTCTGGGCGCTGTCGTGCACGATTTCGGGGTCGATACGGTCGAAAGCCAGTTCTTGCGGCCCGATGGTCTCGATGATCTGAAGATTGAGCCGGTGCAACGAATTCTCTACCCCCGGTGAGGCGCGGCATGCAAGGCGAAAACTCCCAATTTGACGCGGCATCCGCAACCCCTGCGCTGCATTTGCAAGCCATTGAAAAATCTTTCGGTGACAACCGCATCCTGACTGGCATCGACCTGCAGGTTCGTGCGGGCGAGTTCATCGCATTGGTCGGACCTTCCGGCTGTGGCAAGTCGACGCTGCTTCGAATTGCGGCAGGTCTAGAACGGCCTGACAGTGGTCGTGTCCTGCTCAATGGAAAAGACCTGACTGCTGCGCGCGCAGCTGACCGCGACATGGCCATGGTGTTCCAGTCGTATGCGCTTTATCCGCACCTGAGCGCGCGTCAAAACATGGCCTTGCCACTGGTCATGCGCCGACTCAGCGCCCTCGAGCGACTGCCGTGGGTGGGGCGTTTCATCGGAGAGACCCGTGCCAAGCTGGCCGCCATAAGGCAGGAAATTGAGCAGTCCGCTCACACACTCAAGATCACCCCCCTGCTCGATCGCAAACCGGCGCAAATGTCTGGCGGTCAACGACAGCGGGTGGCCCTGGGCCGCGCCCTGGTGCGCCACCCGAAAGCCTTCTTGATGGACGAACCGCTGTCCAACCTGGATGCCTCATTGCGCGTACACATGCGCACAGAGATCGCAGAACTGCATCACCGTGCAGGCGTGGTCACTGTTTATGTGACTCACGACCAAGAGGAGGCGCTCAGTATCGCTGACCGCGTGGCCGTGATGATGGGCGGAAGGATCTTGCAGTTGGATACGCCGCAGGCCATCTACCGTGATCCGCAGCATATTGACGTGGCCTGCTTCATCGGCAGCCCGCGCATCAACATCATCCCGGTGGAGGTTTCCAGCAACCGCCGAGCTTACTGGGGCGAAGTCGAGCTCGCTCGCGGTTGCGAGTTCCCAGATGAAGGCGCTTTCCGGCTGGCGATTCGTCCGGAGGCCTTGAAGCTTCATTCTGATCCTCAGCCAGGTGCATTTGCGGTACACCTTCATCGGGTGGAGTTTCTAGGCGTGGAAGCCTTGTGTCACCTCGTGCTTCCAGGGTCAGATGTAGCTTTGGTGACGCGCCAGTCCCCAGAAATTGCAACACAGTTGAAGAAGCAGATGGACATGTCACGCGTCCTTTATGCGTCTGCTTTGGACACCGACTGGCTGGCGTTCAATGAGAACGGACAACGGGTGGCACTGCATCTGCCCACTCAGGTTACGCCAATCGCACTGAGCCGATCGCACGATGAAGCATTCATTTGACCCGAACGAGGTGCGTTCAGCCTACTGGCTCAGCGCACCCGCCTTGATCTTGATGCTGGCTCTATTGCTGCTGCCTACCTTGGCGGTGCTGGTGCTGTCCTTTACCGATGCCGAACTCGGCGTGCCCCAAGTGAACTTTCGGGGGCTCGCGGCCTATGCTGATTTGCTCAATGACCGCACCTTTCTGGGCGCAGTGAAAAACACGGCACTTTACGTGTTGCTGGTGGTGCCCGCCTCGGTGGTGCTGGGGTTGGGGCTGGCCATGCTGATCGAGGCGGACGATCTGTTCAAGCCCTTCTTTCGCTCGATTTATTTTTTGCCCGTCGTTTCGCTGCTGGTCGCTATGGCCAGCGTGTGGCAGTACCTGATGCACCCGTCTATCGGGCCGATCAATATGCTGCTGAATAAATTCGGTCTGTCCAGCGTCAACTGGCTGGGCTCCAGCGATAACGTGATGGGCGCCCTGGCCCTCATCGGCATCTGGCAGACCGTGGGATTCAACATGGTGTTGTTCCTAGCAGGTCTGACCAGCATCAACCGAGATCTGTACGCCGCCGCTGAGATGGACGGTGCCCGCTCGGCTTGGTCCCGCTTTTGTGTGGTCACCTGGCCGATGCTTGGCCCCACCACGCTGTTTGTCCTGACTATTTCGGTGATTAACGCGGTCAAGGTCTTCGAGACTGTGGCCACGCTGACTCAGGGCGGCCCCGGCAAGGCCTCAGATGTACTCCTTTGGGTGATTTACGAGGAAGGCTTCGTGCATCTGCAAATCGGCGCAGCATCAGCCATGGCGATGGTCTTTATCGCCGTGCTGCTCGTACTCGTTTTGATTCAAACCCGGGTCCTGGAAAAAAGAGTGCACTACACATGATGGCCTCCAGCTACTTTCTGCGCGGCCTGCGCATCGTGCTCCTTCTGCTTGGGGCTGCATTCGTCCTGGCACCTTTCGTTTTCATGGTCTCCACCTCACTTAAGCCGCAGGCTGAAGTGTTTTCCTCGACGCTGCAATTGGTGCCGCAGCAATGGTTCGCGGTATCTAACTACACCAAGGCTCTGACCCGCATTCCCATGGGTCAGGTTTTGCTGAATGGCATCTATGTCTGCTTGGCCATCGTCGTGTTCCAGGTCCTTTTCGCACTGCCTTGCGCCTATGCGCTGGCCAAACTCCGGTTCCGGGGCCGAGAGTTATTGTTCGGCCTCGTATTGCTTGGACTGTTGATTCCAATCCATGCCATCTCCATTCCTTTGTATGCCGCAGCGCGCAGCACGGGTCTGCTCAATACCTTGTCCGTGCTGATCGTTCCTTTTTTGCTTTCGGTATTTGCCATTTTCCTGTTCCGCCAGTTCATCAAGTCCATACCGGACGACTTGATCGCAGCGGCACGCTGCGACGGCCTTAGCGAATTGGCCATTGTTTGGCGCATCGTGTTGCCTAACGCATGGCCAGCGGCGTCAGCTTTTGCGGTGTTCTCGGTGGTGGCACATTGGAACGATCTCTACTGGCCACTCATTGCAATCAGCAAGACCGAGTTGGCGACGCCGCCGCTGGGCCTGCTCTTCTTTCGCGCTGCTGAATCGGGTGACGACTATGGTGCCCTGATGGCAGCTGCCGTGGTGATCACCTTGCCTCTTGTCATGTTCTTTTTATTTGCCCAACGTATGTTCATTGAGGGCATGACCATGAGCGGACTCAAAGGGTGAATCTGTTTTCTCTTCAACCAACCTCAATCAAGGATTTTCAATGAAACGTTTTATTGCAGTTGTCAGTAGCTGTCTCACCTTGTGGTCTAGCGCGGCTTTCGCGCAGACCACAGAAATTCTCGTTCATTACCCCATGCCTGGGTTCTTCAAGAACGTGATGGATCAGATCTCCACGGAGTACATGAAGACCCATCCGAATGTGAAGATCAAATTCGCAAGTCCCTCTCCAAATTATGAGGAGGGCCTGCAACTGATGCTGCGCCAGGCCGGTACCTCGGAGATGCCTGATGTGAGCTTTATTGGCCTGAACCGCTTGCGGGTGCTCGCCGAGCGCAACATTGGCATCGATCTGACCCCCTTCACAAAGGCTGACTCCAAGCTGGCGCAAGACGGCTTTTCCGACCGCCTTCTGGGTCTGGCTCGCTTCAATGGCCGCCAGGTAGGACTGGCCTTTGCCACCTCCAACCCGATCTTCTATTACAACGCTGACCTGGTTCGCAAGGCTGGCGGCAACCCCGACAACCCGCCAAAAAGCTGGGACGAAGTGTTCGCCCTGTCAAGCAAGATCGAAGCGCTGGGTGACGGTGTCAAGGGCATGCAGTTTCGCTGGCAAGGCGATGACTGGATGTTCTCGGCTCTGTTGTTTGGCCATGGCGGCACCATGCTCAGCGCAGATGAAAAGCGCGTCGCCTTTGATGGTCCGGAAGGCCTCGCTGCATTCAAGCTCGTTGATCGTATGGTCAAAGTTGGCAAGATGTCTCCCATGACCTCAGACGCCGCGCTGCAGTCTTTTTATGCTGGCAAGCTAGGCATGTTTTTCTGGACCACCGGCGGTCTGCGCGGCACGATCAATGGCGTGGGCGACAAGTTCACACTGCGCACCACCGCCATGCCGGTGATCAATGCCGAAAAGGGGCGTCTGCCCACAGGCGGTAATGCCGCTGTGATGTTCACCACTGACCCGAAAAAGCAGAAGGCTGTTTATGACTTCATCCGTTTCTCTAGCGGCGCCTACGGTGCTTCTGTGGTCGTGCCGGGTACGGGTTATGTGCCCAATAATGAACTGGCGCCCAAGGATGCGAAGTATCTGGGTAACTTCTACAAGGAAAACCCATTGTTCCGCGCAGGCCTGAACCAGATGAACATGATGATCCCATGGTACTCATTCCCCGGCAACAACGGCGTCAAAGTCACCCAGACCATCGTCGACAACTTGGCCCAGGTGGTGGAGCAAAAAGTCACGCCGGAAGCTGCTCTGAAGTCTGCTGCGCAAGAAGTCCAGCGGCTTCTACCGCGCTGATACAGCGAATATGTCACCGATCCGCAGATTGGAAATCTATTGACTGAGCTAATTATTTTCGACTGCGACGGTGTTTTGGTTGACAGCGAGCATTTGTCAACCAAGGCAACCATACTTTGCCTTGCAGAGTTTGGTGTGCACATGGATGCGGCGCAAAGGCAGAAATCATTGACCGGACTTACCTTTCGTGCGGCCGTCGAAAAGGTGCGTAGCGACTACGGCGTTGAGCTTCCTCCCGCCTACGCCAGTCGCCACGCCCATCTTTTGGAGCAGACCTTCCGCCAAGAACTCAAACCTATGGCTGGCACCGTGCAGATGTTGAAGTCTTTGCGCGTGCCCTTTTGCGTGGGCTCGAACAGCTCGCAAGCACGCTTGGCAATGACTTTCGAGATCACAGGGCTCAGTCACTTCTTCAAGGGCCGCGTCTTCAGCGGCGAAGATGTGAAGGAAGGCAAGCCAGCGCCCGACTTGTTTTTGCATGCGGCTGCACACTGCGGCGTGGCCCCGCAGAACTGCTTGGTGATCGAAGACAGTCCGGTGGGTATCGTCGCTGCCGTCAAAGCCGGCATGCCTGCAATCGGGTTTGTCGGCGGCAGTCATGCCAGCCTCGCGTTAAAAGACGGTCTCCTGCAAGCTGGCGCTGTCGGCATTTTTGACGACCTGATGTTGATTGAAAACCATATTTAGTCTCAGCCGGAATCGCGATGCGTCAAATCAGAGAGACGTTGCGCGTGCACTTGATGGCAGGCCTGAGCTTTAACGAGGTTGGCCGCAGCCTCAAGATATCCAAGAGTGAGGCCGCTAAGTACACCTGGCTAGCGCGTGCTGCAGGCGTCGATTGAGAGGCTGCCTGCTGCCCATGGCTGATCATGTTTTAGGCAGTTCATGCACGTTCCATTCGAATGCGGGATCGAAAAAATCCGAGAAATCCGTATCTGATCCCGATTTTTTGACCCTGATTTTTCTCATACAGCAGCCTTGGGGGCAAGGCCCACTGGAGCCACACAAGGCACCAAGAGGCATTTACTTTTAGTGGTCCACAGCATTCACTACACTCGTGGTGAGACAATAAAATTATTGAAATATGCCGATCCTGGGCATTAGTCTACTGAAAAGAATTGCCTGGCTGAATAACGATTTTCTAGGCTTGTAACCAGCAGGTGCCTTGGCAAAGAGAGCCCTTTACGTTCATTTTTGCCCTCTTATCAAACTGAACCAAACAAAGTTTCCTGGAGCAAAACCATGAATCATGATGATATTGCTGCACCGCACCAACTGGACCAACGGCTGGCGCGCAATCGACTCAGCCGACGCGATACGCTGTGGCTGTTCGCAGCCGCATCATCACTCGGCGGATTAAGCAGCGGCTGCAGCACATCGCCGGTGACCGGAAAAAAAATCCTTGTCGGCATGTCTCGTGCTGACGAACGCGCGGTCGATAAAGAGCACGCTCCGCACCAGTTTTCGGCCGATCTGGGCGTTGTTCAAGACGCCGCAGTGAATAACTACGTGGCCGATGTACTGCAGCGGCTGCGCCCGCAGGCGCAGCGCCAAGATGTCAGCTTTTCGGCACGCGTTCTCAATGCCAACTACGTGAACGCCTATACCTTCCCCGCCGGCACCATGGGCGTGACGCGAGGAATCATGCTTGAAATGGAGGACGAGGCACAGCTGGCCGCTTTGCTGGGGCATGAGATGGGCCACGTCAATGCACGTCATTCAGCCCAAAGCCAAGGCCAGGAATTGATCACCACTGCGGCATTGTTCGGTTTGTCGGTGGCCCTCAATGACTCCAAATGGAGCCCCCTGATCGACCTGGGTGGTCAGATCGGCGCCAGCGCTCTGCTGGCCCGTTATTCGCGAAGTCATGAACGCGAAGCCGATGCGCTGGGGCAGAAGTACATGGTGGCAGCCGGTTACCCCGCCCAAGGCATGACGCAGCTTCACGAATTGCTGCTGGCCACTGAAAAAGGCAAGCCAAATATCTTGGAGACCATGTTCTCCTCGCATCCGCTAAGCCAAGAGCGCCGGGACACCGCTGCACGCTTGGCAGAAACGGCGTATGCCGCGAGCCTGAGTCGACCCAATGGTCGTGAACGCTACATGGACAGCACCGCCGGCTTGCGCCGTCTTCAGCCTGCTGTGCTGGCCTGTCAGAACGGCGAAACCGCACTGTCTCGCAAGCAGTTACCAGAGGCCGAGCGACAGTTCGCCGCCGCGCTGCGACATACACCCACGGACTACGCTGCCAACTTGCGCATGGCCCAGTGCAAACACGCCATGGGAAAGTTGCCTGAAGCACGTCGCTATGCACAGACCGCCCGCGAAATCTATCCGCAAGAAGCGCAGGCCGTCAAGCTTACAGCCAGCGTGCGCCTGGCCCAGAACGATCCCGCCGGGGCGTTGGCAGATCTGCAGCAGTTTGATCGGTTGTTGCCTGGTGACGCTGGAGCCGTCTTTTTGAAAGGCGTTGCCAACGAAGGCCTTGGGCAACGCCAAGCGGCGGCAAAGTACTTTGCGCAATATTTGAAATCCGAGGCTGATGATCCAGCTGCAAAGTACGCAAAGAAGCGCTTGGCAGATTGGGGAATGAAGCCCTGATAACCGCCAACACTCGCCCAAAGCTCAGAGATCAAGTTGGTCGGTGTGCTGGCTGGGGATGTGGATGGGTCTTGGGCGGGGTGATTTAAAAACAATTCAGCCTGCCCTGCCACCCTTTGTGGTGGCTTCAAAAAAAGGGCCTGAGGTGAAGGTGCAAAAGTCCTGATTGCCCTTTTTTCACGTCAGCTTGAACAGCCGTTCTTTGCCTGAAGCAGTGCGAGCCATATTTTGCAGAGTGCTTCAGGAAATTGGCCCATTTCACCCATTCCATGGCCCCTCAACCGGCAGCCTCTGCTTCGTTTTTGCCATCGGCGCGGTAACCCGCCAGAACGTCATCCCACGGCACCACGCCCACACGCTCGGCCCACTTTGCCCACAGCAAGGCCAAATCGCTCACGACGTCCGGGCTGAAGGCCACCAAATTGGTCATTTCTGCCCGGTCTGTCTCCATGTCATAAAGCTCCCATTGACTGGGGTACTCGCGCACCAGTTTCCAGCGACCGCGCCTGACAGCGGCGTTGCCTGTGTGCTCCCAATACAAGGTGTGGTCGGCCGGTTCCTGGCCACCGCGCAGAACAGACAGCAGGCTTTGGCCGTCGCCTTGCGGGATGTGTCGGTCACTGCAGTTTTCTGGGTAGGGGACCTGCACGGCCTCCAGGATGGTCGGCAACACGTCGGTCAACTGGGATGGCGCCCGGACAATGGCGCCTTTGTCCAGCCCCCCTGCAGGCCAATGCACGATCAGGGGCGTGGAAATGCCGCCCTCATGCGTCCAGCGCTTGTAAAGGCGAAACGGCGTATTGGACAAGTTGGCCCAGGCCCGGCCGTAGCTGGCATAGGTGTCTTCCGGTCCAGGGACGATTGAAGGCTCGTTGCCGACTTGAAGATCACAGCCGTTTCGTGGTTTGAGGCGTTCCAGGTCAGGCCTGCGTTTGATGAACGCTTCAGCGCTGCCGTCCAGCGGAAGCACTTCAGCACAGGCCCCGTTGTCCGACATGAACAACACCAGGGTGTTTTCAAGCTGACCGGTCTCCTCCAGCGTGGAAAGGATTTGGCCGATCCCCTGATCCATTCGATACACCTGCGCGGCATAGACCTCCATGCGGCGGGCCTCCCAAGCTTTGTGCTGAGCATCTTCCCATGCAGGCTCTTCGGGGTCGCGTTCGCATGTTTTCACTGCGTCTGCCAGCAGCCCGGTTTCAGCCAGGCGCTGCATCCGCCGTTCACGCAACACATCCCAGCCTTCGTCGTAACGTCCACGGAATTTGGCGATGTCCTCTTCGCTCGCTTGAAGCGGCCAGTGCGGTGCGGTGTAAGCGACATACATGAAAAACGGCTGCTGGACCTGTGACTTTTCACGCACAAAGGCGCAGGCTTCGTGCGAGATCGCGTCTGTGTAGTAGTAATCATGTTGGTCCGTCGCTTCTGCTTCTGCGTTGCGTTCACCGCGGGTCAGCGATGCTGGCTGAAAGTAGGAGCAAGAACCCGCGAGCGTTCCGTAAAAGTGATCGAATCCGCGCCGTGTGGGCCATGCATCGTTGACCTGTCGGATATTCGAGGCCAAATGCCACTTGCCAACAAGCGAGGTGGCATAGCCCGCTGCAGACAGAATTTCAGCAACGGTGATGCAGCGGTCATTGAGGGAGCCCGGGTAGCCATGGGGGCGATCGTCTTTGGTCAAAATGCCGATGCCCGTCTGGTGCGGGTGCAGACCTGTCAACAGCGAAGCTCTTGAAGGGCTGCAGCGGGCCGTGTTGTAGAACTGGGAGAAGCGCACACCACCGGCCGCCAGACGGTCGATATGAGGCGTTTCAATCTCGCTGCCGTAACAACCGATGTCGGAGAATCCCATGTCATCGGCCAGGATCATGAGTACGTTGGGTTTGTTTGCCATGGGTCTTGGGTTCAATGGTCGCCGCAGTGTGTCCTGGTTCAGTCGAAGCTGATCTTGGCTTTCTTGACGAGTTGACCAATCTGGTCGTAGGACTTCTGCAAAGCTTGGCCATACTCCATGGGCGTAGATGCAAGAGGGGCGAATCCAGCGTTTTCGAGTTGCTGGCGGATTTCAGGCTGTTCCAGGAGCCGCTTTATTTCGGTGTTGATTCGGTTCACGGCAGCGGCAGGCGAGCCCGTCGGCATCAAAAGGCCCCAGTAGTTGCCAAACGAAAAGCCTGGCACGCCCGACTCCGCAATGGTGGGCACGTTAGGAAGCACCGGAATGCGTTCGGCCGTCACGGCCAGCGCCTTGAGCTTGCCAGCCCTGACCTGGGACAAGGCACTGCCATCGATCAACACGTCGATATGGCCACCCAACAAGTCATTGAGCGCTGGTGCACCACCGCGGTAAGGCACGTGAGCGATGTCAAGCCCCGCCGCTGCCTGCAAGGCTTCAAGACACAGGTGTCCCATGGTGCCATTGCCAGCGGTGCCGCACTTGTACTTGCCCGGGTTGGCCTTGGCCAGTGCCAAAAACTCCTGGAACGATTTGGCCGGAAAAGTAGGCAGGGCGGTCACAACGATAGACACTTTGGCCAGGGTTGACACAGCGATAAAGTCTTTGGCAGGGTCGTACGGGACGTTGGGCTGAGCGTATCGGCTAACGACAAGGTCGCTCAGATTACCGAGCCCGATGGTGTGGCCATCGGCAAGTGCACGTGCAGCGGCCGTCATCCCGATCACGCCGCCAGCTCCTGCGCGGTTTTCCACGACCACTGGCTGACCGAGTGTTTTGGCCAGCGGCACCGAAAAAATACGGGCCAAAATGTCCGTATTGCCACCGGGCGGGTTGGGGACAATCAGCGTGATGGCCTTGCTCGGGTAGGTGGGCTGCGCCAGCAAGGTCGAGGGAAAACTCCCAGCCACCGCGACCGCAGAAGCTGCGCCAAGCAGGGTGCGGCGAGTGAGCGGGACCTTGGTCAAGCTGTCGCCAGAGTACATGGATGGGTCAGTGACAGGTTTCATGAAATGTCTCCGGTATTGATGTAATGAACCAGCGCGGTGATCAGGCTTGCCAGGCAATCTAATGCCTGTTGAAGGGGATGAATCTCCCAGGGTTTCTTGGAGGCTTGTTGGTTTATGTTGAAACCTCGGACTCGTTTCTCTCGGCCAGTTGCCGATAGAAGTTCACCTCAGCTTGAGCAGATGGAATATACCCAATTGCGGACAGCAGTCGTTGATGGTTGAACCAGGCCACACATTGCAGGATCGCCAGTTCCAGTGCCTCCTTGCTGTTCCGAAATCCGTATCTGACCTCGATTTTTTCGGCTGGCAAGCCCGTCTGAACGCAGCCTTTCGCCAGTTCATTGAAGAGCATCCGCTCAAGCCTTGAAAAACGGTATCTGACCCAAAGTTCCAAGAACTTGCCAATGCGTGCTAGAGTTATTCAAGGGAAAAAAGCATTGACTCTGGCTTCAGTCCTAAGTGGGTAAGTTGATCGGCACGTTCGGGGCGACCATTGGCCGCTTTGAGTGCGGTGAAAGGACTCCTTGCATTGACTTGACCAAGTCTTTAGCCGAGATTTTTGGGGTGTCGCAGGACTAACTGGTGTGGCTGCACAGGCAGACCACCCTCTCGCAGGACATTTCGATGCTGGAGCGCGTTCGCGCCACCGGCGATTTGCTGCCCGATGAGCGCGACAAGCTGTGGGGGGCTCGAGCCCTGTGGCGCGATGCGCGCACGGCTCGCATACGCGGCAGCGTAAAGGAAGGATTCGAGATGAGTGAAGTGGTATTTGAGCATGTGCCGGTGGCCGATTTGCCGGCAGCCTGGCGCGCGAAGCTGGACAAGAGCGGCGATACGCTCGTGACGGTGCGCATCGAGGAAGAAGTCCAAGCCGCTCTGGCCGAGGGATTCACGACCGACGATCCGGCCTTCGGCATCTGGCGTGACCGCGAGGACATGGCTGACGTAGCGGCCCATGTGCGAAATATCCGCCAGCCACGCTACAACCACGACGGCTCGCGCCACGAGCCTTGACGATGCTGGTCGATACCGATGTGCTGATCTGGCATCTGCGCGGCTACCCGAACGCCACGCGCCGGCTCGATGAACTCGGTGCGCTTACGCTGTCGGCCATCAGCTGGCTTGAACTCCTACAGGGCATGCGCAACAAGGCTGAGCTGCTGGCAGTAAAGAAAATGCTCGACAAGCGCTCAGCCAGGCTACTGCCTGTGACCGAGGCCATCACGCTGCGTGTCACCGAACTGATGGAGTCGCTGACCCTCAGCCACGGGTTGCAGATGGGCGATGCGCTCATCGCCGCCACCGCCATCGAGCACCAACTGTCCATGCTGACCGCCAACGTCAAGCACTTCGGAGCCGTCGAGGGACTCCATATCGAGTCTTTCTCGCCTTGATGCAGCAGCTTCACCCGCGTGAAATCAGCCTGTGGCTGGTCTCACCCGTGAGTTAAGCAGGGCGCCATCAAGCCAGACACAAGCACCATGCGCGGAGCCGAAACTTTCACCGAGCGCCTGTTCAGCGTTCGACGCCTTGACGACTTCGTGCCGCAGAACAATCCTCCCTCAGCCCGTTTTCCAGATGGTCAGTGAGGCGTTGTAGAAGATTAAGTCGCTGCGCTCGAGCATGTAAGCAGCCGAAATCAAGGGCGGTCGATCCAGCATTGCGCCTAAGAAGTTGCTCAGAGCCATGCTGCTGCAAATTTTCAAAAGCGTGCGCTCTGAACGCCTGCTGATGGAGCAGACCCAATACAACTTGCTGTTTCGCTGGTTCGTCGGCTTGTCCATGGACGACAGTGTCTGGATGCCCACGGTCTTCACCAAAAACCGCGAGCGCTTGATCTCGCACGATGACGCGATCGAGCTCTTCAATGCCTTGCTGGCCATCGCAGAGCAAAACTGATGCACCGCAGGGGCAACACGGCCAGCGAGCTGCGCTTCATGGGCGACAGTCATGACGTTTGCAGGCAGGCTGTTCAATGGTGATCGGCGTGATTCACGCATCCGCCGCGCCCCTGCACAAACAAGACAAGCCCCACCCCACAAGGCCAGGTACAGCAATGGACCAAAACCGCCGTGTCGTCTTAATAGGCAAGGATGCTAACGCGGGATAGCCGCAGGGCATTTCCAATTGTTAACATTTTCAACATCAGCAGGTGTCAAGATATTGACCCAGGCAAAAATAATTTTCTGCCTTCGCAAGGTATTCATGACGCAAGCCCGCAAGGAGCAAAAAAGTATTTACTAATTCTTGCTTGTTGGGTCTGCACACCTCCCCTTTATTGGAGGTTCGAAATTCATGGATTTTTTTATAATTCGTGAAGACTTATATTGCTCGTACAGGAGAAATTTTCAATGGACAGATTGACTGGCAAGGTGGCTATTGTCACAGGTGGCGCTTCAGGCTTGGGCAAGGAAAGCGCCACCTTGATGGTACAAGAAGGTGCCCGGGTGGTAATCACTGATATTAATTCTGAAGCGGGTATGGCGCTGGCTGAGGAATTAGGGCAGAACGCGGTTTTTGTCCATCATGACGTTAGCAAGGAAGTTGAATGGGTGAAGGTCATCGCAGATACTGAAAAACGCTTTGGCCGACTCGATGTACTGGTCAATAACGCAGGTGTCGTGGTGTTGGCGGATGTTGAAAATACGACCGAGGAGCAGTGGCGGTTCGCCCATTCCGTTGGCACCGACGGTACTTTTTACGGTTGCAAGCACGCCATTGCGGCGATGCGCCGTGCAGGCGGCGGCTCCATCATCAATATGTCGTCCCTGGCCGGTATCCGAGGCTACCCCGCCATATTTGCTTATTCGGCCAGCAAGGGGGCAATCGCCGCGATGAGCAAGTCGGTGGCGGTGTACTGCGCACAGCAAAAACTGCGTATTCGTTGCAACTCTATCCACCCGGGCATCATCCGAACGCCACTGGTAGAAGCTTTCCAAAAAAATATGCGCGAGGCCATGGGCGCAGAAGAACTCCCTTTTGACAAAGCTTCGCAGGGCCGTCCTGACGATGTGGGATGGATGGTGGTCTACCTGGCGTCCGACGAATCGAAGCATGTCAACGGCGCAGAAATGGTGATCGACAACAGCGCCAGCGTGACCGAAGGCTTCGTGCCCGCATAAATGATTGGAACGGAGACCGATGATGTTCAATATTCAGGCCAGTCACGAATTCGAAGCACCTGCCGATGCTGTGTGGAACTATCTGGAAGATTTCGGCCATATCGAACGCTGGTGGCCTCAAGATGCAGAGGCGATAAAGATCGAAAGGATCGTGCTAGAAGGCGAAGGGGTAGGCATGACCCGGCATATTTACAACGCTTTCATGACCTCACCTGTCAGCGAACGCCTTGACGGGCTCGAACCAAGTACCAAGACGCTGCGACTGGCGATCGTGGGCGAGCGCCCTGCTGGGCTGACCTTCTACCAGGCCGTTGGCCAAGTTGTTGACTTACCTGGCAATCGCTGTCGGCTCGATTACCGAGGCGAATTTACCACCCATTCCGGCCAGCCTGAAGAGGCCCATGCATTTCTGGCAGAAGCCTATCGCCTGATGTTTGTGGGTTTGACTGCAGCTTTGGCCAGGGCAACTTAATCCATCCGCACAGGCCCAAGCTGCTGAGTGTTCTGAGCGATTCAATGCTTTAGCGGATTGGGGAAAGCAACTGGAGCTGGCGTGAATATCGGCCGACCGGGCAGAACACCGTCGTGCCTTGCAAGCCTGAGCCTGGTCATCCAGAACTGTGCTTTCGAAATAAAAGAAAAAAGGAACTCTGGAACATGAACGAATATCGATACTGGCGACTCAATTCTCGCCCCTTGGGGCACGATTACTCCTCCGCACTGTCACTCGAGAGTGGAGATCTGCCATCCGTCGGAGACGGACAAGTGCTGGTCCGGGCCGATTATCTTTCGATGGATGCGGGTGTGCGAGTCTGGATGAGCGCCCGCGAAGACAGCTATTCCCCACCCATCCCGCTGGGTACCCCGATGCAGGGCCAGTTTCTTGGGCCTGTGATGGAATCACGCGCAGCAGCCTTCAAGCCCGGTGACATGGTGCGAGGCTTCGGGCATTGGGCGACACACTCGCTCGTCGATCCCGTGCAGTCCGGACTCACGTTGCTCGACCCGTCAGTGCGGGATATCCGCGACCATTTTGGCCCGTTGGGACTCAATGGCTGGACTGCCTATTGCGGCCTGATCGACGTGCTCGGACTCAAAGGTGGCGAAACCGTCTTGGTGTCAGCCGCGGCCGGTGCAACCGGCAGCATTGCCTGTCAGATTGCCCGAAATATGGGATGCCGGGTTGTTGCCATCGCTGGCTCGGACGAGAAATGCGCATGGCTGACCGGAACGCTTGGCGCTGATATTGCCATCAACTACAAAAAACAAAAGGTTGGCGACGAGCTTGCAAAGATCAAAGGTGGAATTGACGTTTACTTTGAAAATGTGGGCGGTGAATTACTGGATGCCGTCTTTCCCAATATGGCGCATTACGGTCGGATTGGAATTTGCGGACTGATTGCAGGCTATACCTCAAGCCATGGCTTGCCAGGCCCCGCTCGCTTCGACCAGATCCTCATGAAACGACTCACGGTGAAGGGCATCTTTTTGCCTGATTTTCTGGCAAGAGGTGTTAATTATTATGCGCCGCTCAAAAAATGGTATGACGAAAACAAGCTGGCGGGTGATTTTGATGAAATCAGAGGCATGAATCATGTTCTGCTCGCATTCGAGCGACTGATGCGTGGACAAAATCAGGGCAAGGTTCTGGTTGACGTGCGCGGGTCATCTTATTGAGTGTTTGATTGATTCCTTCAGTGCCGCCTGTGCGAGCGCGGTACTGAAACAAAAAAGGGGGGCATATGACGCAAAAAGAGATGGATCTCGCATCACAAAGACTGCAAGGCCGAGTGGGCTTTGTGTCTGGCGGGCTGCGAGGCATAGGGCTGGGCTGCGTCAAGAGATTCTTGGCCGAAGGGGCCGAGGTGGTGCTGTCAGACCTCGATGCGGCAGACAGCGAAACGGTGGGTGAGGTGATGTCCCAATTGGGGTCCGGCGCAAGTTACGTGCAGGCCAATGTGACCAAGGAGGAGGATTGGCTGCGTGCGCGCGATGCTGTTCAGCAGCGCCACGGGGCGCTTCATATCCTCGTCAACAACGCAGGCGTCGATCTCACTGGGCCCGTCGAAGCGATGACGATGGAAAGCTGGCGTCGCATCATGGACGTCAACGTCGATGGGGTTTTTCTCGGTGTCAAGACATTTGTACCCTTGATGGCTGAAAGCGGAAAAGCCGTCAAAGGCGGAGCCTCCATCATCAATGTCAGCTCGATCATGGGAATGGTCGGGTTCAACGATATTTCCGCCTACAACGCGTCCAAGGGCGCGGTGCGCATGTTCACCAAAGGCATTGCCATTGAATTTGCGCAGAAGAAGATGGGCATACGCGCTAACTCCCTCCACCCTGGCTTTGTGCTCACGCCTTTGTTACATGCCGGATTCCAGCGCTGGGTCGACAGCGGCTTTGCACAAAAAAAGGAGCAGTTGATCGATGCCATGTCCGCTGCCACACCCATGGGGCGCCTTGCAGATCCGGCAGAACTGGCCAGCGGTGCCTTTTTCCTTGCAAGCGCCGACAGTGCTTACATGACAGGGGCAGAGCTGGTCATGGATGGCGGCTGGACTGCGCAATGACCATCGCACTCGAGGGCGCAGTTGTCCTGATCACGGGCGCCAACGGCGGTATTGGTCGGGAATTGTGCAAGGCGGTGACAGCGGCCAAGGCAAGGGTTGTGGCCACCGATCTGACAGCCGACGCAAGGAACATTGTTTGCGATTTTTATGTCCAGCATGATGTCAGCCGCGCCGCTGACTGGGCACGGGTGGCCCGTGAAATTGAGTCCCGCTATGGGCGCTTGGATGGCCTGGTCAATAACGCTGGCATCTCCATCGTGGGGAAATTCGAAGACTGCCCCTTGTCTGAATGGCACAGGGTCCATTCCGTCAATGTCGACGGTGTCGTCCTGGGCGTACAAGCTTGCCTTGAGCTGCTCAGAGCTGGGGGGAGCGCGCGCAAAGGCGGGGCCTCCATCGTCAACTTTTCTAGCGTTGGCGGGCTGAGAGGGGCGGCTTTCAATGCCGCCTACTGCACCAGCAAAGCAGCCGTAAAAATGCTCAGCAAATGCTTGGGTGCAGAGTTTGCCGCGCTAGGCTACAACATACGTTGCAATTCGGTTCACCCTGGCGGGATAGACACCGATATGCTGCGCGGGATCATGGAGAGTTACGTCAAACTTGGTGTTGTGCCTAACTACGAGACGGCTGAAGCGGCCATCAAGGCCAGACACCCGATCGGACGCTTGGGCAGGCCCGATGAGCTCGGCGGTGGCGTTGTGTATCTTTTGTCAGAGGAAGCCAGTTTTGTGACTTGTTCTGAATTCCTCATTGATGGCGGCTTCACACAGATCTAGCTGAAACTCTGGCGCCTTGCCAGGTGGCCAATTGCGGCCACGCTCGCCTGCGGCACGCAGAACCCACTGAACGGGAAAAAGCTTTGGCCTTGTGCAAGGGCGGCATGGGTTGTTCAACCCACCACCAAATCACCTTGCTCCAAGCGCACCCGAACGTAGCGCCTGAGCTCATCCTTGCGGACCTTGCCGGAGGCGGTGTGCGGTAGTTTTTCGAGGATCAGCAGGCACTCAGGGTGCTTCTGGCGAGCAATTCTTGCTTCAGCGAGGTGACTGAGCAATTGATCCAGCGTCAGACTGCATCCGGGCTTCAGAGTCACCACGGCACACACCGTTTCGCCCAGCCGCGCATGTGGCATGGACACGATGGCGGCCTTTTCTATCTCGGGATGAAGATGCAGGATGTCCTCGACTTCCTTGGCACTGATTTTTTCTCCGCCGCGGTTGATGAGGTCTTTTTTACGGCCGGTGACGACGATGGCGCCTTCCTGCGTCAGCCGACCCAGGTCGCCTGAGCGAAAATATCCACTGGCGTCAAAACAGTCGGTGTTTTGGCCCAGGTCGGTGTAGCCAAGCAGCATGGCAGGGCCACGCACCAGGATTTCGCCTTCATCACCGGGAGGGACACCGAGGCCAGCGTCATCAACGATAAGGACCTCGTAAAAACCAACGTGTCCGTCTGTATCGGCGGCAAGCTCCCCTTGCCCCGGGTCGAAGAAACCGATGGTCGTCAAGGGCACTTCGCTAGACCCGTAGACTCTGAACGGAGAGCAGTTTTCAAGGATGGCGGCTGCCTTTCGGATCAAGGCACCTGGCACGGCAGCACCACCGCATGCATAGGTCCGAAGCGAAGGCAGACGGCGGCCCTGCTTCTCGGCCTCAAGCACCAACTCCTGCAGAAAGGGGGTTGCACCCATGCTGATGGTCACCTGCTCTTTGTCGATCAGATCGACGCCCAATGCAGCATCCCAACGCTCCATGAAGACTGTCCGAACGCCGCACAGCAGGGGCAGTTCAAGACCCGATCCGAAACCCGTCACATGCGTCACCGGCGAGGCCATCAGCATGGTGTCACCCTCCCCCTGACCCCAGAGCTCAAAGGCGCGGCGGACTGCAAACGACATGGTGTTGTGTGTGTGCAGCACACCTTTGGGATGCCCTGTGGTGCCAGAGGTGTACAAAATCAGCTTGATGGCATTGGGGTCGACTTTAGGCAAGCCTGGCAAGGGCAGGCGCGACTCAACAAGCGCCTCGAAACGCTCAGCCTCATGGTGCCCGGGATCGCCCCGGACAGACACGATCAAGCTCAAGGAAGGCAGATGCGGGGCCAGACGCTGCATCATGTCCAAATAATCGAAGCCACGATAAAGCGTGGGAATAAAAATGGCCTTGGCCCTGCAATCGGCCAGCATAAAGCGAACTTCGGCATCGCGGTATATCGGCACGATGGGAGCAACAACCAGGCCCAATAGCGATGCGGCCAAGTCGATCACCATGGACTCAGACCAGCTCGGCAATTGAAAGCTGACGACGTCACCGGCCCGCAAACCCCGCATGAGCAAGCTCGCTGCCAAGGATTGGGCATCAGCAAGAAGGCTGCTGATCGCATAGGGCTTGCCCTCGAAAACATGGGTGATGCGGTCAGGCGCCCTGGCTGCCAATTCAAGGGCCAAGTCGGAGACGGTGGTGTTCTGCCAGGCGCCGCTGCGCGTGTGGCTTGCAATCAATTCATCTGTCAGGCGAACCTGCCAGCGGCTGATATCGGTCTTCATGCGCATTCCTCTCGATTGCGGCTTGGGGCAGCGGCCATGAAGGCCTCGAAGTGTTGGTCGCGGTTGCCGAACAGACCGGCCAGCACCATCAAGCGGCGGAAATAGTGGCTGACATCGAGCTCTTCTGTCACCCCCAGACCACCATGCATTTGAATCGCCTCGTTGCCGATGTGTCGGGCGGCGCTGATGATGAACGCACGCGCTCCAGCGATGAGCCGGGTGCGCTCCTCCCCCTGCATCGTCAGGGCAAGCTGGGCCGCCTCAACCAGCGCACGCACCTCTTGATGCAGCAGATAGAGTTCAACCATCCGATGCTGCAAGGCCTGGTTGCTGCCAAGGGTGCGGCCAAACTGCTTGCGGATCTTCAGGTAGGCCTTGGTGGTTTCAACCAATGAGTCGACCACGCCCAAGGTTTCAGCGCACAGCGCAATGCTCGCCTCATCGCGAGCCAGCGCAATGGCGCTTGCGGCCTTGTCCTGGGATAGGCCGAGCAACTGAGCGGCCGCGCCATTGAAATGAAAGGAGGCCGCACTGCGACCGTCTACCAGGCGGTAGGCATGGCCTTGCACCTGATCCGCCTCAAGCACACACAACACCGGCTTGCCTTCGGCCTGTGCAGCCACGATCAGCTTTCCTGCGACATCGCCGTGCAACACATTGAGCTGCCGGCCAAACAGAAGACCGTCCTGGAATACGCATGGATCTTGCGCGTCTTGCTCAAGCGCACAGGCCAGCGTCATGGAGCCATCGGCAAGGCTTGGGAGCCAGGCCGCCAGTTGCTGCTGACTGCCCTGCCTCAACAACAAACCCGTACCAAGAACAGTGCTGGCAAGCAGGGGCTCCATCAAGAGCCGGCTACCGACGGCCTGCATGAACACGCCTATGGCTGGGGCATCCGCATCGATACCGCCCTGCTCTTCCGGCAAACGCAGTGCCAGCCATCCAAATTCTGCATAGTCATTCCAGGCCTGAGCACTGAAACCCCGGGCTTGAGCCAACACAAGCTTGCGCTGAAGGAAACTGTAATGCTCCTCGGTATAACGCTGGATGCTGTCGCGCAGCATGGCGATCGTGCCAGGGTCGGTCACAGTCCGCATACCGTTTTAGCGATGATGTTGCGCTGAATCTCAGACGAGCCGCCAAAGATCGTGCTGGCGCGGTTGTACAAATGGTCCTTGATCAGCCCTCCGGCATCATCTGGGCCCAGGGGCGGCAAACCAGCCGAATGCAGGGACACCGGGTCATAGGCCATACCGGCATGGCCCAAGAGATCAATGCAGGCCTCGGCGATGTCTTGGTGGAGCTCAGGGCCACGAATCTTGATCAAGGAGGCTTCGCCACCGTTGTCCGTGGCCTCACTCATTGCCCTCACCGCGCGATACGCGGTCTGCTCAAGGGCCAGCAGACGCAGATCGAACTCACCCAATCGATGTCGCACCAGAGGGCTGTCGCCAAGGAAACCACCTCGGCCATCTGGCAATGTTGCGGCGAGTTCTTGCGCACGGTCAAGCGCATGCCAGGCCATGCCCACCAGAGAGCCGGTGGTGCGTTCATTTTGGAGCAGGAATTTGGCATAGGTCCAGCCGCCGCCCTCCTCGCCAATCAAGTTTTCGGCTGGCACACGAACATCCTCCAACCACACCTCGTTGACATGATGAAAGCCATCCATGGTTCCGATTTTTCTGACCGTCACCCCGGGGCTCTTCATATCGATCAGCAAAAAAGAGATGGCGTTTTGGGGGCGCCCCTTTTCGCCACTGATGACTGAATCCGAGGGCGAAACTGCGGTTCGGACCAAACAGAACAGCCAGTCGGCCCAATGCGCGTAGGTGGTCCAAACCTTTTGCCCATTGACCACATACTCATCGCCGTCGCGCACGGCCGTCGTGCGCAGGCTGGCCAGGTCGGATCCGGCCTGTGGCTCGGAATAACCCTGGGCCCAGAACTCATCGGTATTGACGATGGGCGGCAAAAAGCGCTGTTTCTGCGCCTGCGACCCATAGGTGTAAATGACGGGCCCAACGTATTTGACCCCAAAAGGGATCACCCAAGGCATGCCCTGGCGCGCCAGTTCATCTTCGAATACGAAGCGCTCTAACATCGACCAGGCTTGGCCCCCATAGGCAAGAGGCCAGTGAGCCACCGCCCAACCCTGTTGATGGAGCAGTCGCATCCACTGCACATAGTCTTCCTTGCCCAATACCTGATGGCGGCGCGACTTCTCGCGCAAGGCCTTAGGCACGGTCTTGGCGCAAAAATCCTGAATTTCCTCACGCAATCGGGCAGCGCGTGCCTGTGCTTGCTCGCTCATGTTCAGGTTTCGTTGTGCAGCAGGGTCAAGCCTGCTTCTGGAGACAACCTGACCAATTGAATGCCCTGGTTTTTCCCATGAAACACCCTGGCCATCGCGTCAACAATGCTGTCCAAACCATCGAGAATTTCAATCTGACATTTCAGACTGCCGTCCAGTACCCAGGTCTGCAGTTGCTGAATCACCTCGGCATACCGACCAAAGTAATCGCGCACCAAGAACCCTTCCATCGTTGCTGTCTTATTCACCAACTGCATCAAGGAGCTTGTTTTTTGGGTGACACCGCCGTTGTAGCTCGAAATCAAGCCGCACAGCGCAATACGGGCATGGTCGTTGATGCGGTCGAGGATCAGGTCGAAAATCTCACCGCCTACGTTTTCAAAAACAAGGTCGATGCCTTGCGGACACAAGGCGTCCAGCCTTTGCCCCACCTCACCGGCCTTGTAATCGATCACCGCATCGATGCCACACTCCCTCTCAAGCCAGGCGCATTTCTGAGGTCCGCCGGCGATGCCGACCACCTTCAAGCCCAGCTTCTTGCCAATTTGGCAGACGAGCGAACCTACGCTGCCAGCGGCTGCAGTCACCACCAAGGTCTGTCCGGCAACCGGACGACAGATTTCTGTCAACCCGCAATAAGCTGTCAGCCCCTGGACATCAAGGACAGACCGATAAGCCGCCAGAGGCACGCCGGCCTGTGCAGAAATCGGCATCAGCTGTTCGCCTGTAGCGACAAACCATTCCTGGCAGCCCCCCATGCCGTTCACGTACATACCAGGCACAAATCCTGGATGATTGGACCTCTCAACGACTCCCAGTGTGATACCGCTCATCACCTCGCCCAAGGTCTGCGCAGGCATGTAACTGTCGCGCTCGTTCATCCACATGCGCATGGCAGGCGGAATCAGAAGGTAAATCGTTCTGACAAGCACCTCACCAGCGCCGGGCTGGGGCATGGGCGCGCTCACAATGGTGAAATGCTCTGCTGCGAGCTCGCCATCTGGCCGCGCCACCAAGCGCCACTGTTGGTTCAACTGATTCATCGCACTTCATCCAAGCCGAGGTATTTGTCGAGCGTCACATGGTGATGCCGAATTCGGCTCTCCTGGTATGTCGCGAGACTCACCGCTCCCTTGTGTGAAGCCTTCAGGCCCTTCATCATGTAGGGCAAATTTCGCATGTCCTGATCGAACACGGCACCCAGAGCGCCGATTTCTGCAGCGCTCGAAAATGGCGCATCGTCGGCGAGGCGATTCACTCGCGCGGCTGGAGGACACTCCGTTCCCTCTGCGTGGCGACCCAAAATCAGCACGTCAAAGAGGCAGCTTTCATGGTTGTCGCCGTCGGGAATCACCCGATACACAATATTGCTGCCGAAACCGGCCCAGATCTGGGTATTCGGAAAAACTGAATAAAGAATTGCATCTTCGAGCTCTGCCAGCGTGGCCTGACCCAGATCCGCACCCGCAGCCGCGCCAAATATTTCACGGTTCAGTTCGCCTATGTATTTGCGTGCCGTCATACCGTCAGGAAGGGTGTATTTTCCAGCGTCACTGGAAGCCATGCGACCAGATTCCTGCAGAATGTCGCGCAACACGACCTTTTCCGAAACGCCCGTCAGGTGAGGGCCAACGATACCCATGGGTGTGATGCTTCGGCTGAGGTTGTCGCCATACATGTCATATTGACTGTCTAAACAGCCGGTGAAGGTCATGATTTGCGGGTGTGTAGCACGGGTATGCATGGACTCCATAAAGGCCTCTTGTGCCACTTTCCAGTTGCACGGAATTTTTCGTTGGACATGCGCCTGGATGTAGGCCCGATCAAAAAAGTAGGCCTTGAAGTGTTCAGGCAGCACATCAAGATAATCGAGCAGCGGTGCTGCGTCAGCGTCAAAGTTAATGAATACAAAGCCGGCCCAAGTATCGACCCGCACCTGAGGCAAGGACAGGTCCTGCTCTTTCAGGTGGCAGAAGTCCCAGGCGCTGGGCAGGCTCTTGAACTTTCCACAGACGTCCCAGGTGAAGCCATGGTAAGGACACTTTAATACAGCGGTAGAGCCGCTGGCCGTGCGCAAAGCGCGGCCGCGATGCAAACAGGAATTGTGAAAGCCACGAATCACCCCATCGTCGCCTCGGATCACCACCACTGATTGATCCACAATGTCATACACGATGTTGTCACCGGCATTCGGTATCTGGTCTGTGCGGCCTACAAATTGCCAGACCTTTGACCACATCTTTTCAGCTTCCAGCCTGTGAAACTCGCGCGAGGTGTAGCGCCAGATCGGCATGTCCACATCACTGAAGCCAGGGTGGGAGGGTTTCAGAAACTCTGGCACCGGAACCGTTTCCTGGGCCAGCAAGCGCTGGAAGACCCCAGGATCGCCGACATCGTCCTGAGTCAGTTCAGTAAATTCTCTTTTGGAAATTGAGTTCATGGTTGCTCCTGTAAGAAAGCGATTAAGCTGCGGTGCTGACCCTTGCAACAAGGTCTAGCGCTGAAGAATCGTCACGCTACTGACGCCCGGCGCACCATAGACGTGGGTGTAGCCCAGCTTTGGCTGCCCAGGAACCTGCCGTCGGCCAGCTTCCTGACGCAATTGCCGGCATATTTCAATGACTTGTCTAAGCCCCGATGCACCCACGGGCTCACCGTTGGCCAGACAGCCGCCATCTGTATTGACGGGCAGGCGACCGCCTATATCAGTCTGGCCATGGCGCAGCAGGTGATTTTGCTCACCATGCTCGCAAAAGCCGTTCTCTGCGATATGGATCAGTTCGGATCCCGAGTCAGTGTCTTGCAGCTGAATCACATCGATATCGGATGGCCCGACGCCGGCCGCTTCATAGGCAGCCTTGGATGCTGTCACCGTAGGAGACTGCGCCGCATCGGCCACCAGCGAGGGGCTGAACACCTCGAACGATCCGTGATATCGACTTCGCAGGGCCGCCGCCTTGACGATGATGGGCTTGCTGCTGTAGCGATGAGCATCGGCCGACTTGCATAACACGAGGGCGGCACCGCCTTCGCCTGGATTGCAGAACATGAACTTGCGCAGGGGAAGACTGACAGGGGCGGAGTTGGCGATTTCCTCGTAGCTCAATTCACGCTGGCGCCAAGCCTGCGGATTGATAGATCCATTGCGGAAGGCACGCTGCGCCGATCGGATCAATGCATCCTCGCTCAGGCCGTGGTCGTGCATATAGCGTTGGGTCTTCAGGGCAAAAAACTGGGTTGTCAGCATCAACCCGGTCTCGCCGTACCAATCCTCCAGCCCCCACTGCGAGGGCTGTGGGTTAAAGGCCCCACGGGGATGCTTGTCAAAACCAACGGCCACGCCAATGTCTGCCATACCCGACTGAATGGCGGCTATCACGCTGGCCAGTGCGCTGCCCCCCGTTGCACACCCATTGGCCACGTTGACAAATGGCAGCCCAGTCAAGCCGAGCAAATTGGTCAATGCATCCGCATTGCCAGCGTCCTGGCTGCCTCCATAGGCCACACCCACTTGTTGCCAAGTGAGCCCTGCATCGAGAAGCGCGTTTCGCACGGCCACAGCGCCCTGCTCCAGTCCCGATACACTTTCGGTCCTGCCGAATTGATGCATACCCACACCGATGATGGCCACGTCATTGCGCATCAGAGTTCTCCAAAACCGCACAAAATGCAAAAGTTGACCAAATCTGGCCCTGCTCGTCAGTCCGGTAGTTCTCCAGCGTCAGTTGCATGGGCATACCGATCTGCAAACGCCTGATGTCATCGGCGATAAGGCGGCTCTCAATCTTGATGCCTGAGGGCATCTCCACATAGCCAACGCCATACGGCTTAAAGGTGGCCTCGGTCTCGCCGCTGTTATAGGGCGACTTCGGCAAAAAACCCTGAACGGTCCATGACCAAAGAATCCCTGAGGCGCCGAGAGGATGAACCTCGAACAGGGTATGGCTGCAACGAGTACAAGCATGACAAGACGGGAAATAAATCTCACCGCAGCGGGTGCAGCGGCTGCCGACAAGTTGCAATGAGTGGCCATCAGGCGCCACCAAGTGAGGGCAGGATAGCCTGGCTTGCTGATTCATCTGGATACCTCTGGAACGGTGTGCTCGCAGACGAAAAAACAATGGGCTGACCTTCGTCTTTTGTCATCTGCTTGATAACAAGCAGCCCACCGCCCATGGTTCCAGCAAGGAACGCCGCGCCAATTCATACCCGGTGTGGCCTCGCTATGGCGCGCCTGTGAATAAATCGTCATAAATGCTGACATTTTTTGCACAATAAATATGATTCAGGACAGACGTTCTGAATGACCGTAATCCACCGTAATGGTGGTTGCATTGATGTAGGAACCCGCCTCACTGACCAGCAGCAGCAGTGCGCCGTCGAGTTCTTCCACGCGGCCCAGCCGTTTTGGTGGCAAAGAGGCTATCGCCTGCTTACCCAAATCGGTTTCGAAGAACGGATTCGTCATCTCGGACGGAAAATAACCAGGCGCAATGGCATTGACGCGTATGTGATGGGGCAACAAGTCCATGGCCAAGTACTTTGTCAGTTGGATCAAGGCGCCTTTGCTGGTGCCGTAGCTGGAAAAATTCTGTATAGCCCCTTTTCCAAGGATGGAGGCGATATTCACGACTGCACCTTTTTGACCTTTGGCGATGAGACGCACCGCCATTTCCTTGGAAACGAAATAAGGGGCAGAAAGATTGACATCGATAACAGATGTCCATTCTTCAGGAGCCATGTCCACAAAACTGGTGCGAGAGGTCTGCCCTGCGTTGTTGACCAAGATGTCGACAGCCCCCCAGCGATCCTCGATCGCATCGAATGCCCGCTTGATGGAGTCGCGGTCAGACACATCCATCACGCAAGCGATAGCGCTACCTCCTTCAGAATTGATATTGCTTGCAACCGCCTCAAGGCGGTCCATGCGGCGACCTGCGACGGCCACCCTGACGCCATGCTCCGCTAGCATGGTCGCAAAATGAGCACCAATACCGGAGCCGGCGCCGGTGACCAAGGCAACCCGGCCAGCAACTGAAAAGCGTTGTTCGATCGTATTTCTCATTTCATCTCCTTTTATAAGTCGCCAGGTTCAGCCAACTGCTCGGCAATGAAGCGCAAGAAGCGCGCTGCATCAGCTCCATTGATGACGCGGTGGTCATAGCTCAAGGACAAGGGCAGCATCGACGCAGCGACAAGCTTGCCGTCGCGCAACATGAGCTTTTCAGTAGCGCGGCTCACACCAAGAATGGCCAGTTCGGGGGCGTTAATGATGGGTGTAAAGCCTGTCCCGCCTATCGATCCGAGCGAGCTGATCGAGAAACATCCACCCGACATTTCCGACATCGGCAAACCCCTGCCGCGGGCGCGCGATGCCTTGTCATTCAATTCTGCTGAAAGCTCGGGAATCGATTTTTTATCGCAGTCCCGCAACACCGGTACCAGCAGCCCTTGTCCGGTTTCGACAGCCACACCAATATGGAAATACTGCTTTAATATCAAGGTTTCGCCATCATCCGCAAGCGATGCATTGAAACGTGGGAATGCGGCCAATGCGCGAGCTACAGCTTTAATAAGGTAAGGAACTGGCGTGAGCTTGATGCCCAATTTCTCACCCATCTGCTTGCGGTTTAATTCAAGCAAATCAATATCGACTTCATCATGATGGGTCACATGTGGAATCTGTGCCCAGTTCCTCGACAGAAAAGATGAGACCAGCTTTTGCTGGCGTGAAAGAGCAACAGATTCGACCATGCCGAATTTGCCAAAGTCGACCGATGGCATGGGGGGAAGGTTCGCCGGCCAGACAAGGCTGGCTTGCACCTCTGAGGTCATACGATTTCGCCGATCACCGTACCGACAATATAGGTTTCACCTGCAGGTGAGAGTATCTTAAGAACACCTGAGACCGGCGCTTCAATTTCCTCGACCGACTTTTCGCTTTCGATCGCGTAGAGCGGTTGGCCGGCAGCGACCGCAGCGCCATCGCTGATCATCCATTCGGCCAACAAAGCCTCATTCACTGAAAACCCAAGCTTGGGCAGAATTATTTGTGTAGTCACCACTGTCTCCGCACTGATTTTTTACTATTTGAGAACTTGCCGTATCGCTGCCGTGATTCGCTCCGGAGTCGGAACAAATGCAGCCTCCAGTGGCTTGGAATAGGGCACAGGGGAGCGCATGGATCCCACCCGAAGGACTGGCGCCTTGAGCGTGTCAAACAGTTCCCTGTGTAATTGGGCTGCAATCTCGGCACCTATTCCAAAATCCACGTTGGCTTCATGCACGATCACCGCGCGCCTGGTCTTGGCCACCGATTGACAAAGTGTTGGCATATCGAGTGGCGAAATCGTGCGCAGGTCTATGATCTCCAGCGAAATGCCCTCTTTGGCCAACTGGTCAGCAACGACTATCACATCGTGAAGGGTGCGGCTATAACTGACCACGGTCGCGTCCGTGCCAGCACGGAGTACATTGGCCTTACCTATCGGTACCCGTGCGCCGGGTATCGGGGCAATTCCGGGCACAAAATACAAAGGCATGTTTTCAATGAAAATACAGGGATCGTCATCGAAAATACATGAGAGCAACAAACCATAAGCATCTGCAGGACTCGATGGCGCGACCACCTGAAGACCGGCGGTATGAGCGAACCAGGCCTCCAAATAATCTGAATGTTGGCCCCCAGTGCCAAATCCTGCGCCGGTGGTGGTGCGTATGGTCAATGGCACATGAGTTTGACCGCCCGTCATATACCGCAGCTTTGCCGCATGATTAACAATTTGGTCCATCGAAACCGTCATGAAATTCATGAGCATGATTTCGGCGACTGGGCGCATGCCAGCGAGGGCGGCCCCAATCGCAGCACCCACAATCGCTTGCTCGGAAATGGGCGTGGAGCGCACCCGATGCTCTCCATGCTTGGTCGACAGCCCAGTTGTGCATTTAAAAACACCACCACCCTGCTTATCGGCAACATCCTCACCCAAGACGATAACCGTTGGATCTAGCGCCATGGCATCGTCTAGCGCCATGGTGATCGCTTGGGCCAGATTCATCTTTTTAATTTCTTCAGCAACCCTGCTGACATCTGTTGTGGAATTCATGTGGCAGTCTCCGTCGCAAGGACATCGGTTTCAAGTTCGGA
>CAMCUN010000021.1 GCA_945878995.1 Polaromonas sp. YR568 | reverse complement strand
CCGTATTTGACGCAATATGTTCGCAAGTATCCGTTTCTGGTCGCCGGAGCGATCGCGCTCCAGCTACGGGATCAACAAACGGGCGAAAACTTTCATTTGACGTACGAGCAAATGGATCGCGTTCCCGATCAGCAGCTCAGCGGGATTTTGATGCTGCTGTATCGCTCGGGAGTGGTGAACATGCAGAAGTACGAACGGGGCAGGGGTGGCTACCATCATTGGCATTCGGAGATCTTTCCCAAAGATCCGCACTGCGAAACGCTGCACCGCGTGCTCTTGTACATGTACTACTTGAACGACGTCGCCGAAGGGGGCGAAACGGAGTTCTACTTTCAAGACCGCAAGCTCGCACCGCGCCGCGGCCGACTCGTCATCGCCCCCGCCGGCTTCACACACACCCACAAGGGGCACGTTCCCCGATCGGAAGATAAATACATCGTCACATCGTGGGTGATGTTCAATCGTGCGGAAACGATTTACCGCGTGAACCCGTAGCGCCGTCGCTGGAAGTTACGGGCTTTCGGTTTGACCTCCGGCAACGATGACCATGCCAAAAATCAGCGCCAGGGCAGACAGGGGATGAAGCAGGCGCAGCGGTTGTTTGCGCCTGCTGTTGAACAGGAGTGTTGACAATCGCTAGAGCTGATCTGTCAACACGCGTCGATCACAGGCGCTTGGCTTCAACCGGCGTATGCAGGGTGGCCGAGTTGACAGTGCCGGTGATGCGATCGCCGGCAACGCGGCCGGTGAAGGTGTGGACATTCTTGTCGGGCGTACTGAACTGGAAGCTGATGTCCTCGCCACGCAAGCGGGCGCCGACCAGCGGCTGGGTGCTGCTGGCACGGGTAAACATGCCACCGATGTTCTGGTAGGTCTGACGCAGACTCACGCGCATCGGACCCCCCTCCATACCGCTGAACATCCAGTCGCCTTCGACCTGCGCTGGAACCACCCAGAAATAGCCGCGGGCATATTCATGGCTCATCGTCTCGTCGGGCTCCCAATCGCCCATGTTGAAGGCGTGGGACACGATGCGGGTGCCCGGCTTCATCTTCAGCAGGGTCGGACGCAGGCGCAAGTTGAGATCGGGCAAGAGATACAGCGTGACCACGTTGGCCGAACTGAAGTTCTCCACGAAGATGTCGCCGGTGATGATGCGCACCTTCTCGGACATGCCCGCTTCCTGGACCTTGCAGCGGGCGTAGTCGGCCATCTTCGGGTTGAATTCGACGCCTACAGACTGTGCGCCGAATTTGCGGGCAGCGGTGATGGCGATGATGCCGTCACCGGCGCCCAGGTCGAACACCCGGTCTTGCTCCGTGACTTTGGCTGCGGTGAGCATTTTGTCGATCAGGGGCTCGGGGGTGGGAATCCAGATGACGTCCTTGCCAGACTGGCCGCGGGTGGGCGCGAGGTCCTTGCAGGGATCAGCCCAGGCAGAACCTAGGGCCGCAAAGAAGGCCAGCACAGCAAGCATCAAATGTTGAGAACCGATCACATTGAACTCCTTTTGGATAAGTTTTGACTCAGCCTGAATTTTCCACGAATCCATGGTTCAAACCGCAGCAGTTGACAATTTAGAAGATTTATCAACGCAGCTTTGCGCATAGTCGCAGTCGCCTTCATCCACCGCTTGGGCTCCAGCTTGAATGGTGTCTGGCCATGGGTCTTTGCAGTCACCCTCACAGTGTCGGGAAATCCCGGGTAGGCAAAGCAGCATAGTCAACTATTCTTTAAATCATCCGGGTGACACTTAGATCGCTGCCGGGTGTTTTGGGAGGCGGACTCTTTCATGTCCCTGGTCGACACACACATTCATGTCTTTGTTCGCGGCCTGCCGCTGGCGCCGGTGCGCCGCTATGTGCCGGAGTACGACGCCACTTACGAGGACTACCTGCGCCACGCGCAGCCCAGCGGCGTCACGCATGCCGTGATCGTGCAGCCGAGCTTTCTGGGCACCGACAACAGCTACATGTGCGGCGTGCTGCGCCAGCACCGCCAGGCGCTGCGCGGCATCGCTGTGGTGGGACGGGCAGGTGTTCGTGCCCGAACGCTGCTGGGCCGCATGAGACCTTTCTACAACTTTCTTTCACAGGTGTCTGTTCATGAGTTCTGAAACCAAAAAATTCCTGCGTGAGCGCGTCAACCAGCGCAACGCCCTGCTGGTGCCCGGTGCCTTCAATGCCATGAGCGCGCGCGCCGTGGCCGACCTGGGCTTTGAGGCGGTCTACCTCAGCGGCGCGGGCCTGACCAACATGTACTACGGCCTGCCTGACCTGGCCTTCATCAGCCTGCGCGATGTGGTTGAGCACACTGCGGCCATTCGCGACGCGGTGGACATTCCCCTGATCGTGGACATCGATACCGGCTTTGGCAATGCGCTCAATGTGCGCCAGACCATGCGCGCGCTTGAGCGCGCCGGCGCCGACGCGGTGCAGATCGAGGACCAGACCTTTCCCAAACGCTGCGGCCACTTTGCGGGCAAGAGCGTGGCCTCCACCGAGGAGATGCTCAGCAAGATCAAGGCCGCCGTCGATGCCCGCCAGGACGAGAACTTCCAGGTCATCGCCCGCACCGACGCCCGCGCCACCCAGGGCTTTGAGGCGGCCATTGAGCGCGCGCACAAGTTCGCCGAGGCCGGCGCAGACATCTTGTTTGTCGAAGCCACTGAAAGCGCCGACGAAGTGCGCCGCCTGCCCCAGTTGCTGGACCGCCCGCAACTGATGAACATCGTCATCGGCGGCAAGACGCCGGCGCTGGACCAGGCCGAGCTGGCCGCGCTGGGCTTTGGCATCGTGCTCTATGCCAACGCCGCCTTGCAGGGCGCAGCGCTGGGCATGCACAAGTCGCTGTCTCAGCTCAAGGCCCAGGGCCGGCTCGACGAGGACCCGGCGGTGGTGGTGCCTTTCCAGGAGCGCCAGCGCATGGTCAACAAGCCGTTTTTTGACGCGCTGGAAAAAAAGTACAGCCACTGAACCCAGCGCCATGAGCCACGCTGCACCGATTTACGTCCAGATCCAGGGCTTTCTGAAGCAAGGCATCGAGCAGGGGCGTTTTCGGCCCCAGGAGAGGCTGCCTTCCGAGCAGGAGCTGGCCAGCCGCTTTGGCACCACGCGTGCCACGGTGGCCAAGGCCTTGCAGCAACTGGTGTTTGAGGGCCTGATCTCGCGCCGCGCGGGCAGCGGCACCTTTGTCAGCAGCCCCTCGCTCAACGACCGGGTTGACACCACCTTGCTCGAGTCCTTCGAGGACCATGTGCTGGCCACCGGCGAGTCGCTGCAGTATGAGCTGCTGATCTTTGCGGCGCAGCCCGTGCCCGCGGAGCAGGCGCTGCTCATGGGCCAAAAAGAGCCCTTGCTGTGGCGGCTTGAGCGCCTGCGCTATGTGGGCGGGCGCAAAGTGGCGCTGGAGCTGCGCTACCTGCCCGATGCGATTGCGCGCGGCATCGATCCCCAGTGGCTGCGCGAGCGCAGTGTCCAGCAGGTTCTGCGCGAAGACCTGGGGCTGACGATAGGCCGCATCGACAACGCCATCAGCGCCGCGGTGGCCACCAGCGAGCAGGCCAAATTGCTGCAAACGCCCAAGGGCTCGGCCCTGCTGGTGCGCGAGCACACCATTTTTGGCCCCAAGGACCGCATCTTGCTGCAGGGCAGCACCTGCTTCTGCGGCAAGTTCAGCGTGCGCTACACGCTGGACCCTTCCAGCGGCGGCGCCCGCGCCTGGGGCCGCTGAAACCCCCACACAACAACAAGGACCTTTCATGAACGTGGTGATTGCCGACGACTATCAGAACTGCGTGCGCAAGCTCGACTGTTTTTCCCTGCTTGATGGCCTGCAGTTCTGTACGACCTAAAGCCGTCTATATGGGGAAATCTGGTTTTGCCCTGCGCTGAGTGCTGCTGGCGCATTCATGGGCCCAGCCGCTCAAGGCGGGCTGAGCTCAAGCCGGCGCAGGTCAAAGCCCAAGCCGCTCAGTTTGCCCTGCAAGGCCTGGTAGGTGGCCGCGGGCAATTGCGGTGTGCGCGACAAAATCCACAAGTACTCTCGCTTGGGCTCGCTGACCACCACCCACTGGTATTGCGGATCCAGGTCAATGATCCAATAGTCGCCCCAAACCAGCGGAATGAAAGACAGCCACTCGGGCGCAAAGCGCACCTTCAGCTGGGCCGAGGAGGGCCCGCCGATCTGTCGGGCCGCACCCACGGCCTCGGTCCACTCGCCCTTGTCGGTTTTGCAGCGGTTGAGCACCTGCACCCGGCCGTCGGCCTGCAGGCTGTAAGTGGCTTGCGTGCTGTTGGCGCATTTCCTCTGGAACCAGTTGGGGTATTTGGCGACCTCGTGCCAGGTGCCCATGTAACGCGGCACATCCACCGACGGCACGGATTGCAGCGGGGCAGGTTGAGCTTGCACCGGCCCCAGCGCGGCCAGCCAGAGCATGAGTCCAAGGGCGATGCATTTTTTAAAGCGGTCTGGCCGCTGAATCGCCCGAGCGGGGGGAGTGGGTAGGTTGACGTGCGTCATGGTCGAGCCGGTCAGGGTGGAGTGGATGTTCAAAGAATAAGCGCTGACACCGAACTAAGCATGGCTTGTGGAGCTTGCCTGCAAGCGAATTTCAGCGTGCGAGCGTGTCCGCTGTTTGAGCCCATTGCCTGAGTACAAAGCGCTGCAGCTTGGCGTTTTCTGTTCGGGGCAGGGCATCGACAAAGCGAATGCGCCTCGGGTATTTGTAGGGCGCCAGGCGTTGCTTGACCCAGTCCTGCAGCTCGTGCACTGGGGGCTGGTCCGAGCCTGGCCATGGGCGCAGCACCAAGAAGGCCATCACCACCTGTCCGCGTTCTGCGTCGGGTGCGCCGACCACGCCGCATTCGGCCACCTGAGGGTGGGTGAGCAGCACGTCTTCGACTTCGGGACCGGCGATGTTATAGCCCGCGCTCACGATCATGTCGTCGGTGCGCGACTGGTACCAAAAAAACCCGTCTTCATCCATCATGTAGGCGTCGCCGGTCAGGTTCCAGCCGTGGCGCACGTAGTCGAGTTGTCGGTCGTCGTCCAGATAACGGCAGCCGGTGGGGCCACGCACAGCCAGCCGGCCAATTTGGCCTGGCGGCATGCGCTCGCCATGCTCGTTGACGATGCACGCTTCATAGCCTGGCACCACCTGGCCGGTGGCTCCCGGTCGCACTGCGCCGGGTTTGCAGCCAATGAAGGCGTGCAGCAACTCGGTCGAGCCCAGGCATTCGGTCATCTCAATGCCTGTGGCCGCCAGCCATTGAGCGCGTGTATCGGCCGGCAGCATTTCGCCGGAGGAGACGCAGTGTCTTAGCGCGGGCAGGCTCTGGGCCAGCGGCGCCATCTTTCGGTAAAAGGTGGGGGCGGTAAAGCAAATGCTGGCGCGGTGCTCACGCATGCCTTGCAGCAAGGTCTCGGGGGTCCAGGCCGGCTGCAGCACCGCCGACGCGCCTGCCCGCAGCGCAAACACCAGCAGGCCTCCCAGGCCGAAGGTAAAAGCCAGTGGCGGCGTGCCTATGAACACATCATCGGCGGTGGGGTCGAGCAGATGGTGCGACAGCACATCGGCAATCAGCAGCAGGTCGCGCTGGAAATGCATGGTGCCCTTGGGCACACCGGTGGTGCCTGAAGTGAAGGCGATCAGGGCCACGTCGTCTTGCGCGGTGTCGGCGGCCGCGCAGCCGCCGCCCTGGCGCGCCATGGCCTGCTGCAGGGCATCGTCCATGCCCGACTCAATGGCGTAGCCCAAGCTCGGGCAGGGCCGCTCCAGGCTGGCCACCGCGCCCTGCCATTCGTCCAGCAAATCGGCCTGGCAAAAGGCGCCACCGACCTCGGCCTTGCGCGCAATCACTGCGAGTTCGCGTGCACGCAGCAGCGGCATGGTGGTCACCGCCACGCAGCCGGCCTTGACCACGGCCAGCCAGCAGGCGGCCAGCATCGGGTGGTTGGCTCCACGCAACAAAATTCGGGCGCCAGTGGGCAAGCGCCAGTCCTGGCGTATCACCTGCACGATGCGGTCCACCTGCTCTTGCAGCTGCGCGTAGGTCCACACCAGGCCGGCACCGCGCAGCGCCACACGGTGCCCGTGACCGGCGCTCACCTGCGCATCCACCAGCGCCTCAGCCGCATTGAGCCGCGCGGGGTAGCTCAGGCCGTGTGGTGGCGCCAGCAGCTCGGGCCACTGCGCCATGGGCGGCAGATGACGGCGGCTGAAGTCGTCCTCATGCCCTGAGGCTTGCAGAGCGCTCATGTCAGTGTGGTCTGCGCAGCTTGTTCGTCTGGCACCGCGCCAGGCTGGGTCTGCGCCGCTTGCCAGGGCGGGGCGATCAGCCTGCGCTTGCCGTCCAGCGACATGCGCACGCCTGGCTCATCCAGGTCCAAGCGGTCCCAGAGCTGGCAGGTCACCTGCTTGTGCTTTTGGTCCAGCCCTTCGCAGTAGTTGGTGTATTCGCACAGGCGCACCTGATCGCCCATGCCCAGCCAAGTTTTAAGCGCCCAGTCGGGGTCGGCCAGGCTTTGGCGTGCGGTTCCCACCACATCGCAGTCTTGGGCGGCGAGCATGCTTTCGGCCATCTCAAAGTTGTGCACGCCACCGGTGCTCACCACGGGCGTGTTCAGGCCGGCCTGCCTGAGCGTTTGACGGATGTCGGCGCTGGCCTTGCGGTTGCGGCCAAAAGGCCCCTGCGCATCAGACAAATACTGCGGCATGCATTCATAGCCGCTGCGGCCGGTGTAAGGGTAGGCGGCCTGACCTATGCCTGGCTGTTTGGCATCGTCGAACTTACCGCCTCGGCTGGTCGACACAAAGTCCATGCCTGCGCGGGCAAACTGCGTCGCGTACCAGCGGCTGTCGTCCAGCGTGGTGCCGCCCTCAATGCATTCTTCAGTCAAAAAGCGGCAACCCACCGCAAAGTCAGTGCCCACCGCTTGGCGCACCTTTTGGTACACCTCCAGGGGCAAACGCACCCTGGCCTCGCGAGAGCCGCCGTAGCCGTCGCTGCGCTTGTTGGTGGCCGACAGGAACGAGGCCATGGTGTAGGCGTGGGCATAGTGCAGCTCAATGCCATCAAAGCTGGCCGCGCGTGCACGCACTGCGGCCTGGGCGAACAGCTCTGGCAACTCTGCAGGCAGCTCACGGATGTGCGCAAGTTCCAGGTCGTTGACATGCTCGCGCGCGCCAAACTGCAGGCTTTGCCAGTCGCGCTCATCGAGCACGGCCTGCCAGCGCTCTGGCCCCTGCTCCAGCAGGGCTTGCCGCGCTTGCTCGGCTGGCATGCCGGTCAGCCCGGCGCGTTCAAGCAGCGTTGGAGTCAGCGTCAGGTGGCGCTCAAAAAAAACCTGTGGCTCAGGGCGGCGCCGGATGCGCAGAAAGTCGATCAACTGAATCAGCAGCCGGGTGTGACCGCCGCTGGCTTGGTGTACGGCCTGGGTCAGCCGCCTCAGACCGTCAATATAGCGGTCGTCGTTGATGCGCAGCAGCGGCCCGCTTGGCACATCGCGGATGCCAGTCGCTTCAATCACGATGGCGCCGGGTTGGCCCTGGGCAAAGCGGGCATACCACTGGATCACATCTTCGGTGACCAGCCCGTCCTCATTGGAGCGCCAAGGCACCATGGCCGGCACCCAGGTGCGGTGCCGCAGACTCATGGGCCCCATCTGCAGGGGGCTGAACAACCTGGATTCTTGCGCCTGTGGGCGTGTGGGAGACGCGCCGTGGGTCGAGAAAAATTTGATGCGTTCCGGTGGTTTCCACATGGGCAGTTATATCCAAGCCTGAATCACATAATCGTAACTGGCCTGGGCATTGAACATGTCGACCCGCTGAAAGAGGATCTTCCACTGACCGCCTTGCAGCACCCAGTTGTGTCGGTAGCTGCCGCCAAAATGGCGCACCTTGTCGCGGCGAACCTCCATCATCTGGAAGGGGGTGTAAGTGGACAAGCTGGTCGGGTTGGCTTGCTCAATCAGCGTGGCGCCCAGCAGATGGTGGGTGGCCCATTGCGCAGCCTGTGACCAGGCGTTGGGGTGCACCAAGCGGTTGGCACGCACTTCCATCAGCAGCTTGTCTTCGGCAAAGATGGAGGGCTGCGAGGTCCAGTCGGTCTGCTCGGGCGCGGCGGGCATCCAGTACACGCCGTCTTCGGTGAACATCTCCATCCATTGGCTCCAGCGCTTGGCATCGAGCATGACCGCCTGTTGCGCCAGCAGCACTTCGATTTGGCGCAGCAGCGTGGGCTCAAGGGTGATGTCGCGCGGTATGTAGCCCACTGCGCTCTCGCGGCTGCGGCCCATGTGGTCGGGGGCAATGGATTCTGCGCCAGTGAGCGATTGCACCGCCTCAATGACGACGCCGCTGCCCAGGGCTTGCTTGACCTCGGTTTTTGACATGATGAACTCCTTCAGTCGGTGGTGACGGTGACGGTGACCTTGGCGTAGGCCGGTGCCATGTAGTTGCGCCAGGCCTTGAATTGATTTCGCATCACCACTTCAGAGGTGCCGTTGTTGGAATAAAGCACGCCGTCGCGCTCGGTGTCGCCGCCCATGTTGCGGTGAAAGCTCACCCAGTCATTGGCCTTGGACATCAGACCGTTTTGGGCGCGTGTCCAGTTCTCCAAATCGTCGGCGTTGATCATGGTCGCGGGCGAGTTGACCAGGTTGAAGTACCACATCGCGCGGCGGTAAATGGCCTCGGGCGCGCCCTTGAGGCGGAAATGCCAGATCTCGGACAGCGTCTTGTCCGGCCCCAGCGGGCGCAGGCAGCGTATCTGTTGCAGCGGCGACTGCACCGACAGATAGGGGTAAATCAGCACATGGTGAATGCTGCGCGAGAGGTATTCCTCGGCCTTTTCCTCGCCATAGGCCAGTCGCAGCTGGGCCTCGTGTTCCAGCGTGTCCGGGTCGGTGGGTCGCAGGCCCATGTAGGCCTTGAGGATGCCGTGCCCGTGCGGAAAGTTGACCGTCTGCACCGAGTCCCACTGGTCAAAACTCGAAGCAAAGGTGGACAGGTAGTGGTAGTGAAGCGGCGCACTGCCCTGGGTTTTTTTAATTTGGTTTTCCACCCTGCGGGCCGACACACCGGTCGACTGGTGCGTCACCGAGGGGTGCAGCGCGTCGAGCTGGTTTTCCATAAAAAACTTCCAGTTCGACTGCTGGACCACCCGGTGGCACACGGGCACCACCTCCACCTCGCCGACCGGGGACCGGTCGCACATGTCGTCGAAAGCCACCTTTGCATCGCCTAAAAATTCAATCAGTGACGGGCCCTGGGCACTCAGGCTGGCAAACACAAAGCCGCGGTAGTTGTCCACCCGAGCGGCCCGTGCCATGCTGAAGTTGGGATCTTCCGTGTTCAGGTTCGTGCCCTCATAGCCTTGAATCAGCGGAATGGCGCGCACCTTGCCGTCAAGGTGAAAGCTCCAAGCGTGGTAGGGGCACACAAAGCCACTGCCGGTGTTGCCGCTGTGGCTGCCGCACAGCTGCACGCCGCGGTGAGGGCAGCGGTTGTAGAGCACATGGATCTGGCCGTCCTTGGCGCGCACCATCACCATGGGCTGGCGACCAATCTGCAGGGTCTGAAACTGGCCGGGCTCTTTGACCTGCGACTCATGGCCGCAGTACACCCAGGCAGCTTCAAAAATTTGCGCCATCTCCAGGTCAAAAATCTCTGGGTCGGTGTACACGCTGCGGTGCACGCGGTCTGGTTGGACCAAATGGTCCAGGTCGATTGTGGGCATGAGAACTCCTGAGCGGTCTGAAATAGAACAGCTGCTAAGTTACCTTGACAGTGCTGGACAGCGCAACAACTTGCACATCAATTTCTATTACCATTGGTTATGGATTTCCGAAAGGTGCAATTTTTCCTGACGGCCGTTCGCTGCGGCAGCTTGACGGAGGCCGCAGCCGAGCTGGGCGTGTCACAGCCGGCCTTGTCCAAAGCGATCAAGGTGCTCGAGCGCAGCCTGGGCGTGCCACTGATCGAGCGAGGCCGTTTTGGCGTGGTGGCCACGCCCTTTGGCGAGGCTTTGCGCTACCACGGGCAGGTGGTGGAGGCTGAATTTCGGCATGCCACGGGCGAGATCGAGGCGCTCAAGGGCGCGCAGCGGGGGCATGTGACCATGGGCTGTGGCCCCACCGAGGCCACCCGGCTCCTGCCGCTCGCCCTGGCGAGGGTCAGCCAGGGTCGGCCCGAGCTCCAGGTCACTGTGCTCTACGGGCTCAATGAATCGCTGATGCCCTGGGTCAAGCAGGGCGACATTGACTTTGCCTTGTCCTCAGTGCCAGCTCGGGCCAATGAGCCAGACCTGCTGCACGAGACGCTGTTCACTGAAAGCGCGGTGGTGGTGGCCCGCACCGACCATCCCTTGGGCAGGCTGCGGCAGATCACGCCCGCGCAGTTGGCCCAGCAGCAGTGGGTGCTGCCGCGCCAGCGCGAACTCGAGCGCCAGGCGTTCGATGATTTTTTTCGCAGCCATGGCCTGCCCCCGCCAAGCGCTCAAGTCGAGACCACCTCGACCGTGCTGATGAAGTCCATGGTGTTGCAGTCCGATGCGCTGACCTTTGTGCCGCGCGAGCTGATTTACTGGGAGGAGCGCGCCCGCCAATTGCGCGCATTGCCGGTGATGGGTGTCGAATGGGTACGCCCGGTGGGCATCACCCGGCGCCGCCAGGGCGCACTCAGCCCGGCCAGCCGCTTTGTGATGGAGTGCGTGCGCGGGGTCGCCACACAGATTTTTTAGCCCCGGCGGGCGGCTGCACTTTGGCTGCCAAGGCGCGGCGTCACCGCAGACTCAAACGCCCAAATAACGGCGCCACAGGCCCTGGTCAGCGGCCAACTCGGCAGAGCTGCCTTGCCACGCCACTCGGCCTTTTTCAAGGACGAAGTGTCGGTCGGCGATGCGCACCAAGCGGCTGACGTATTTGTCAACCACGATCAAGGTCTGCCCGGCCTGGCGCAGGCGTTCAATGCAGCTCCAGATTTCCTCGCGGATCAGCGGGGCCAGGCCCTCGGTGGCCTCGTCAAAAATAAGCAGCTTGGGGTTGGTCACCAGGGCACGGCCTATGGCCAGCATTTGCTGCTCGCCGCCTGAGAGTTGGTTGCCCATGTTGTTCTTGCGCTCGGCCAGTCGCGGAAAAAGCCCATAGACCGCCTTGGGTGTCCACGGCTGGCCGCGTGCGTGGCGCTGGTTGGCAAAGGCGCTCAGGTGCTCGTCAACGCTCAGGTTAGGGAAAATCTGCCGGCCTTCGGGCACCACGGCAACCCCCAGCCTGGCAATGGTGTCAGGGCGGCTGCCATGCACTTGCTGGCCTTCAAAGGACACCGAGCCAGACTGAATGCTTTTCAGGCCAATGATGCTGCGTATCAGGGTTGTTTTGCCCATGCCATTGCGGCCAAGCAGGCCAATGACCTCGCCAGGGCGCACCTCGGCGTCGATATCAAACAGCACCTGACTGGCGCCGTAGGCCACGCGCAGACTTTGGACGGCCAGCAGTGGCTCGCTCATGAAAGCTCCTCGTCACCCAAATAGGCCGCGCGCACCTGCGAGTCATTGCGAATCTCATCAGGGGTGCCGCTGGCAATCAAAACGCCATTGACCAGCACCGAAATGCGGTCGGCCAGTTTAAAAACAGCATCCATGTCGTGCTCGACCAACAAAATGGCCATGTGTTTGTCACGGCGCAGGGAGTCGATCAGCGCCACAATGCGCTCCGACTCCTCGGGTCCCGTGCCGGCCATGGGCTCGTCAAGCAGCAGCAGCCGTGGCTCGGTGGCCAAGGCCAGGGCCAGCTCCAGCACGCGCTGCTCGCCATGCGACAAGGCGGTCGAGAGTTCATCGGCGCGCGCTGCCAGCCCCACCTCTTGCAGCAAGGCTGCAGCCCGTTCGTACACTTGGCGGTCATTGGCCACGCTGCGCCAGATCGAGCCGCGCTGAGGCTGCAGCGACTGCACCGCCAGCGCCACGTTGTCGAGCACAGAAAAAGATTTGAACAAGCGCGTGATCTGAAACGAGCGCACCAAGCCCAAGCCCACGCGTGCGTGGGCCTCCACGCGGTTGATCACCTGCCCCATAAAGACAATCTCGCCTTCATCCGGCTGCAGTTGCCCAGACAGCTGCGCCACCAAGGTGGTTTTACCGGCGCCATTGGGGCCTATCAGGGCGTGAATCTCGCCGGGGCGCACCTGCAGGCTGACGCCGTCGGTGGCGCGCAGTGCGCCAAAGGTCTTGACCAAACCACGGATGTCGAGCACCGCATCTTGGGTTGGTGCGCTCATGGCTTGCCTCCAGACTTGGCTGCTGGCTGTCGCCAGCGCCGCCACAGCTCGGGCATGCCTGACAGGCCCTTGGGCGCGAGCAGCACCACCGCCAACAACACCCAGCCCACGTAAAACTGAAAATGCGGTGTGATCTCGGCCAGCACGTCTTCAAGGGACAGCAGCAGCAAAGCGCCCCACAGGCCACCAGCCAGGGTGCCCACGCCGCCCAAAATCACCATGATCATCAGCACACCCGATTGCGTCCAGTGCAGCAGGTTGGGGCTCACATAGTTTTGTTGGTTGACCAGCAGCGCACCGGCCAGCCCACCCATGGCACCGGCAATCACGAACAGCATCAGCTGGTAGCGGTACACCGGATAGCCCAGCGCTTCGGTGCGAATGTCATCGTCGCGTTGCGCCAGCACAATGCGGCCTATGCGCGAGCGCATCATCACCTGCATCAAGGCCAGGCTGACCACCAGCAACAACAACACCAGCAAGAAAAAGTGCAGGTCGTTCTTGAGCACAATGCCCAGCCCAAAGTCAGAGCGCATCTTGATGTTCAGGCCCTCGTCGCCACCGTAAGCCTTGACCGAGTTCACCAGGTAAAACAGCATCTGCGCAAAGGCCAGCGTGATCATGATGAAGTACACGCCTTTGGTGCGCAGCGAGATGGCGCCAATCACCAAAGCCAGCAAAGCCGAGGTGAGCATGGCCAGCCCAAAGCCCATGTAGCCGTTGGGCATGCCTTCAGTGATCAAAATACCCACGGTGTAGGCGCCCACGCCCACAAAAGCGGCGTGCCCAAAAGACACCAGCCCGCCGTAGCCCAAGATGAGGTTCAGGCTGCACGCGGCCAAACCGTAAATCATCATGCGGCTGATCATGGACAGGTAGTAGCCCAAGCCTTGGCTTTGCATCCAATAACCGAGCACGGCCGTGGCCACCGTCAGCAACAACCATAGCTTCCAAGCCGCAGGCTTGGGAATGGCCGAGGCCGCAGAAGGTTCGAGTTTTATCATGACCGTTCAGCGCTTGGCAAACAGGCCTTGGGGCTTGACGAAAAGCACCACCGCCATCAACAAATACACCATGATGGAGGCCACCGCTGGCCCGGCCGCACTGGCCACCTGAGGCGGAAACAGTTCACGGAACAGCGCTGGCATCAGGGTGCGGCCGAAAGTGTCTACAAAGCCCACCAGCAGCGAGCCCACAAACGCGCCCCAGATCGAGCCAATACCGCCTATGACAATCACCACAAAGGCCAAAATCAGCACGCTCTCGCCCATGCCCACTTGCACCGCCAAAAGGGGGCCAAGCAAGGCGCCTGCCACCGCGCACAAAGCAGCGCCCAGGCCAAACACCAAGGTAAATAGCCAGCGAATATTGATGCCCATGGCCATGGCCATCTCGCGGTTGGATGCGCCCGCGCGCACCCAGGCGCCCACTCGCGTGCGGGTGACCGCCAGGTACAGCAGGCCTGCAATCACCAGGCCGACACCAATAATCAGCAGCCGGTAGCTGGGGTAAAACAAGCCGGGCAACAACTCCACAGGGCCAGACAGCGCGGCTGGCGCGGCCAGCGGCAGGTCGGTGCCCCAGATCATGCGCACAGACTCGTTGATGATGAGAATCAGCGCAAAGGTGGCCAGCACCTGCGACATGTGGTCGCGGGCATACAGCGTGCGCAGCAGCGAGGCCTCCATGGCCATGCCAAACAGCGCGGTCAACGGAATGGCCAACAACACCCCCAGCACAAAGGACTGCGTCAAGTGCGCCAGCCAAGCTGCCACGAAGGCGCCCACCATGTACATGGCGCCATGGGCCAGGTTGATCATGTCCATGATGCCAAAGACCAGCGTCAGACCCGAGGCCAGAAGGAACAGCATCAAGCCAAACTGCAGCCCATTGAGGGCCTGCTCAAGAAACAAGATCCAAGTCATATATTGAGTGTCACCGTCTGGTCAAGGCCCATAGGCCTGCGCCCAAAAAAAAACCTCCAGCGCCTCTGAATGTGACGCTGGAGTTCGCAGCAGACCTGCTGAGCGTTCAGCGCATGCTGCATTCCTGCACGTAGGCATCGCCGTGGTTGGACATGATGGGCGTGGCAGAAGCCAGCACATTGACCAGTCGACCCTGCGAATCTTTTTTGACTTCGCGCAGGTAGTAGTTCTGGATCGGGTAATGGTTGGTGTTGAACTTGAAGGCACCGCGCACCGAGTCAAACTTGACCTCCCGAAAAGCCTTGCGCAGTGCATCTTTGTCGCCGATGTTGCCCTTCACAGAGCGGATGGCGGCATCAAGAATGAGTGCGGTGTCATAGCCCTGGGCTGCGTAAACCGTAGGCAAACGCTTGTAGGCTTTTTCGTACTCTGAGACAAACTTTTTGTTGGCCGCGTTGTTGATGTCCAGCGCCCAGTGTGCCGTGTCTTGAATGCCCAGCATCACATCGCCCACACCGCGAATGATGTCTTGGTCAGCGCCAAAGCCGGGCAACACCAACTTGATGTCTTTGTTCAGGCCGGCAGCCACAAACTGCTTGATGAAATTCACGCCCATGCCGCCGGGCAAAAAGGCGTACAGCACTTCAGGCTTGGCCGCGCGCACTTGCGCCAATTCGGCCGAGTAGTCGAGCTGGCCCAGCTTGGTGTAGACCTCGTCGACCACCTTGCCCTTGTAAAAGCGCTTGAAGCCTGCCAGTGAATCCTTGCCCGCTTGGTAGTTGGGTGCTATCAGGTAAGCGTTTTTAAATCCCCGAGTGGAGGCGTGCTGGCCGGCCGACTCGTGGTAGGCGTCGTTGGGCCAGGAGGCTGCAAAAAAGAAGGGATTGCAGTCCTTGCCAGCCAGCGGCGAGGGCGCCGCATTGGGGCTGATGTAGAACACCTTTTCATTCACGGCCTCGGGCAGGCTGGCCAGCATGATGTTGGAAAACACCACGCCGGTCATGAAGTCAACCTTGTCACGCTTGACCATGCGCTCAAACAACTGCTTGCCCACCTGCGGGTTGAATTGGTCGTCGCCAATCACCATCTCCACGGGCACGCCACCCAAACTGCCGTTGTTGAGCTGCACGGCCAGGTTAAAGGCGTCGCGAATCTCCTCACCGATGGCGCCATTGGGGCCCGAAAGCGTGCTCACCAGACCAATTTTTATCTTGGAGGCCACTTGGGCGTGAACGGTGCCAGCAGCCAGAGCGGCAGCCAGCAGGCATGCCAGACGGAAAGTTTTCATGAGGTATTCCTTTTTCGAATTGACGACGTTGATCAAGTAATTGTGAAAGTGTTAATTTTGGTCCGGGAGTCGGGTGCTGTACCCAAGGGTTTCCACTGGAGAGGAGAAAATTCCCAACGCTGGTTTTGGCCTTGATTTGGCCTCGATTTGTGCCCACACCATGCGCCGCGTGCATTTCATGCACCAGTTTCTCTCCCTGTCCAGCCCGGTCATCAAAGGACATTTTTCAACACGCCGTTTTCCCTTGTAGGAGCCAGCCTGCTGGCGAATGTTCGCCTGAGGCAATGCCCGTTGCCCGGCACGATTCGCTTGCAGGCAAGCTCCTACAAATTCAGAACACCAGCCCTTCATCTTTCCCCTTGTAGGAGCCAGCCTGCTGGCGAATGTTCGCCTGAGGTGATGCCCGTTGCACGGCACGCATCGCTTGCAGGCAAGTTCCTGCAGGGCTAAGAAAATGGCTGCTTTTTCAGGTGCTTGCCTTCAGGCAAGAGCCGGCAGGTGCACCGCGCTCAGGTCAGTTGATGGCTTGCGCCACCAAGTTTTTCATCAGCCGGCGGTAACTCGCCCGCAAGGGGCTGGGCGATTGCGTCATGTAGACCGCGCACAGTTTTTCTTTGGGCTCGGCCCAAAAGAAGGTGCCCGCAAAGCCGGCCCACATGAACTCGCCCGCCGTACCGTGCACGGGGGCCAATCCGTCTTGCGAGCGGACCAAAAAGCCCAGCCCGAAGCTGTAGCCGTTCACGCCCAGCAACAACTGCCCCGGGTTGGTTGTGGTGTTGATGCTGGCTCCCAAGTGGTCTGCCGTCATCAGGCGAACGGTAGACGGCGACAAAATACGCGCACCATCGAGCGAGCCGCCGTTGAGCATGGCCTGGCAGTAGCGCAGGTAGTCGCCCGCCGTGCCCACGCCACCGGCGCCGCCGGAGTCGTTGCCTGGGGGTTTGGAGACATCAATCAAGACGTTGCTCACGCCCGTGAGTGGGTCTTTGGCAAAGGCTTCAGCCAAGCGGCTGGCGTGGGCCGCAGGCACATGAAAGCCGGTGTCTTTCATCTTCAAGGGAGCGAACATGCGCTCCGTCAAAAAGTCACCCAAGCGCTTGCCACTGACGGCTTCCACCACGCGGCCTTGGATGTCCACCGAGAGCGAGTACTCCCAAGTGGTGCCAGGCTGCTGGGCCAGTGGGGCTTTGCCCACGGTGTCCGACATTTCGCTGGGACTCATGCCGCGCGCGTCAAAAGGGATGGTGGGCAAAAACACTTTGGACTTGGCATACGCCTCTTTGACCGGGGCATTGGCGGTGAGCTCGCCATAGGCCAGGCCTGAGGTGTGGCGCAAGAGGTCTTGCAAGGTGGGCTCTTGGTTGGCAGCCACCATTTTGTAGCTCACCACGCCGGAGACGGGGTGGGTGGAGGCCACGCTGACCTGCGGGTTTTTGAAGGCCGGAAGAAACTTGGAGACGGGGTCGGTCAGCTGCACTTTGCCGTCTTCCACCAGCATCATGAGCGCGGTGGACACCAGCGGCTTGGTCATGGAATAGATTCTGAAAATGGAATCTTCTTTCATGTCGCTGCCATCGGCCCGGCCGGTTTTGCCAAAGGCTTCGGAGTACACCAGCTTGCCATTGCGCGCGACCATGACCACGGCGCCCGGCAAGCGGTTGCTGGCGACCTCTTGCTTCATGGTTGAAGAAATGACGGCCAGACGCTCTGTGGACATGCCTTGCGATTCGGGCGTGGCTTTGGGCAGGGGCTGCGCCCAGGCGCTTGGCAGGGCCAGCAGGGCTGCGCTGGTGACCAGCGCACGCACAGCGAATGGTGGGCGAGACTGAAAAAGTGTGGGCATGGGGTTCTCCAATGGGGGTTAGCGGGCTGAGTCAATCCCTGGTTTTGATTGAAGTCGTGCCCATTTTTTTAATCCAAACTGAGAGCGCTCAATGAATTTATTGAGCTCAACGAGTATGGGCTGAGCCGGTCAGCGGCTGACTGTCTTCAAGCCGATGAAGGCAAATTAACGTGAGTCAAGCCGTCAATCTTTGTGAACTGGCCTGCTTGCACTGCGGGCTGTTCAATTGCCTAGCCCTGTGCCCCCTCGGCACTGAGCAGCGCCTGTTTTCTGGCCAGGCCACCGGCGTAGCCCGTCAAACTGCCATCGCGGCCCAGCACGCGGTGGCAAGGAATGAAGATGCTCACCGGGTTGCGCCCCACGGCCGCACCCACTGCCCTCGCGGCTTGGGGTTTGCCCAGTGCTTGCGCCAGGGCGCCGTAATGGCTGGTGTGGCCGACCGGTATTTGTAGCAGTTGCTGCCACACCGCCTGCTGAAAGGCTGTGCCTTGCGGGTCCAAGGCGAGCTTGAATGTTGCCTTGTGCGGGGCCTCAAAGTAAGTGCTCAGCGCCTCTTGCGTGGCTTTGAAAATGGCCGCATCAGCGTCATGCGGCAGGGTCAGCGGGCCGGGGTGATGGGCTTGGCCCTCAAACCAGGCGCCCGCGAGCCCTCGTGAAGTGGCCACCACCAGCATGGGCCCTAAAGGAGTGATGACGTGGCTTTGGGCCATCCATGCGCTGTGGTGTTTCATGATGGACTGGGTTGTGATGGATGGGACAAGGCGTGCCACAAGCGCAGTGTGGCGTAGCCGCGCCAGGGTTGCCAGGCTTGGGCGCATTGCAGGGCTTGAGCTGCGCTCATGCCGCCCAGGGCCAGTCGCACGCCTGCGTCGCTGGCCGGAAAGGCGTCTGGCCAAGCCAGCACGCGCAGTGCCACCAGCTGCGCTGTCCATTCGCCCACGCCGGGCAGAGCCTTGAGCGTGTCCAAGGTGGTCAGCGGCTGGCCGGGCGACAAGACCAAGCTGCCCTCCAGCACGGCCTGGGCCAAGGCTTGGATGGCCGCCGTGCGCGTGCGAATGATGCCCATGGCGCCCATGTCATTGGGATTGGCCTCAAGCAAGACCTTGGGGCTGGGGAACAGGCGATTTAAATGGGGCAAGGGCGTGTCAACCGCGTCGCCATAGCGCGCCACCAGCCGGGCCGTGAGCGTGCAGGCGGCCGCCACGGTGATTTGCTGGCCCAAGATGATGCGCACCGTGGTTTCAAAGCCGTCCACGCAACCAGGCATGCGCAGCCCCGGCAGTGGCTGCAAGGGGGCGCAGCTCAAAGCTTGGTCAATGGCTTGGGTGTCGGTGTCCAGGTCCAGCAGATGGCGCAGCATGTGGGCGAGTTGCCCCAAGGCGGGCGCCAAGGACGGTGCCACCTCAACCCGGGCCTCGCCACGGTCGGTGTCCCAGCGCAGCGCCAGCCAGCCAGTGAGGACTTGGCCTGCCATGTTCAGCCTGAGCGTGCGCCACCAGCGGCCATGGGTCCAGGCCTCCACACCAGGCAAGGGCCGCGCCGTTAAAAAGGCCTGCATGGCGCCAGCGTCATAGGGCGCTCGCCACGGCAAGCGCAAGCCCACCTGCCCGGCGGCGCCCGGGGCAGGCAGGCGCTTGCGAATGGCGCTGGGGCTCAGCTGGTAATGCTGGGTCAGCGCGGCATTGAAGCGCCGCACACTGCCAAAGCCGCTGGCTTGGGCCACGGCGGTGAGGCTTAAATCGGTGTCGGTGAGCAGCCGCTTGGCCCACAGCAGGCGTTGGGTGCTGGCCCAGGCCGAGGGGCTGACGCCATGCACCTGGCCAAATATTCGGCGCACATGGCGCTCGCTCACGCCCAGGTGCGCGGCCAAGCCGGGCAGGGCGGTGGACTCGCCTTTGGCCATTTGCCGCGCGATCCAGTCTGCCCCGGCGTGGGCCAGCGAGCCCGAGCTGTCATTCAGCGACCAGCCCGGCGCCAGCTCAGGGCGGCAGCGCAAGCACGGCCTGAACCCCGCTTGCTCAGCCGCCGCGGCGTTGCCATAAAAGCGGCAGTTGGCCTGCTTGGGCAGCCTCACCCTGCACACCGGCCGGCAGTAAATGCCGGTGCTGGTGACCCCCGCAAACAGCTTGCCGTCAAAGCGCGCGTCGTGCGTGCGCCAAGCCAGGTAGGCCTGCTCGTGGCTCAGGCCTGTGGCGCTTGCATGGGCGGTGGGGGCGGCGGGCATGTGTCCGATGTTAGGCGGCGCGCAGCGCGGTGGCTGGCCGTTTTCGGACATGGGGTTTTGCGTGGGGTCTATGCAGGGTTGGTGTCTATGAGCACAGCTGCGCGCATGTGGCGGCCGTTTTCTGAGCCGATTCACCCGCACAAAAATCACAATCAAGATTAAATTATCTATTCATTAATTTATTCATATAATTATTCAATGTCCAAAAATAACCACCTTGAGCACCTGCGCCGCAGCCTCGCCCAAGGCCCGTGCACTGCGCGCGAATTGGCCGACAGTTTGGGTGTGAGCCAGCCCACCGTGTCGCGGCTGCTGGCCGAACTGGGCAGTGAGGTGCTTCGCCTGGGGGCGGCCCGGTCTGCCCGCTATGCGCTGCGCGACGCTTTGCGTGGCTTGCCCGACATGCCTGTGTACCGCGTGAACGCGCAGGCCCAGTTGGAGTACCTGGGCTGCTTGGTGCCCGTGCGGCCTGAGGGTTTTGTAATGCATGCCCTTGGTGGGGCCAGTTCTCACACCGATGGGCTGCCTTGGTGCTTGTTTGACATGCGGCCGCAGGGCTACCTGGGCCGAGCTTTTGCCATGCGACACGGTGCCAGCCTGGGGCTGCCCCCTGGCTTGAGCGAATGGACAGACGCCCATGCCTTGCGCGCCATGCTGGCGCATGGGCATGACATGGTGGGCGATGTGCTCTTGGGTGACTGGGCGCGTGAGCGTTTTTTGGCCCAGACCGTCACGCCCGCGCTGGGGAAGGCCGACAAGGCCGCCGCTTATGTGCGCCTGTCCCGAGAGGCGTCACTAGGGGACTTGCCCGGCTCGTCGGCGGCCGGTGAGCAGCCCAAGTTCATGGCCTGGAGCCTGGTGGACCAACTGCCCTGCCATGTGTTGGTGAAATTCAGTGAGCCTGAGGACAGCCCCGTGAGCGAGCGCTGGCGCGACCTGCTGCTGGCCGAGCACCTGGCTTTGCAGACCCTGAACCATGCAGGCCTGCCCGCATCGCAAACGCAGGTGGTGGACGCGGGTGGCCAGCGCTTTTTAGAGGTGGTCCGCTTTGACCGCGTGGGCGCTTTGGGGCGGCGTGGATTGATCTCTTTGGCTGCGCTGGACGCGCAATTCGTGGGCGCCGGCCCCGGGGAGAACAACTGGCCCCGGCTGGCCCTGCGCTTGCTGCAAGAGCGCCACCTTCATGCCGAGGCAGTTCAGGGCGCGCAGCTGCTGTGGGCGTTTGGCACCTTGATCGGCAACACCGACATGCACAACGGCAACCTGTCCTTCATCACCGAGCCAGGGCGAGCTTTCGCCTTGGCCCCCGCCTACGACATGGCACCCATGGCCTTTGCACCCCGCAGCGGCGGCGGGCTGCCCCATGTTTTGCCCGAGGCCCGACTCGACGCCGCCGTGCCTGCAGCCCTGTGGCACCAAGCACTGCCCTGGGCCGAACTCTACGTGCACAAGCTGGCACAAGAGCCTGGCCTGAGCCCGCGTTTTGCGGCTTGCGTGGCGGCCTTGCAGCGGTATGTGGTTGAGGCGGCTGTGCGGGTGGGGAGGCTGGCGTGAGAGGGCGGCGCTGATGGAGTTGTTGGACGCAGCTCATGTTGACGAACAGCCTGCATGAGTTGTACAGTCTGTACATAATCCAATCCGGAGCTCACCATGTCAAGCACCATCACCGAGTACGGGCTAGAACAAGCGCGCGCGCGCCTGCCTCACATTGCAGCTGAGGCCGTGGCGGGATACAGCAGCGTCATCACTCGCCATGGCAAGGCTGTGGCGGCGGTCGTTCCCATGGGGCAATGGCAGGCCCAGCAGTCGCAAAAAATTCGGGCAGCTGGCCTGTTGTCGCTGCGCGGCACGGGGCGTGGGTTGTGGCCCCAGGGCGCAGGCCAGGCAGTCGATGAGTTGCGTCAAGAGTGGACTTGAGCGGTGGCCGTGCGCACACCTAAGCCAGCCGCTTCTGTGTGGGGTGGCTTGCCTCAGGGCTGCACCGTGCTGGTGGACACCGCGCCTTGGATTTATATCCTTGAAGATCATCCCGAATTTGCGCCGCGGTTTGCCGGCCTCTTTGACGACGCTGAGCAAGGCCACGTTCAGCTTGCGCTGACCACCGTGACCTTGGCCGAGGTGTTGACCGGCCCCTATAACGCCGGGAAAACGGCGCTGGCCAAGCGCTATGAAAAGGCACTGAATCACTACCGCGTGCTGACCCTGAATGCCCAGGTGGCCAGCTTGGCGGCCCAGCTGCGCGCTCAGTACCGCCTCAAACTGCCGGACGCCATTCAACTGGCCTCGGCGCTGGACATGGGGGCGGCCGCTTTGGTCACGCACGACCGGGACTTTTCAGCCGTTCAAGGTTTGCCTATTTTGGCGGGGCCATGAGGCCCATCCCGCCCGCCGCAGTTCCCTCGTTCTCAATCCCCACCCTGGAGTTCCCCATGCACTACGTGATCGCCCGCCGCACTGCCTTGTTGATGGCAGCCTTGATGTGCACCGCCCTGCAGGCCCAACCGGCCTACCCCAGCAAGTCCATCAAAATCGTGGTGCCTTTTCCTGCGGGCGGCACCTCTGACGTGCTGGCCCGCCTGATTGGCCAGAAGATGACCGAGGCCTGGGGCCAGCCGGTGGTGGTGGAGAACAAGCCGGGCTTGAGCGGCAACTTGGGCGCCGAGTCTGTGGCCAAGTCGGCGCCCGACGGCTACACCCTGGTGTTGATGGACGTGGGCAACCTGGTGATTGCCCCCGCGCTTTACAAGCTCAACTTCAATGTGCTGACCGACTTTGCGCCCGTGGGCATGGTGGCTTACTCCCCGCATTTGCTGGTGACCAGCAGCCAGGTGCCCGCCAACACCACGGCCGAATTGGTGGCCTGGGCCAAGTCCAGCAAGGGCAAGGTCAACTTTGCAGCGGCCGCCGGCATGGGCAGCGCCACGCACCTGGCCGGCGTGATGTTTGCCCAGCGCTCTGGCATTGACTGGGCCTATGTGCCTTACAAGGGCGGCGCCCAAGCCATGACCGATTTGATTGGTGGGCAAGTCGATGTCACCTTCAACGGCATGGTGGCCACCTTCCCGCACGTCAAGTCGGGCAAGATCAAGCTCATTGCGGTGTCCAGCGCCAAGCGCAACCCGACCTTGGGCAGCAACGTGGCCACCGTGGGCGAAACCCTGCCCGGCTTTTTGACGGGCAGCTGGCAGGGGCTGCTGGCGCCCGCAGGCACACCCAAGGCCACGGTGGACAAGCTCAACGCCGAAGTGGCCCGCATTTTGGCTTTGCCCGATATTCGCGAGCGCTTGACGGGGCTGGGGGCAGAGCCCTCGGCCATGAGCCCGGGCGAATTTGGGGACTGGCTCAAAACCGAAGTTCCCGCCATGGCCAAGATCGTGCGTGACGAAAAAATAAGCATCGAATAAGCCCCACCTGCGGGCAGCAGGGCGCTCATTTTTTCAAGGGATGGTTTGCGTGACTTTGCAAGTGGTGTGGTTCAAGCGGGACTTGCGTGTGTTTGACCACGAGGCCTTGAGCCGCGCCTGTCTGGCCGGCCCAGTGCTGTGCCTGTATGTCATCGAGCCCGGGTATTGGCAGTTGGGTGACACCAGCCGCCGCCAGTGGTTGTTTGTGCGCGAGTCGCTGCTGGACTTGGCCGAGCAGCTGCGCACCTTGGGTGCGCGGTTGGTGGTGCGGCAAGGCCAAGTCACTGAGGTGTTGCAACACATTCGCCAAGCGCACGGCCCATTTGCCCTGCACAGCCACCAAGAAACCGGCAATGCCTGGACCTATGAGCGCGACAAGGCGGTGGCCGGCTGGTGCCGCGCGCACACCAGCCCTTGGCAGGAGTACGCGCAAAACGCCGTGACGCGGCCTGTGGCCAAGCGCCAGCTGGCTTTTAAAGACCACAGAGATGCCTGGGCGGCTAGGCCCTCGTTTTCTGTGCCCAGCCAAGCCACATTTGCAGCGGACGTTCAGGGCCTGCCGCCTGAGCAATGGCCCCTGGACATGGGCTCAGACCTGGTGCCTTGCCCGGGCCGTCAAACAGGTGGCCGCGCCCAAGGCTTGGCGCTGCTCGGCAGTTTCATGGGGCGCCGGGGGCAGGCTTACCGCGGCGCCATCAGCTCGCCTTTGACGGCGGAGTCGGCCTGCTCGCGGCTGAGCCCCTACCTTGCGCAGGGCTGCCTGAGCTTGCGGGAAGTTTCGCAGCGTGCCAGCCAAACCGAAGCGCAGGTAAGCCATGGGTCTTGGAGCCGGAGCTTGGAGGCATTTGCCAGCCGGCTGGCGTGGCACTGCCATTTTATCCAAAAGCTGGAAACCTTGCCTTTTATGGAGCACACGCCTGTGTGGCCAGCAGCAGCGCGGCTGCATCGCCCCTTTGATGCGGCCAAGTTCAATGCCTGGAAAACGGGCACCACAGGCTGGCCTTTGGTGGATGCGAGCATGCGCTACCTGCATCACCATGGGTGGATCAATTTCAGGATGCGCGCCATGCTGGTGTCGTCGGCCACCTACTCCTTGAGCTTGCCCTGGCAGCCGGTGGCGCAGTGGCTGGCGCAGCTGTTTGTGGACTACGAGCCCGGCATTCACTACCCCCAGGTTCAAATGCAAAGCGGCGCCAACGGCGGCACTGTTTTGCGCATGTACAACCCGGTCACCCAAGCCACGGAGCTGGACCCCGAGGGACGTTTTGTTCGGCAGTGGGTGCCCGAGCTGCGGCAGGTCAGCGCCACCTGGATTTTTGAGCCCTGGAAAATGACGCCAGCGTTGCGCCAGCATGTGGGCTGGACGCCAGAGGTGGGCTACCCCTGCCCCTTGGTAGATTTTGGGTCCGTGCACCGGGCGGCCAAAGACGAGATGACTGCGCTGCGTGCAGCTCACAATCTGCAAAGTGCAGCCCTTGCAAGCGGCGACAGCGGGTCTCAAAAGCCACTGTCTTTGCGAGCATCCAAGAGCGGTGCCGAGCGCCGCCAACGGGCGTCGACACCGTCTGGAAGCGGGAAACAGTTCGATTTGTTTTAAGGTCTGGTCCGTCTTCAAACGCTTGTGCATCTTAAATTTACAATCATGAAAATTTTTGAATCATTAAGGTCGCTTTGGTGGTGGCCCATCACACCGCATGTCTCAGGCTAGCCCATTTGATTTCACCTCCGCCTTGAGTCGCTCCAGGCTGGTGATTTTCCTAAAAAACACCTGGCGCGGTGACGACCCCGAGGCCCTGGCCTCGCGCACGCGGGCGCTCTACCTCGATTACATCTCCAACAGCTCGGTGGGCCTATTTATCAGCCTGGCGTTGTACCTGTCGTGGCCGGGCATGAGCTGGGCTTTTTTGCAAGGGTTCATGGTCATTTGGATTTTTTACCTGAGCAGCCGCCTGTGCGCTGCCTTGGTGTTTGCCAGCCGAAAGTCCATGTCTGTGGAGGCCTTGAGGCTGTGGAGCCGCTTGCCCATCTTGATTCAGCTGATAGACGGGGTCATGCTGTCGGTGCTGTGCTTGTTCATTTACCCCCACATTGACCCCCTCACCCAAGCGGCGGTCATGGCGGCCCTTTTGGTCATGGTGGGCTCGACAGCTTTCAGTCTGACCGGACACTGGATTGCACTGCTGGTGTACGCCCCGCCGATATACCTGAGCCTGGCCTGGGCCACCTGGCACCTTGAACACACCTACGCCAAGCCCTTTGCCGTCTTCACTCTGGCCATGTTTGGTCTGTATACCTTTTATGTGAGGAATCAGGGACAAACCATGAACAAAGGGTTTGAGCTGGCCAAGCTCAACGGCCAGTTGGCCCATGAGCTGCAAAATAAAAACGCCGAACTGCAAGAACTTGCCGCCAGCCGGGGCCGCTTGCTGGCCACCGTCAGCCACGACCTGCGGCAACCGGCGCACGCCATCGGCCTGCTGACTGAGCGCGCATTGAGCGAGCCCGCCAGCGCAGCCTTCAAAGACACCTTGTCCGACCTCAACGGCCTGAGCCAGTCGCTCAGCGCCTCCCTGGCCACGCTGATGGACCTGACCCGCCTGGACGCCGGTCTGGTCAACGCGCGCATCGTTCCCATGCCTATGGGGCCTTTGCTGGACGGCTTGAGAGTCGAGTACGGCCCCAGTGCCCGTCACCGAGGCCTGGGCTTGAGCATCTCCAGCAGCCGCGCTTGGGTGCAGTCCGACCCGGTGCTGTTGCACGCGGTGTTGGGCAACTTACTCTCTAACGCCCTGAAATACACCCGGCAAGGCCATGTGAACTTGATCTTGGAAGAAGGCGAGCAAGACATCGAGGTGGTGGTGGAGGACAGCGGCATTGGCATTCATCCTGAACAGCTGGAGGTGATTTTTCGGGAGTTCGTGCGGCTTGACGGCTCGCTGCCCGGCACCGAAGGCCTGGGGCTGGGCCTGTCCATCGTGCGGCGCTATGCGGCTTTGTTGTCCCACCGCTTGCAGGTGAGCTCGGAGCTGGGCCACGGTTCGCGCTTTGTGGTGACACTGGCCCGGGCCACCCCCGACGAACACGCGCCCATGGCCAAGCCTGTGCCCGCCCCTCTTCAGGCCGACCAGCGCCTGCAAGGCCTGCGCGTGCTGGTGGTGGACAACGTGCCGCTGCTGCTCAAAAGCATCACCTTGACCCTGTCGTCCTGGGGCTGCAAAGTCAGCACGGCCGAATGCCTGGCCCAGTCCGTTCAAAGGCGCAGCGAGCAGGAAGTGGACATGGTCATCAGCGACTTTCACCTGGGCGACCGCGAGCCCGATGGACTGAGCGTGATTGAAAAGCTGCGCACTTTGCAGACCGGTGATCGCCCTCTGCCCGCCATTTTGATGACCGGCGACGTGGCCCCCGAGCTTGAAGCGCGCGCGGCCCAAGCTCTGGTGCGCGTGCTGCACAAGCCGGTGCGCCCTGCGGTGCTGCGCCAGTGCATCTTGCAGGCGCTTGAAGAGCGCTGAGCCACCAAAGCGCCATGCTTAGCGCCTTCAAAGCGCCATGTGCGGGCTGTCCCTGTATTTGTAAAGCTCGCACCAACTTCAATGTGTTGAAGGCGCTGTGCTTGCCCTGAGATAATGAAACGTTTTGAATTTTGCGTGTGTGGAAAGCCCTATCGGCGATGGGCCGACGGCCGCCGCAACGCTTGATTTCCCTGATTTCCTCTTTCGCCCCAAGCTCACACCATGTCCCAATACGTTTTTTCCATGAACCGGGTCGGCAAAATCGTGCCGCCCAAGCGCCATATCCTCAAGGACATTTCGCTGTCCTTTTTCCCTGGCGCCAAGATCGGCGTGCTCGGCGTCAACGGCTCTGGCAAGTCCACGCTGCTCAAGATCATGGCCGGCATCGACAAGGAAATCGAGGGCGAGGCCATGCCCATGGCGGGCCTGAAAATCGGGTATTTGCCGCAAGAACCCAAGCTTGAAGACGAGCACACCGTTCGCGAGTCGGTGGAAAGCGGCATGGGCGAGGTCAAGGCCGCGCAAGAGCGCTTGGACCAGGTCTACGCCGCTTATGCCGAGCCCGACGCCGACTTTGACAAGCTGGCCGCCGAGCAAGCCGAGCTTGAAGCCATCATTGCGGCCGCCGGCGACGGCGGCGAACACCTGCTGGACATTGCCGCCGACGCGCTGCGCCTGCCGGCCTGGGACGCGGTGATCAAAACGCTCTCGGGCGGCGAAAAGCGCCGCGTGGCACTGTGCCGGCTCTTGCTCTCCAAGCCCGACATGCTCTTGCTCGACGAGCCGACCAACCACTTGGACGCCGAGTCCGTCGATTGGTTGGAGCAGTTCCTGGCCCGCTTTTCAGGCACGGTGGTGGCCATCACCCACGATCGCTATTTCTTGGACAACGCCGCCGAGTGGATTTTGGAACTCGACCGCGGCCACGGCATTCCCTACAAGGGCAATTACTCGCTGTGGCTGGAGCAAAAAGAGGCCCGCCTGGGCCTGGAGCAGCGCACGGAAGACGCGCGCACCAAGGCCATGAAAAAGGAGCTGGAGTGGTCCCGCCAAAACCCCAAGGCCCGCCAGGCCAAGAGCAAGGCGCGCTTGGCCCGCTTTGAGGAGCTGTCGGATTTTGAATACCAAAAACGCAACGAGACTCAGGAAATTTTCATTCCCGTGGCCGAGCGCTTGGGCCACGAGGTGATCGAGTTCGAGGGCGTCTCCAAGTCCTTTGGCGACCGCGTGCTCATCGACAACCTGTCTTTTAAGGTGCCCGCAGGCGCCATTGTGGGCATCATCGGCCCCAACGGCGCGGGCAAGTCCACGCTGTTCAAGATGATCGCCGGCCGCGAACAGCCCGATTCGGGCACGGTCAAGATGGGCAAGACCGTCAAGCTTGCTTTTGTGGACCAGAGCCGCGACGACCTGGAAGACAACAAAACCGTGTGGGAAGACGTCTCCGGCGGGCTGGACATGATCAACATCGGCAAATTCCAAATGCCCAGCCGCGCTTACTGTGGGCGCTTTAACTTCAACGGCTCAGACCAGCAAAAAAAGGTCGGCCTGCTCTCAGGCGGTGAACGCGGCCGGCTGCACCTGGCCAAGACCTTGATGCAAGGCGCCAACGTGCTCATGCTCGACGAGCCATCCAACGACCTCGACGTGGAAACCCTGCGCGCCCTGGAAGACGCGCTGCTGGAGTACGCGGGCTCCGTGATGGTCATCAGCCACGACCGCTGGTTCCTGGACCGCATTGCCACCCACATCCTGGCCGCCGAGGGCGACAGCCAGTGGGTGTTTTTTGACGGCAACTACCAAGAGTACGAAGCCGACAAGAAAAAGCGCCTGGGCGAAGAGGGCGCCAAGCCCAAGCGCGTGCGCTTCAAAGCCTTGAAGTGATGGCCCGCCCGTCTGACGATGAGGTGCTGGCCCGCACCCGGGCCTGGCTGGAAAAGGCCGTCATTGGCCTGAACCTGTGCCCTTTTGCCAAGGCGGTGTACACCCGTGACCGCGTGCGTCTGGTGGTCAGCCAGGCACGGCATGCAGACGATTTGCTGGAAGAGCTGGACCGCGAGCTTGATTTTCTGGTGGCCACACCAGCGGAGCAGGTGGACACCACGCTGCTGATCCACCCCACGTTGTTTCCGGATTTCTTGGATTTCAACGATTTTCTAGAGATCGCCGAGGGTGTGCTCGACGAGCACGGGCTCGAAGGCGTGGTGCAACTGGCCACCTTTCACCCCCAGTTCCAGTTTGACGGCACCACCCCCGAGGACATGGGCAACTACACCAACCGCGCGCCTTACGCTGTGATGCACCTTTTGCGTGAGGACAGCGTTGAGAAAGCGGTGGACAGCCTCGCCGACCCCGATGCCGTTTACCAAGAGAACATCCGCACCTTGGACAAGCTGGGCTTGGAAGGCTGGAAAAAGCTCGGTATTTGAGATTTCTCAGGACTTGAACTCCCTCGCCCCTTTGGGGAGAGGGCTGGGGAGAGGGGCACGCGTGAGGAAACGGTGGTGGCACGCGCTGCCCCCACCCCGGCCCTCCCCCAGAGGGGGAGGGAGGAAATCGGGGTCAGGCGCGCCGACCGTAGCTTTGGTACACGCGGGTGCTGCCGTCTTTCAAGATAAGCAGCACGTCGTAGGGGTCTTGCCGGCCCCCGTAGACCTCGCCATCCATGCCTGGCGAGCCTATGGGCATGCCGGGTACCGTCAAGCCCAGGGCTTGAGGTTTGTCTTTGAGCAAGCGTTGGATGTCGCGCGCTGGCACATGGCCTTCAATCGCGTAGCCGCCCACCAAGCCGGTGTGGCACGAGCCCAGCTTGTCGGCAATGCCCAGGCGCTTGCGCGCGGCGGTGTTGCCTGTGTCGTTGACCCGCACCCCAAAGCCGTTTGACTCAAGGTGCTTGACCCAATCACCACAGCAGCCGCAGTTCGGGTCTTTCCAGACCTCGACCAGAGGCTTGGTTTGCGCCATCACGGCGCTGCTGGCGGTGGTCATGCTGGCGGCCAAGAGCCCAAGAAGGTATCGTCTTTGCATGTCGCGCATGATAGGCAATCAGCTCAAAAATGCACTGGATGCAGCGCAATGCCTGGTAGCTGCATGGGGGCTTCAGGCGGCTGCCACAGGCTTGTAGAAGCCGGCCTGCCGGCGAATTTCCCCCCTGAGCTCCGGCGCCTCCGTACACCCGATTGGTATCAGTCAGAGGTGAAGCTGGCGCAGGATTTCAGACGGCTTTAGACAGCTGCAGGCCCGCCTTGTCCAGCCACATCTGCAAGCTGTCCAGCAAGTCGACTTGGCTGAAGGAGCAGCTTTCTTCGCTGAAGAGGGCGGATGACTCCAACCGGTTCAGCAGTTCGTGGAGCACGGTGGCAAAGCGCTCTGGCAGCTCGGCGGGCAGGCGCTGCAAGCCGTGGGCCTGCGTGGCCAGTTGCTCCACCTTGAGCTGCCCTTGGCGCAGTTGCTGCAGCGCCAGTTGCAAAGCCGCAAGCTCTTGCTTGGCGCTCATGGCGGGTGATGTGTCAATGGCGGCCATCAGAACTGCGTGCCCACAGAGGCAAAAATGCGCGGGGCGTAGCGGGTGGTCGACAGGTCGGTGATCTGCTGGCCCGCGCTGTCATACAGGCGGCTGCGGCGCAGTGGCGCGTCACCTATGTTGTAGACCCCCACGCGCCAAAAGCCGGTGCGCGGGATGGACTGGCCCACGTGGGCCTCCAGCGTGGTGCGTGAGCTTTCGCGGCCGGTGGCCACGGCGGTGTTCAGGGCCGAGGGGCCGGTCAGGGTGAGCGAAGCGCCGCCAAAAAAGCCGCCGCTGCGGCGCATGGGCTTGGTCAGGCCCAGGCTGCCGGTGTAGCGCGCCTGCCCCGGAATGGCCTGGCCTTCCCGGGGGCCGCTGCTCAGCTGAGAGTCCAGCACGGTGGCGGTGGCCCGCCACATCCAGTCGCGGCCCCAGGCTTCTTCTGACAAGGGCCGCTTGATGTCGGCCTCCAGGCCCAGGGTGCGGGCGCTGCCTATGTTTTGGCGCTGCTCGGTCCAGGGGGCGGCGGCGTTGGCTTGGAAGACCTGCGTGGCAATCACATCCTCGACTTGGCGGGCAAAAACGCTCAGTCCCAGCTGGCCCTGGCCGGCCAGGCGCTGCTCCCAGCCCAGGTCAAAGGTTTGGGTGATTTCTGGCCGCAAGCTCGGGTTGCCCAGGGTGTCCGGGTTGCTGATGCTGTTGATGCCTTGGCTGGGCACGTTGCGGTCCAAGATGTCCCAGACCGTGGGCTGGCGCGTCAGGCGGGCCCAGTTCAGCCGCCATTGCGCGCTCTCGCCTGCGGGCGTGCGGGTGTGCAGCGAGGGCTGCCAAAAATCCAGGCGCTGGCTGGCGCGGTTGGCGTCCACCGCCGAGCGCAGCTGCACCGACTCGGCGCGCAGGCCCAGAGTGAGCGTGGTTTTGTAGGGCAGGGCCCATTCGTTTTGGCCCCACAGCGCCGTGCGGTCTATGCCCGAGGACAGCTGCTCCGCCGCACCCGTGCCCAGTTGGCTTTGGCCTTTGCCGCTGCGGGTTTCGTACTCCACGCCCGCCATCCACAGCAGGGATTCGCGCGCACCTGTGAGCTTGGACTTGAGCTGCCAAGTTGATTCTTGGCGGTCTTCTTTGAAGTTGACCACGCCCTGGCGTTCTTGCCCATCGTCTTGGCCGCTGCCGGCCAAGTTGGTGTCCAGCTTGCCTATGGGCAGGCGCCGCGTCCAGTCGCCACCGAGCTGCCAAGACTGGCGCTGCGTTTGCGAGTTTTCCAAAGACGGGTTGGTGGCCGAACGCGTTTCAAAGCGGCCGCTGCCAGAAGAGCCGCTGAGCCTGCCGCTCAAGGCCACCTGGTCGCGGCCAATGCGGCCGTTCAAGCGCTGGATCAGCCACCAGTCTTGACGGCGAGAGCGGCTTTCTGACTCGCTGCGCTGGCTGAGCACGCCGCCCGTGTATTGCTCGCGCTCCACGTCGGCACCGCTCAGCTGGTCGGCCAGCCACACGCCGCTGAAGGAGGCCCAGGGCGCGTTGGTCAGGTCTTTGGCATCGCCACCCACAGGGCCGGAGCGCGAGGCCCAGAGCCTGGCCTGGTGTTTGTCCCAGGCAATCGCGTCGGTCAGGCGCAGTGTGGTGCTGCGTTGCGGGTTGGCTTGCCGCAGCACGATGTTGACCGTGCCGCCACTGGAGCCGGCGTATTCGGCCGTGGGCGAGCGCACGATTTCGATGCGCTCAATCAGATCAGCCGGCCATTGGTCCAGCGGCATTTGCCCGCGCCCGGCCGTGCGTTGGCCGTCAACCATCACGCGGGTGGCGCTGCTGTCCAGGCCGCGCATGCGAATTTCCACATTGCCACTGGCGTTGGTGTTGACCTGCAGGCCAGGCAGCTGGCTGAGCACGTCGGTGACCGAGTCCACGCCCATGCGCTCAATGTCCTGGCGGTCCACCACCACCATGGAGCCAGTGGCCATGAAGCGCTCTTCCAGCGAGCGCCGGCCGCTGATGACCACCTCGCGCAGCTGCTGGCCGGAGCCTGACGGCCCCGCGCCTGGCTCGTCGGTGCCCATCATTTGGGCCTGTGACAGTGGGGCGACCCCCAGGCCCAAACACAGCACTGCCATCGCCGCAGCCAGCGCGTTCGGGCGAAGGGTTTGGGCCAAAGGCAGTCGGCGGGCAAAAAGCAACGTGGTGTGGGGCGAGGGCATGGTGGCGTGGGGTCTTGGGGGCGGTCTGCTCGGGGCTGTAGGCTGGCGGTCCCGCGGATCGGCCGGCCTTGGCGACAAATTTTGTGAATTAGATTATCCGGGCGACTGGCCCCTTGGGCTGGCTCGGGGTTGAATCGGTGCCAAAAGGCCACTGCGGCCTCTGCCAAACGCTGTGAATGGCGCGGCGTTAAGCTCAGCCCCATGGTTTCACGTCAGCCCTCATCCAAATCCCCGCCTTCGAACGCTTATGCCGACCTGGGCAAGCCCTTGTCGGGCTGGCGGCTGCGCTTGTACACCGTGATTTTTGAGGCGGACACGGTGGCTGGCCGCCGGTTTGACCAGTGGCTCATTGTCATGATTGTGCTGAGCGTGGCCGTCGTCATGGCCGACAGCGTGGCCACGCTGCGTCACAGTTTTGGTTCTGCGTTCAACGCCATGGAATGGCTGTTCACGGCGGTGTTCACCTTGGAGTACATCGCCCGGCTGTTGTGTGTGCGTCATCCCGCGCGCTATGCCACCAGTTTTTTTGGGGTGATTGACCTCTTGGCGCTGCTGCCGACTTACCTTGCGCTGTTTTTCCCCGAACTGTCAGCCTTGATCGATGTGCGGGTGCTGCGCCTGCTGCGTGTGTTTCGCATCTTCAAGCTCACGGCTTACGTGCTCGAGTACCAGGGACTGGCCATGGCGCTGGCGGCCAGCCGGCGAAAAATCATGGTGTTTTTGCTGGGTGTGGCCATGGTGGTGGTGATTTTGGGCACGGTCATGTACGTGGTGGAAGGGCCGGACAACGGCTTTACCAGCATCCCCACCTCGGTGTACTGGGCCATCACCACTGTGACCACAGTGGGTTTTGGCGACATCACGCCCAAGACCGACCTGGGCCGCATGATCGCGTCGTTCATGATGCTGCTGGGCTGGGGGACGCTGGCCGTGCCTACAGGCATTGTCACGGCCGAGATGGCGGCCCACCGGGGCATGCGCGCGCCCAAGCCGACCACCCGCACCTGCCACGAGTGCCTGAGCGAAGGGCATTTGTCCAACGCGCGTTATTGCTTTGACTGCGGCGCACCCTTGACGAGCTATGCCCACCAGGAAGAGCCAAGCGAAAGGGCTGAGCGTTAAGCGCCGTTCAGCCGTTCAGCCGTTCAGCCGCTTGGGCGTGATTTCCACCGACTCTTTGCCCGTGCTCAGCCAGACCGTGCCGTCTTGCACCGTGACCTGCAGCTGCACGGTGCGCTCGGCCAGCCGCGCCAGGGCCTGGCTTTGCTCAGCTTCAATTTGCCAGACCGCGATGTTGTCGGCCCGGGTGATTTTGCTTTGCAGGCCCTTCCACCACACCGGCGTGCTGCTGGAAAAGCTGTACACGCTCACCCGTTCGGCACGGCCTGCCGCGCGCATCAGGCGCTTGTCGTCTGGCTGACCCACGTCTATCCAGTGCTGGATGGCCTCGGTATAGTCCTTGTGCCAGAGCGCGGCCTCGTCCACGTCCCACAGGTCCTTGGCAAATTCCAGCTGGCCAGCGTTGTCGTCGCCCAGTACATTCAGGGCAAAAGCCAGCACGCGAATCATCATGCGCTCGTCGGCCTCTGAGGGGTGGCGGGCAATGGTCACCACATGATCGGCATAAACGCCGCGGTCCATGTCGGCGATTTGCAGCTGGGCTTTGTGTATGGTGGCTTTGAGTGCCATGGGGGGTCCGGTGAACAAACGAGTTCGCCATTGGAACAGGCTTTGAAGGCCCGTCCCTGCGCGCGTCCGTGGCCGCTGTATTCAAGGGTTTGTGCACCGCAGAGCTGGCCAAAGAAGTAAAGTCGAGCCCTACTCTGTTCAACCCACCCAGGAGCATCTCCATGAAAGCCATTTGGAATGGCATTGTCGTTGCGCAAAGCGAGGACACCGTGCTTGTTGAAGGCAACCACTACTTCCCCGAAGCCAGCCTCAACCGCCAATACGTGACCTTCAGCAACCACCGCAGCACCTGCCCCTGGAAGGGCCAAGCCAGCTACTATTCATTGTTGGTCGATGGCGAGATGAACACCGACGCCGCCTGGACCTACCCTGACCCCAAACCAGAAGCCGAAGAAATTCGGGGGCGAGTTGCCTTCTGGAAGGGTGTGAAGATAGAACCCTGAGGACCCTGCCCATGTTCAAGCACCTGCTCTTGCCTGCCGATGGTTCAGACAACGCCCAGCGCGCCATCGTAAAAGCGTTGGGGCTTGCTCAGGCCTTCCACAGCCGAGTGACGGCCATTTACGTGGTGGACCCCTACGCATTCACAGGCGTGGGGGCCGACTTTGCCTACAGCCAGGCCGAGTACCTGAGCGCGGCGGCCGACGAAGCCAAGGCCGCCTTGGAGCAGGCCCGCGATGCATTCACTGCGGCCGGTATTCCCGTGGACACCGCCTTGGTGGAGGCGCACTCCATCCACAAAGGCATCTTGGCCAAAGCCAAAGAGGTGGGGGCAGACCTCATTGTCATGGGCTCGCACGGCAAGCGCGGCCTTGAAAAATTGGTGCTGGGCAGCGTCACCTCGCAGGTGCTCTCGCATGCCCACCTGCCGGTGCTGGTGGTCAGGGACTGAGGCCAAGCTTAAGCTTGGCGTCGGTCATGAGTTCAGTTTGGCAGATCCCTTTGTGCCCGCTCATTTCAAAGCCATCAGGCCAAGATCGCTAAGCCAATAGCGTCATGCCTGCCGCTTTGGCCGCACCCTTGTCAAACGTGACGGTTTGTGTGCAGCCATGGTGTTTGGCCAGAGCCGCGATCAACGCATCAATCAAACCGGTCTTACCCGCTTTGGCTTGGGCCAGCTGTGTCAGTGCGGCCTGAACCACCTTGCGCTGCTCTACCCTGAAGGCCGCTGAGTCCAATACATCAATCACGGTGGCTACAAGTTCAGGGTCGGTGGCGTTGTAGATTCGCTTGAGCACCCAACACAACTCAACCAGAACCACCAAGCTGATAAACCCAGGCAGAGACGCGCTCAGTTTTTGCTCAATCAGGTGGGTTGCCAGAGCCGACTGCTGCACATCGTCTTGCGCCAAGTAGCGCACCAGCACATTCGTGTCCAACCCAATCATGACTGCTTGTTCGAGTGCTTCCCATGACGTGCCAAAACCTCTGCCGCAATGGCTTCGTCCATCATGGCCAAACTGACAGGCGCACTGGCTCTGCCCGCAAACCGACCTTTAAGAGACGGCATAAGGTGGCGCAATGGCACCAATTTGAGGCCATCGCCTTCTACTGCAAAGTCAAGCTGCGTGCCCGCGTGCAGCCCCAGGGCCTGTCGCACTGCCAGTGGGATGGTAATTTGGCCTTTGCTGGTGATGGTGGCCGTGTGCATGTTCGCTCCTTACTTCAAGTCAACCACTTTAGATCGAACCCGAACAACTGACAAGTGCCCTTGACATGCCAAAGGCTTTTGGCAGGCCTGCGAGGACATTGGTGTTCACCAGGCCTTTGTGGTGGCTCCCGTGCAAGAAGGCTGGGCCATGGCCCGCGAGGCGCGGGTCATCTCGCCATTGGAGATTCCATCCATCCTGGGCCGCAGCTGACACATCAGCTGCGGTCTTTTTAAAAAACGAGCCGCTATGGACTTGGCAGCGACAGCGACAGGCCGCTGTCAAAGCGCCGCATGCGCCCGCTCAGCGGGTCGCGAAACTCCAGCGCGCGCGCCAGCAGCTGAAGCGGGTGCGCTGCATCGTCGCTGAGGGGCGGCTGCAGCTGGGGGTAAATCAAGTCGTTGAGGATGGGCATGCCCAGCGCCGCGCAATGCACGCGCAGCTGGTGGCGCTTGCCCGTGAGTGGCGTCAGGCCCAGCAGTGCATGCGGGCCTTGCACTTGCTTGAGCTCCACCTGCGTTTGGCTGTTGGGCTTGCCAGGGACCTCGCGCATTTGCATGAAGTTGGCATCGCCCTCGAGGCGGCTGCAATGCGTGAGCGGCAGCGCCAAGCCCGGCTGCCAGTGCACCACAGCGTCGTACTGCTTGGTGACCTCGCGCTGCGAAAACAGCGCGTGGTAGGCCCCGCGTGTGGCCGCTTGCACCGAGAACAGCACCAGGCCCGCCGTTTCGCGATCCAGCCGGTGTATGGGGGCGAGGTCGTCGAGCCCGAGTCGGCGCCGCAACCGCACCAGCAGTGTTTCTTGCAACCAACGCCCGCCAGGCGTCACAGGTAAAAAATGCGGCTTGTCCACCACCAGCAGGTGCGCGTCGTGGTGCAGCACCACCTCGTTGGCCGCAATGCGGGGCTCGGCAGGCAGGCTGCGGTAGTAGTACAGGCGCATGCCGCCCTGGTAGGGGCGCTCGGGCGTGACGGCCACGCCGTGCTCGTCGAGCACCTCACCTTCGGCCATGCGGCGCGCCCATTCTTCTGTGTCTACGGCCTTAAAGCGCTCTTGCAGAAACTGCGCCATGGTGGCCCAAGGCCCTGCAGGCGGCAGGCCCACACAGCTCGGGCCCACGCCGTCGCGTGTGGGCAGCGGACGAGTGTCAGATGGCTGCATCAATCAGGCCGGCCATCAGCCGCGCACGTCGGCCACGGGCTCGTAACCGTAGTCCGCGCGCGCCAAAAACGCCAGCAAGCGCCGGGCAGCAGCCTCGGGGCTGCTGAGCTGGCCCTGGGCATGGAGGCCCTCAAAGCTTGCGCGGTCCGGAAAATCTTGCGCTGGGGCGCTGCGCAGCTGCAGCTGCATGTCGGTGGCGATCACGCCCGGCGAAACGGAGCAGACCTTGGCGCCCTGGGGCTGGTGCGCCTCGTCCAGCGCCATGCAGCGCGTGAAATGGTCCATGCCGGCTTTGGCCGCGCAATAGGCCGACTGCGAGGCCATTGCCCGGCGGCCCAGTGCCGAGGAAATATTCATGATTTTTCGCGCAGCGTTCCAGCTTGCCGTGGCCTGCAAAAAAGCTGCGCACAGCTGCATGGGCGTCTCCAGCCCCACGCGCAGCGCGCGTGCCAAGTCAGCCGGGTCAGACTTGGACAGGGGTGCAATGGCTGGAAGCATGCAGGCGTTGTTGATCAGGTTCACCGTCTGCCAGGGCGCAGCCGCACGCGCTTGCAGCCAGGCCATGAGCTGCTGGCACACGGGCGCGCCGTCGGCCAGGTCGGCCTGCCATTCGATGAGCTCGCCCGAGGCGGCTTGGGCTGCTTGGTCCAGGCCTGGCGACCGCTGGCGCGAGATACCCAGCACGGTGTGGCCGGTCGCCAGCAGCTGCTCTGCCAAGGCCAGGCCCAAGCCGCGTGAGTGGCCGGTGAGGATGGTGAGGTGGGCGCTCATGGAACTTTCTTTCTTAAAAATATTTGTTTTAAAAAGGGGTGGGGTCACTGAAGCAAAGGGCTTGCGCGCTGACCGGGTGCGCCAAGCTCAGTTCACGGGCGTGCAGCAGCAGGCGGGGCGCTGAATCGCCGCCATCGGCCGCATACAGCGCGTCGCCCACGATGGCGTGGCCCATGGCCTGCATGTGCACGCGCAGCTGGTGGGTGCGACCGGTCAGGGGTTCGAGTTGCACGCGGCTGTGGGGGCCTTCGTGGGCCAGCCAGCGCCAGCGGGTGCGGCTGGGTTTGCCATGCGTGTGGTCCACCTGTTGGCGCGGGCGGCGCGGCCAGTCGGCGCCCACGGGCAGGTCAATCTCATGGCATTCGCCGTCTGCGCTAAGGTGCCCATGCACCACCGCTTCGTACAGCTTGTGGATGCGGCCCTGCTCAAAAGCCAGGCTCAGGGCGCGCTGCACGGCTGCGCTGCGCGCCATCAGCATGAGCCCGGAAGTCGCCATGTCCAGCCGGTGCACCACCAAGGCGCCTGGCACCTGGGCCTGCAGGCGCGTGCTCAGGCAGTCTTGTTTGTCCTCACCCCGGCCAGGCACAGCCAGCAAGCCAGCAGGCTTGGACACCAGCAGCAAGTGCTCGTCCAAATAAACCAGGGGCAGTGCAGGGGGCATGTGCGGGATTATCGGCACGCGGTGCAAATAGTTAGCCTGCTAAAGTGCCGCACCATGCCAGACCAGCGCTTTTCAGACCTGTTGCGACTCAAAAATTTCATGCGCATGTGGCTGGCCCGCTTGAGCAGCACCGCCGGCCAGCAAATGCTGATGGTGGCCGTGGGCTGGCAGATGTACGAGCTCACGGGCAGCGCCTGGGACTTGGGGCTGGTGGGCTTGTACCAATTTGCCCCTGCACTCTTGCTCACTTTGGTGGCCGGGCACGCGGCCGACCGCCTGCACCGGGGCCGCATCATTGCCGCCTGCCTGTTGGTGCAGGCCGTGGTGGCGTTCACGCTGATGTCGGCCACCCTGGGCTGGGGCACCGGGGGGGCCTGGGTTGGGCGCGATTTGCTTTTGGGCCTGTCGGTGATGCTGGGCATGGCGCGGGCCTTTCAAATGCCCGCGCAGCAGGCCATTGCGCCGCTGCTGGTGCCAGCAGCCATTTTGCCGCGTGCCACGGCATTCAATTCAGCGGGCTCGCAGGTGGCCGTCATTGGCGGGCCGGCCTTGGGAGGTCTGGTTTTTGTGGCGGGCGCGGCGGCGGTGTACGCCACTTGCTTTGCCCTTTTTGTGGTGGGCAGCGTGCTCATGGCCCTGGTGCGCTACCAGCAAGCGCCGCCTTCGGCTGAGCCGGTGACGCTGCAAAGCGTGTTTGCGGGCGTGAGCTTTGTCTGGCGCAGCAAGCTGCTGTTGGGTGCCACCACGCTGGATTTGTTTGCCGTGATGCTGGGCAGCGCCACGGCTTTGCTGCCCATGTTTGCCAAAGACATTTTGCACACCGGGCCGTGGGGCCTGGGCTTGTTGCGCGCGGCCCCGGCCGTGGGGGCCTTGCTGATGTCTGTGGTGCTCACCCGCTGGCCCTTTGAGCGGCGGGTGGGCCGCAAGCTGCTGCTGGCCGTGGGCATTTACGGGCTGAGCATGTTGGTGTTTGGCCTGTCGACCAGCTTGGTGCTGTCCATGTTGGCGCTGGCCGTGTCGGGGGCGGCCGACATGGTGAGTGTGGTCATTCGCATCACCTTGGTGCAGCTGGAAACGCCGGACGAGATGCGCGGCCGCGTCAGCGCGGTCAACTCCATTTTCATTGGCGCGTCCAACCAGTTGGGCGAATTTGAGTCGGGCGTCACGGCCGCCTGGCTGGGGCCTGTGGGCTCGGTGCTCTTGGGCGGCGTGGGTACCTTGCTGGTGGCCGTGGCGTGGCTGCGGCTTTTTCCCAGCCTGGCCACGCGGGACCGAATGCAGGGCTGATGTGCAGCCGAGGGCTGGAGCCAAGCGGCGTCAGCGCCCGCTTCTTTGGCGTGCCTGGTTCACGTCCACCGCCGTGACCTCGGCGGCCTGGTTGCCCCAGCTGCCTCGGATGTAGCTCAGCACACTGGCGGTTTCTTTGTCATTCAGGTCCATCACATAGGGCGGCATGCCATAGGGCCTGGGGTTGCCCGCAGTGGCTGGCGGGTAGCCGCCATGCAAGACCACTTGCACCAGGTTCACGGTGGAGGCCAGGTTGACGGCGCGGTTACCGGCCAGGGCCGGGTAGGCGTTGGGCACGCCTTGGCCGCTTTCGCCGTGGCATTGCGCGCAGTGCTTGTCGTAGAGCTGGCCACCGCTTTTGCTCAGCTGTGTGCGGGTGACGGGTGCGCGCTCGATGTCGCTGGCGCGCTCGGGCAGCGCCTGCAAAAACACGGCCATGGCGCGCAGGTCGCTGTCCAGCAAATGCTGGGTGCTGTGCAGCACCACCTCGGCCATGGGGCCTTGTACCGAGCCACTGGGCGAGGTGCCGGTTTTGAGCAAGGCCACCACATGGTCTTGCGGCCAGCGGCTCACACCCGCCTCGGCCGGGGAGTTGAGCGAAGGCGCATACCAGTTTTGCATGGGGATCAGGCCGCCAGCCAGGTCCAGCGGGCTGCTGCCGCCCAGCGCGTTGCGCGAGGCGTGGCAGGCAGCGCAGTGGCCCAAGCCTTGCACCAGGTAGGCGCCCCGGTTCCAGTCGGCGCTTTGCGCGGGCTCGGGCACAAAGGGCGTGGGGCTGAAGTACAGCGCCCGCCAGACCGCCAGCGCGGGCTGCGTGCTGAAGGGCCAGCGCAGTTCATGCTTGCGGTTGGCTTGGCTTGCGGGCGGCAGGCTTTGCAGGAAGGCAAACAAGGCGTCTGAATCGTCGCGGCTGACTTGGGTGTAATTGGGGTAGGGAAAAACGGGGTAGAGCATGCGGCCGTCCTTGGAGCGGCCGTGGTGCATGGCGCGCCAAAAGTCGCTTGCGCTCCAGCCTCCCAAGCCATGCGTGGGGTCTGGGGTGAGGTTGCTGGCAAACACCGCGCCAAAAGGCGTCTGAATGGCGCGCCCGCCTGCAAAGGGCGCGCCGCCTTTGTCGCTGTGGCAGCCCATGCAGTTGCCCGCGCGCGCCACGTAAGCGCCGCGCTCTAAGAGTGCAGGACTGCTCAGGTCAGGCAGGGTTGTCTTGACTATTTCATCACCGCCACCTTGGCGCCAGCCGGTCCAGACCAGCGCCGACACCAGCACCAGCACCAGCGTGGCCAGTGACAAAAAGAGCAGACGCAGAGCTGGGCGCTTTCGCAGAAGAGTCTGGGGTGTCTTCATCGGGCCACACCTGTTTTGGCGGAGGTGGCTGATGTGGCTGATGCCGTGATGGCGGCCGTGCCGCACACCGGCAGGCCTGCAACGGCAGCCAAGCGCTCGGCGGGCTTGCTGTCGCTGGGCACGGGCTGGCTGGCCAGCCACACCGACACGGCCTGGATGTCGTCAGGGCTCATGCGCAGGGCCACTTGGGCCATGCAGTCGGGCGCGTGGGCGCGGCGTTTTCCCGCGCGCCAGGCCCCCATTTGGGCGTTGAGGTAATCGCGGGGCAGGCCCAAGAGGCCGGGCACATTGGGCAGCACGCCCGTCATGCGCTGGCCGTGGCACTGCACGCAGGCGGGCAACTGGCGGCTGGCGTCGCCCTGCATCACCAGCACGCGGCCGCGCTCAACGAGCTCGCGCGAGCCTGCTGCGGGGAGCGCGGCGGGATAGGGCAGATCGAGCGCGGCAAAGTGCTGGGCAATTTCAAGCAAATAGCCATCGCTCAAGGGTTCGAGCAGCTGCGTCATCAGGCCGTAGTGGCGCCTGCCGTCCCTGAAGTTGAGCAACTGGTTGTACAGGTAGCCTGCGGGCTTGCCCGCCAAACGCGGGTAGTAGCCGTCGGGTGCGGCGCGGCCTTGCGCGCCATGGCAGTGGGTGCAGGCCAGGCTGCGCTGGGCGATGCTGTCTTCAAAGGGCTTGGGGGTGGGCACTGCAGTTGCAGTTTGCGCGCTTACCGCCGTGCTCAGGCACAGCAGGGCCGCGGGGAGCCAGACCAACAATCGCATCGGGGAAAGATTCATACAGGGGGTTTGAGCACCAGGTCAGAGTCAGGGTAAGCCACGCAGGGCAAGATGAAGCCTTGGGCCTTTTCTTCGGCGCTCAAACCGGGCCAGGCGATCTGGTAATGCACTTGCCCGCTGATCAACTGGCGCAGGCAAACGCGGCAAGTGCCGTTGCGGCATGAGCTGTTCATTTCTAGACCAGCTTGCCCGGCTGATTGCAGCAGGGTTTGGTGGCTGTGGGCTGCCAGCGCTGCCGCGCCGGGCTCCAACCTAAGCTTGTGGACCTGATTGACTCCGCTGATGTCAGTATCGGTGGAGGGCGGCAGATCTCGGCACATGGAAGTTAATTTAACCCAAGCCTGCGTCATCCAAGCCATGCAGGCTTGGAGGGCCCTCAGGTCGTGTGCCTGTGGTCCTGCGCTGGCAGGCTTGAACACCAAATGAGGCGACAATCGCACTTTTGCAGCTCTCCATTTTCTTTTGCATGTCCAGTTACCTCGTTCGCGCCGCCACTGTGCGGGACGCCAAAACCATTGCCCGTGTTCATGTCACCACCGCTCAAGCGGCCTACCGTGAGCTGCTGGCCCAAGACCAGCTGCTCGATGCGTCCTTGGAGCAGCGCCAAGCCTTCTGGCGCGAAGCCATTGAGTACAGCGAGCCGCAGGTGCAGGTGGCCATGGGCGGTGAGGACATGGTGGGCTTTGTGGGTTTTGACCGCTCGCGCGACAAGGGCACGCCTTCAACCACCGGCGAGATTTGGTCGCTCTATGTGATGCCCGAACAATGGAGCCAGGGTGTCGGAACAGCCCTGTGGGACGCCGCCAATGACGGGCTCAAGGAAGAGGGCTGCACCAAGGTCACCATCTGGGTGCCCGTGCGCAACGAGCGTGCCTTGCAGTTCTTTGAACATGTGGGTTTCAAGCGCGAGATGACCACCCTCAAAACCGTGAGTGTGGGCAGCAGCAAAATTGAGGAAGTGCGACTCAAGCGCGATCTGGCTTGATGAGGGCAGGCGCGTCAAGCCTGCCAAAATAAATCTTTTATCCGAGGTTCAGCCATGGCCAGCAGCCTTCTTGCCCTGATCGACGACATCGCCAGCTTGCTCGACGATGTGTCCGTGCTCACCAAGGTGGCGGCCAAAAAGACCGCCGGTGTGTTGGGCGACGACTTGGCGCTCAATGCCCAGCAGGTCTCAGGCATACAGGCCGATCGTGAACTGCCCGTGGTCTGGGCGGTGGCCAAGGGCTCTGTGCTCAACAAGCTCATCTTGGTGCCCGCCGCCTTGGCCATTTCCCAATGGCTGCCCTGGGCCGTGACCCCGCTGCTCATGGCGGGCGGGCTGTTTTTGTGCTTTGAGGGTTTTGAAAAACTCGCCCACCGCTACTTGCACAGCGCCCAGGAGCTGCAAGAGGCCAAAGAGGCGCTCCACCATGCGCTGGCTCAGCCCGATGTCACCGCCACGGCTTTTGAAAAAGACCGCATTCGCGGCGCGGTGCGCACAGACTTTATTTTGTCGGCCGAGATCATCGTCATCAGCCTGGGCACGGTGCAGGGCGAGAGCTTTGCCACCCAGTTGGGGGTGCTGTGCAGCGTGGCGGCCATGATGACGATTTTTGTCTACGGACTGGTGGCCGGCATCGTCAAGCTCGATGACGCGGGCTTGTACTTGAGCCAGCGGCCCCAGCCTTTGAGCCAGCGTGTGGGTGGCTGGATTCTGGTGGCCGCGCCTTGGCTGATGAAGTTCCTCTCCGTGGCGGGCACGGCCGCCATGTTTTTGGTGGGCGGCAGCATTTTGCTGCACGGGCTGCCTGTGCTGGGCCATGGGCTTGAAGCGCTGCTGGGCCAGTTGAGTGCCAGCGCGGGCTGGGTCATTGCCGCTTTGGCCGAGTTGGTGGCCCATGGGCTGGCTGGGCTGGTCGCCGGAGGCTTGGCGCTGGCGGTTTGGAGCGCAACAAGGCGGCTTTGGCCCGCCAAAGCTGCCACCAGTGCGGTACCGTCTGGTCCTCAAACGCCGCATTGAACGCTGGCGCCAGCCTGCCTGTTGACGGCTCTGGCATGATCGCCAGCTCATGACGCACCCCGCACCCGCGCCTCAACTGCTGCTGGCCCCCATGGAGGGCCTGCTCGATTTCGTGCTGCGCGACGTGCTCACCCGCATTGGCGGCTGGGACCGCTGTGTCTCGGAATTCATTCGCATCACCGACCAGTTGCTGCCCGAGCGGGTGTTCATGCGCGTGATGCCAGAGCTGGCCTGGGGCAGTTGCACCGCTGCAGGTGTGCCAGTGCGCGCGCAGCTGCTGGGCTCGGACGCCGCTTGCATGGCCGACAATGCCGCGCGCTTGGCCGCCATGGGCTCGGCTGGGGTGGACCTGAACTTTGGCTGCCCCGCCAAGGTGGTCAACCGGCACGGCGGCGGCGCGGTGCTGCTCCAAGACCCCGATCAGTTGCAGCGCATCGTGGAGGCCGTGCGACTGGCAGTGCCGGCCCATGTGCCGGTGTCGGCCAAGATGCGCTTGGGCTTTGACGACGACCGCTTGGCCGAGGCCTGCGCGCAGGCCATTGAGGCGGGCGGCGCCTCTGAGCTGGTGGTGCACGCCCGCACCAAGGCCCACGGCTACCGGCCTCCGGCCTACTGGCACCGGGTGGCTGATGTGCGGGCGGCTGTGCGCCTGCCCGTGGTGGCCAACGGCGAGGTGTGGAGTGTGGCCGACGCCCACCGCTGCCTGGCCGAGTCCGGCGCCACCGCCTTGATGATTGGCCGAGGCGCCGTGGTCGACCCCGGCCTGGGCTGGGCCATTCGCCGCAGCCTGGGCTGGCCGGCCCCGGCCCAGGTGCCTGCCGTGCCCGCCGTGGTGGAATGGGCCGAACTGCTGCCCCACCTGGAGGGCTTTTGGCAGCTGGTGTGCGAGCGCATAGAGCCGCGTGCGCGGGCCGGGCGGCTCAAGCAGTGGCTGAATTTTTTGCGCCGGCGCTTTCCCCAGGGTCAAACGGCTTATGACGAGGTGCGCACGCTCAAAGACAGCGCTGCGATTGGCCACTGGCTGAACCGTCAGTTGCTTTTGACGGCGCCTTGCAGCGCGACCTCTCCCATGGCCTGCTTGGAGGTCATGGCATGAGCCGAGGCTGATTCAGGCGGGCCGCTTTGCAGGGCTAACATCTGGCCCATGAATTGGATGGTTCTTGAGTCTTTGGCCCCCGTGGCCTTGCTGATAGGCACGGGTGTGGTGGCCGGCAAGCTGGGCTGGGTCAAGCAAGCGGCTGTCAAGGGCTTGACTGACTTGGTTTTTTTGCTGCTGACGCCGGCGCTGATGTTCCGCACCATGGCCCAGGTGCGCGTGGAGCAACTGGACTTCACGCCTGTGGCGGCCTACTTTGCCGCCATCGGCGTGCTGTTTGTGGGCATTGTGGGGCAGCAGGGCTTTGGTCGGCGCGCGGTGGTCTTGGCCCTGGCCGGCACCTACTCCAACGCGGTGATGATTGGCACGGCCTTGGTCAGCCTGGTCTTTGGCCCCCAGGGCCTGGTGACCTTGCTCACCCTCATTTCAGTGCATGCCCTGGTGATGCTCACGCTCACCACCTTGGTGCTTGAAATAGCGGTGCAGCGCGACCAGGGGACGGCACAGGGCTCGGCGCGTTGGAGCGGACTTGGGCTGACCGTGGGGCGGGCGGTCAAGTCCACGGTCTTGCACCCGGTGCCCCTGCCTATTTTGCTGGGCTTGGCTTTTGCTCAAACCGGCCTGGCCCTGCCGGAGGTGATAGACAAGCCGCTGGCTTTGCTGGCCCAGGCCTTTGCACCACTGGCCTTGCTGCTGGTGGGCGTGACCTTGGCTTTTACCCAAGTGGGTTCCCACTGGCACGGTGCCTTGGTCTTGACGGGCGTGAAAAACCTGCTTCATCCCCTGCTGGTGTGGCTGTTGTGTGGCCTGCTTGGCGTGCAGGGCCTGCCGGCCACCGTGATGGTGTTGGCGGCCGCCCTGCCCATAGGGGCCAATGTGTTTTTATTTGCGCAGCGCTACGGCGTGGCCCAGGACTTGGTCACCGCCAGTGTGGCCGTGTCCACGGCCTCGGCCTTGTTCACGCTTACAGCGGTGCTGCTGCTGCTGTCTTGATGACTTGAGGGGGCTGGTACTCAGCATCCAAGCCAGACTGGCTCAGGGCTGCGCGGCTTTACTGAGAAATTTGCCTTGCCAGTTCCACCTGCCACTCAAAGTAGCGCTGGAAACTGAAGGCCAAGCTGCTTATCAAGGCGGTAGTGCCCATCAGCAAACCAAGCACCAAGGCCAGCACCGTCAGCCAGCCGGTTTGACCTGCGTCGGGTTGATCTTGCGCATCCACGGGTGTGGCGTTGAAGCGGGCATTCCAGTTTTCACAGGTGGCCAAGCCAAAAACAATGGCATTGAGCGCACAGCCGGCGATGGTAAAACCCACCAGCGGAATCAAAATCCAACTCAGGTGGTCGTCCAGGCCCAGGCTGCGGGCGCGCATGACGCCATACAGCCCCAGGGCGGTGGGGATGGGCAGGAACCAGCCCAGGGTGTCGGCCTTGCCGAACAAGTAAAAGCGGTGCAGGCCCAAAGGCCCGCCCATCAGGGCCAACCAAGCGCTCAAAGTCTTATTTTTCATGAACAAGCAGTCTAGGCTCAGCGCCACTGGGGTGGCGGTCTGTCAGGCTTTGGCCGCAGAATGTAAAGGGCTGCTGTCTGCAGGGCTGCGGTCGCCCGCGCCCAGCACTTTTTCCATCAGCACCACGTCCAGCCAACGCTCGAACTTCCAGCCGCAGGACTTGAGCACCCCCACCGGGGTAAAGCCCAGCGCTTGGTGCACGCCAATGGAGCCGGCGTTGTCTGAGTCGCCAATCACGGCAATCAGTTTGCGTATGCCGGCCTGCTCGGCCTGCTCAGCCAAGGCCTGCAGCAAAGTCCGCCCCAGGCCGCGCCTGTGCGCCTGGGGCGCCACATAAATAGAGTCTTCTGCCGAGAATCGGTACGCCGGCCGCGGCTTGAACCAGTTGCAGTAAGCAAAGCCCAGCACCTGGCCCGTTTCTTCGACCACCAGGTAAGGCAGGCCCTTGGCGCGAACATCAGCCCAGCGCTGTGTCATGTCGGCCAGCGTGGGTGGCTCGGTCTCAAAGGTGCCCGTGCCGTACAGCACATGGTGGGCATAAATGCCTGTGATGGCGGGCAAATCGTCGTGCGTGGCGGGTCTGAGCTTCAAGGGCATGGCGGGTGAGGCGCAGTCTGTACATCGGAGGTGCGCACGATGGCTATAATGGAAGGCTTTGCAGCATTTCGCTGGCCGGGTGGCCATGTCGTGTGTCTCAAGCGCTGCAGAAATCTCATGGGGTTTATTTTGAACCCCACCACCCAAGGATAAATCATGGTCGTTGTTCGACTTGCACGTGGCGGTTCCAAGCACCGTCCTTTTTTCAATATTGTTGTGGCTGACAAACGCGTCCGCCGCGATGGCCGTTTCATCGAGCGCCTGGGTTTTTACAACCCCACCGCCAAGTCGACCGAAGAGGGTCTGCGCGTGGCCCATGACCGCCTGAGCTATTGGGTGGGCGTGGGTGCCCAGGTTTCCCCCACGGTGGAGCGCTTGGTCAAGCAAGCCGCCGCCAAGGTGGCCGTGGCAGCCTGATCGCCTCGCCCATGCCTGACTTTCAATCGTCGGCCCTGCCTGACGATGCCATCGAAGTCGGGCGTGTGCAGGACGCCTGGGGCGTCAAAGGCTGGGTCAAAGTGCTGGCCCACAGCCCTGAACCCCAAGCCTTGCTCGACGCCAAAGCCTGGTTCCTCCAGGCCCCTGAAGCCCGGTTTCGCCCGGGCTTTTCGGCTTTCAAGGGCACCGTGTCGCTGCAGATTGAGGAGTGCAAAGTGCATTCCGATTCGGTGGTCGCCAAAATCCAAGGCGTCAACGACCGCACAGCGGCCGAAGCCTTGAAAGGCGCGCGCATCAGCTTGCCGCGCAGCGCTTTTCCAAAGACAGCCCAAGATGAATATTACTGGGTGGACCTGATGGGTCTGGATGTCTTCAACCGCGAAGGCGTGAGCTTGGGCCAGGTGCGCGACCTGGTGGCCACGGGTCCCACTTCGGTCTTGGTGGTCGAGTACCCCATGCCCCCGGGTGAAGACGGCCAAGCCCTCAGCGCCGAGCGCATGATCCCTTTTGTTTCTGCCTACGTGGATGCCGTGGACCTGGCTGCCAAGCGCATCACGGTGGATTGGCAACCCGACTACTGAGCAGCGCTGGCCACTTTGTCTTTTGGCCGCTGATGGTTCATGCGTTTTGACCTCATCACCTTGTTTCCGGAGATGTTCGCGCCGTTCACCAGCAGCGGCGTGACGCGGCGCGCTTACGAGTCGGGTTTTGTCGATTTGCGGGTGTGGAATTTGCGCGATTTTGGCGAGGGCGCTTACCGCCGCGTTGATGACCGCCCCTTTGGCGGTGGGCCTGGCATGGTCATGCTGGCCGAGCCCTTGTTTCAGTGCTTGAGCGCCATTCGGGCAGACCGCGCTGATGCGGCGCCTGTGGTGCTGTTTTCTCCGGTGGGCCGAGCTTTGGACCATGGCGCGGTGGCCGGCTGGGCGGCCAGCGCGGGCGCTGTGTTGGTTTGTGGCCGCTATGAGGGCTTGGACCAGCGTTTTATTGACGCCCATGTGGATGTGCAGATCAGCCTGGGCGACTTTGTCTTGTCTGGCGGTGAAATCGCCGCCATGGCCTTGCTGGACGCCGTGGCCCGGCTGCAGCCTGGCGTGCTCCATGACGACGGCAGCCACCAGCAAGACAGTTTCAACCCTGCCCTGGACGGCCTGCTTGACTGCCCGCACTACACCCGGCCCGAAGTCTGGCGCGAGGCGGCGGTGCCCCAGGCGCTGATGTCTGGCCACCACGCGCACATTCAAGCCTGGCGTCGCCAGCAAAGCCTGCAACTGACGGCGACTGCCCGCCCTGAGTTGCTGGTGCAAGCGCGCGAGGCCGGGCTGCTCAACCGCGCCGACGAGGCATTTTTGGCAGGCCTTCACAGCCATCCTAAGTTTCAGACTTGATGGGCTACACTAGAGGGCTTTTCGGTCCTCTGGCGGCCACTGCAAGCATTTGAGTTTTGGCAGTTCTTGACGAACACCAGATTTTTGCATTTGCGGTCTTTAGCGCAGCGCGTGCATGAACGAAAAAGAAAACTGAGAGAGCCTCATGAATTTGATCCAGACCCTAGAGCAAGAAGAAATTGCTCGCTTGAACAAAACCATTCCTGTCTACGCCCCTGGCGACACGGTGATCGTCAGCGTCAACGTGGTTGAAGGCACCCGCAAGCGTGTGCAGGCCTTTGAAGGCGTGGTGATTGCCAAGCGCAACCGCGGCTTGAATTCGAGCTTTATTGTTCGCAAAATCTCCAATGGTGAAGGCGTGGAGCGCACCTTCCAGGTGTACAGCCCCCTGATCGCCAAGATTGAAGTCAAGCGCCGTGGTGATGTGCGCCGCGCCAAGCTGTACTACCTGCGCGAGCGCAGCGGCAAATCGGCCCGCATCAAGGAAAAGCTGGGCGCCAAGGCGGCCTGATGTTTTTAGCCAAGCCTGTCTTGGCGGCCATCGAAAGCCTGAGCCCGAAAAAGCCGCTGTTTCAGCGGCTTTTTCTTTGGAAATTTTTCACCCTCCATGAGTCTGTTGCCCAGCTTTGACCCCCGCACTGTGCCCGTGCACAGCGTGGACCTGCACCTGGACCGTGTGCAGCCCGAGCACCTGACGCCAGAGGCCTTGCGCCTGCGCTTTCGCGCGCCGCCCGTGTGGGAGCCCGAGTCCAGCGTGGAGCGCCGCTTTGTGGACCGTGCGCCCGCCCGGGCCGCCGTGTTGGTGCCCCTGGTGATGCGCGATGAGTTGAGCCTGCTGCTCACCCAGCGCGGCCAGCACTTGAGCACCCACTCCGGGCAAATTGCCTTCCCGGGTGGCCGCTGCGACGACACCGACACCGACGCAGTGCACACGGCGCTTCGCGAGGCCCAGGAGGAAGTGGGCCTGGAGGCGAATTTCGTCGAAGTGCTGGGCACCTTGCCCACCTACACCACCGGCAGTGCCTATGTGATCACGCCCGTGGTTGCACTGGTGCGGACAGGCTTTGAACTGCAGGCCAACCCCGACGAAGTCGCAGATGTGTTTGAGGTGCCGCTGTCTTTTTTGATGAATCCGGCCCACCACCGCCGCCACGTCATGCCCATGACGGATGGCGAGCGCCAGTGGTTGTCCATGCCCTGGCGTGGTGAGCCGCACACCCCGGAGCGCTACATCTGGGGTGCCACGGCAGGGATGTTGCGCAATTTGTACCGTTTCTTGGCCGCCTGACAACGGCAGGCCCTCATCCATCACCCCAAGCCGCTCTTTGAGCGGGGTCGCGTTTATCATCCTCGCATGAGCTTTTTTGCCGTGTTGTTAGCGCTGATCGTGGAGCAGGCTAGGCCGCTGGCGCCTGGCAATGCGGTCCATGGGGTGTTGCGATCCTGGGCGCGTTGGTCCAGCCGCAACCTCGATGCTGGGCGCCCCCACCATGGCTGGCTGGCCTGGTCTGTGGCCGTGGTGCTGCCCAGCCTGGCCGCTTTGGCCATTCATCTGGCCTTGTGGCAAGTGCATCCGGCGTTGGCCATTGTGTGGAACGTGCTGGTGCTGTACGTGACCCTGGGTTTCAGGCAATTCAGCCACCACTTCACCGACATCCGTGACGCGCTGGACATGGGCGACGAAATGCAAGCCAGGCAACTGTTGGCCGACTGGCAACAAGTTGATGCCAGTGAACTGCCGCGCAGCGAAATCGTGCGCCATGTCATTGAGCACTCGGTGCTGGCCGCGCACCGCCATGTGTTTGGCGTGCTCAGTTGGTACTCGGTGCTGGCCGCCTTGGGCTTGGGCCCTGCTGGCGCTGTGCTCTACCGCATGAGCGAATTTGTCGCACGCTACTGGACTTACAAAAGCCGCCGGCCTGGCGAAGGGGTGAGTGCGGCCTCGCTCCATGCGGCCGATACTTCCTGGGGCGTGATCGACTATTTGCCGGCCCGCATGACGGCGGTGGCCTTTGCCGTGGTGGGCAGCTTTGAGGACGCCATAGACAGCTGGCGCCAATACGCCCAGCAACTGGCCAGGCCAGAACAGGTGTCGACCACCGACCGCAACAAAGGCGTGGTGCTGGCCGCCACCGCCGGGGCCGTGAACGTGCGGCTGGGCGGCTCCCGGCTGAAAGCCGCCCGTGCCAATCCGCTGGATGCCGATCAAGACGAGCCTCAGGCCACGGTGTCCACGCCCGGCCGTGAGCCTGAACTGGCCCACCTGCGCAGCATCGTGGGTTTGGTGTGGCGCTCGGTGGTGTTGTGGATGGTGCTGCTGGCCCTGCTCACGCTGGCGCGGCTGTTGGGTTGACGGCTCTCCAGCAGTCCATCAATGCAGGCAGCAAGCCCTTCTTTGCTGGTGGGGCCTATGTTTGCAAGTCTGTTTGGGTTCAAACATCAGCTATAATTTGAGCTTCAGCGGCTGTAGCTCAGTTGGATAGAGTACTTGGCTACGAACCAAGGGGTCGTGGGTTCAATTCCTGCCAGCCGCACCAAAATCTTCAATGATTTCAATGACTTAGCTTTAGCGAGCTAGGTCATTTTTTTTGGTGCTGTCCCATAGAACACGCACTGTGCCATTCAAATCACTTCCAGCCCCCCCGACCGGTTCATGCGCCGGAAAAAACCTGGAACATGCCCAACCTGAAAACATGCCCTTGACGGAATATTCCATGGAGGCTATATTCACGGCATGACTTGGGATGTTGAATACACAGACGAATTTGCTGACTGGTGGGCCAGTCTGACGGAAGACGAGCAAGTGTCGTTGGCTGCGTCGGTGCAGTTGCTGGAAGCACGGGGGCCATCGTTGGGGCACCCGCACAGCAGCGGCATCAATGGCTCCCGGCACGGCCAAATGCGCGAACTGCGTACTCAGCACGGGGGGCGGCCTTTTCGCACGCTGTACGCATTTGATCCGCGCCGAATGGCGATTCTTTTGATTGGCGGCGACAAGACAGGCGACGACCGCTGGTATGACGTGAATGTGCCGATTGCCGACCGGCTATATGACCAGCACCTGGTACAACTTCGACGTGAAGGAGAGATAGATGGCTAAGAAATTTACGGAGCTGCGCGCGGGCATGACGCAGGCCGCACGCGAGAAGGCTGATGGCATGGCCCGGCAGATGTTGGCTGAAATGCCGCTCAACGAACTGCGCCAAGCCCGTGGCCTGTCTCAAAAGATGTTGGCCGAAGTGTTGCATGTGCAGCAGCCATCGATTGCAAAGATCGAGAAGCGAACCGACATGTACCTGTCCACCCTGCGCAGCCACATTGAGGCCATGGGCGGTGAGTTGGATGTGATTGCACGGTTCCCCGACGGGTCGGTCAAGATCAAAAACTTTACCGACTTGGGGGCTGCCAGCCCGCTTTGATGGCAGTTTTTCCCGGCTGGTTGCCGTTCAGTTGCCGTTTCCGGCTGGCAGTCGTTGCACATCTTGCTTTCACTTGGGTCGCTAGACATTCTTAATTGATTGATTTGTGATGAATAAAATTAAATTCTCAGGGTGCGGTGGAATCTTTTGAAACGCAGTTTGAATTGACATCTACAAAATCCCGGTGGCCATCTCGCTGGGCGTGGTGGTCGCCATCTTGGCCGTGACCATGTTCCTGAGCATGCGCACCACCCCGCACCGAAGCAGCAAGCGCATTTGGAATTGAGTCTCCATGCAGATGATCGGCGCTGATGCGCAAGTCCTGGCTCAGCGAGATCTTTGATTGACCGTGCCGCCTCTCTTGCGGGTTGAGGTGCTATTCTTTTTTGAATGAGCAAAGCATTCACCAAAGAGAGCGACGGCGATGAGGACGACGAGCCTGGTTTGCCGCCGCTGCCTGCCGGCATCAAAAACTACATCACGCCCGCAGGCTATGCCCGACTGCGGGCCGAGTTGATGGAGCTCATCGACACCGAACGTCCCCGCATGGTGGAGGTGGTGCACTGGGCGGCCAGCAACGGCGACCGCTCTGAAAACGGCGACTACCACTACGGCAAAAAACGCTTGCGTGAAATCGACAGGCGCATTCGGTTTTTAACACAACGTTTAGAGATGGCCGAGGTCACCGACCCCTCGGTGCACCATGGCGGCGACCAGGTGTTTTTTGGCGCCACCGTGCGCTACCTCACCGAAGACGGCCAGCGCCACTGCATCACCATCACCGGCATTGACGAGGCCGACAGCCTGGCCGGGCAGGTCAGCTGGATCTCCCCCGTGGCCCGAGCACTGACCAAAGCCCGCGTGGGCGACGAGGTGCTCTTGCCAACGCCCAAAGGCGTGCAAATGTTGGAGGTGTTAGAGGTGACATACCCGGCACCTGTTGGCCCCTTGTAGGAGCCAGCCTGCTGGCGAAGCGTGCCTGACAACGGGCATCACTTCAGGCGAACATTCGCTTGCAGGCAAGCTCCTACAAGGGGACAGGCCAGGCTTTGGTTTTTGTAGGAGCCAGCCTGCTGGCGAAGCGTGCCTGACAACGGGCATCACTTCAGGCGAACATTCGCTTGCAGGCAAGCTCCTACAAGGGGACAGGCCAGGCTTTGGTTTTT
>CAMCUN010000020.1 GCA_945878995.1 Polaromonas sp. YR568 | reverse complement strand
GATTTGTGCGTACCCCCGCAGTATGAGCCGGCCGGGCTTGGCCCACACTCGCCACTCAAATCTGCGGCTGCCCACTGCTTCAAGCCTCTTACCGCATAAGAGATCAGCCTCCCTGATGCGCTCGCTTGCCAGAATTCTTTTTGTTGCGCGTGTGGCTGCTCCGCTCTTGGCTGACGCGCTGGCCGCGTCGCATGCCGGGGCTCAAGCCTGGCGGTGGGATTGGCTGGGGGGCGCGGCGGTCGGCTTCGACGCGGATGTGGTGGGCCATGTGATTCCTAGGGTGAAATGAGTTCCGCTATCTTGGCAGCTTGGGCTGCTGGTGCTCGTAGGAATGGGCCTGCAGCTTGTCATGGCCGGGCGTGCATACAGACCTGCCTCTGTAAGAGCTAAGCCTGCCGGCGAATCTGCGCGTGAGTTGATGCACGCAGGCCGGCATCCATCGCTTGCAGGCAAGCCCCCGCAATACGCCATACGCCTCTTTTGTAGGAGCCAGCCTGCTGGCGAATTGATGCGTGAGGCCATGCCAGTGATGTGGCACGAATCGGTTGCAGGCAAGCTCCTGCAAATACACCACACCCCTCTTCTGTAGGAGCCGGCCTGCCGGCGAATCGTCGCGTGAGGTTGATGCACGCATGCTGGCATCCATCGCTTGCAGGCAAGTTCCTGCAAACACAAAACTCGGCTCACTGTCAGAGCCGCAACCGACTCTCTCACCAAGGCAGCGTTTGGCCTTGGCAGTCCACAAAGCGGCCGTTGTCCTGCGGCCCCAGGCCATTCAGCACCTGCGCGATCTCGGCGGCGGCCACCTCGGGCGGGCGCACGTTCAGGCCGTTTTTGCTGAAAGGCTCAGACAGCGGCGTGGCCACGGTGCCCGGGTGCAGGGCCACGATGGCGGCCTCGCGGTTGCGTCTGGCTTGCTCGATGCTGGCGGTTTTCACCAACTGGTTGAGCGCCGCCTTGGCCGCGCGGTAGCCGTACCAGCCGCCCAGGCCGTTGTCGCCAATGCTGCCCACCTTGGCCGACAAAAAGACCGCCGCGCACGGCCCTTGGCGAGGCAGCAGCGGCAAAAAATGCTTCATCACCAAGGCGGGGCCTATGGCGTTGACCCAAAAAACTTCGCTCAAGTAGGCTGCGTTCAGCTGGGCCCAGCTTCGCTCGGGCTGGCCGGCCTCGCCGTGCAAAAAACCAGTGGCCACCACCAAGAGGCGCAGCGGGGCTTGGGCGCATTGGGCCGAGGTCCAGGCGGCTGCTTCTGCCAAGCTGGCCTCGTTGGCGTAGTCGATGGCCGGGGTGCTGCGTCTGCCCAGGCTGAGCACCTGGCTGTGTTGGGCGCCCAGGACCTGCGCCAGCGCTGAGCCCAGGCCGCCTGTGCCCAGCACCAAAGCGGTTGAGGGCGGCATCAAAACACCTCGTCCGAGCTGTTGAGGTCCAGCAACCGAGCTTTGACGCTCTTGCCCTTCACGCGGCCGCTGGAGAGTTTGCGCAGCGCTTGCTCGGCGATGTCGCGGTTCACGGCCACGTAGGTGGAAAAGTCGTTCACGCTGATCTTGCCAATTTGCTCGCGGGCAAAACCCATGTCGGCAGTCAGTGCACCCAGAACGTCGCCCGCGCGGATTTTGGCCTTGCGCCCGCCTGCGATTTGCAGCGTGCGCATGGGCGGCTGCAAAGCGGTGCCAGCCTCGCTCAGTTCAGCCAAAGGCGTCCACACTGAGGGGGCTTGCTGCAGCAACTCAATGCGGCCCACCGCGCCCATTTCGTCCATGCTGACGAGGTTGACGGCCAGGCCCTGGGCGCCGGCGCGACCGGTGCGGCCTATGCGGTGCACATGCACCTCGGCATCGGGCGTGACATCGACGTTGACGACCATCTCCAACTGCGCAATGTCCAGGCCGCGGGCGGCCACGTCGGTGGCCACCAGCACGCTGGCGCTGCGGTTGGCAAATTGCACCAGCACCTGGTCGCGGTCTCGCTGCTCTAAGTCGCCGTGCAGGGCCAGTGCCACCATGCCCTCGGCCTGGAGCACCTGCACCAGCTCGCGGCATTGGGCTTTGGTGTTGCAAAACGCCATGGTGCTGGCGGGCAAGAAATGCCTGAGCACCTGGCCCACGGCGTGCAGGCGCTGGCGGGAGGTGACCTCAATCCAGCGCTGCTCAATAATGCCCTCGGCGTGCTGGGCCTCGACCGTGATGCGCTGGGGCTCGCGCATGAAGCGGCGGCTGAGCTGGGCAATGTCGTCGCTGAAGGTGGCTGAAAACAGCAGGGTTTGGCGCCCGCTGGGGCACTGGCTGGCCACCTTGACCATGTCGTCATGAAAGCCCATGTCCAGCATGCGGTCGGCCTCGTCGAGCACCAAGGTTTTGAGCGCGCCCAAATCCAGGCTTTGGCGGTCCAGGTGGTCCATCACGCGGCCGGGGGTGCCCACCACAATGTGCGCGCCGTGTTCCAGGCTGGCGAGTTGGGCACGCAGGGGCACGCCGCCGCACAGCGTGATCAGCTTGATGTTGTCTTGCGCGCGCGCCAAGCGCCGAATTTCTCCGGCCACCTGATCGGCCAACTCGCGTGTGGGGCACAGCACCATGGCTTGCACTGCAAACAAGCGGGGGTTCAGGCGGTCCAGCAGGGCCAGGCCAAAGGCGGCGGTTTTGCCGCTGCCGGTTTTGGCCTGGGCGATCACATCGTGGCCCAGCAAGGCCAGAGGGAGAGCCACCGCCTGAATGGGCGTCATCGCCTTGTAGCCCAACTGCTCCAGGTTGGCCAAGACCTCGGGGGGCAGGCCCAGGCTGGCAAATGTGGCTGTTTGTATCGGGGAAGGGTTCATTGAGGGATTATCGGCGCCGGTGTGGCAACGCTTGCTGCTGTGCCTACACTGAGACTTTGTCACTTGGATGGAGCAGAGCCTGTGCAAGACTTTGAGTTTGATTTGTTCGTGGTGGGTGGCGGCAGTGGCGGCGTGCGCGCGGCCCGCATGGCCGCCCAGCGCGGCGCGCGCGTGGCGCTGGTCGAAGGCGGCGCCATGGGCGGCACCTGTGTGAATGTGGGCTGCATCCCTAAAAAGCTTTACAGCTACGCGGCCCACTATGGCGAGGGATTCGCTGAGGCCCAGGGTTTTGGCTGGACCGTGCAGGCGCCCACGTTTGACTGGGCCACCTTGAAGGCCAACCGCGCCCGCGAGATTTCGCGCCTCAACGGGGTGTACGCGCAGTTGCTGCACAAGACGGGCGTACAGGTCATTGAAGGGTGGGCCCAAGTGGCGGGGCCTCATTCGGTGGCGGTGAACGGCCAGGTGCATCATGCCCGCCATCTTTTGGTGGCCACGGGCGGGCGCCCCGTGGTGCCCGACATCCCTGGGCGTGAGCATGTGATCACCTCTGATGACATTTTTGACCTGTCGCCCTTTCCTCAGCGCCTGTTGGTGGTGGGCGGCGGCTACATTGCTTGCGAGTTTGCGTCCATCTTCAACGGCCTGGGCGCCCAAGTCACGCAGCTCTACCGAGGCGGGCAGGTGCTGCGCGGCTTTGACGACGAGGTGCGCGACTTTGTGGCCGCGCAAATGCGCGGCCATGGCGTGGACCTGCGCGTGAACGCCGACGTGGCCGCCATTGAGCGCACCTCCGTCGGTTTGCAGGTGCGGCTGGCCGACGGCGGGCTGATTTCTGCCGACGCCGTGCTCTACGCCACCGGCCGTGCCCCCCATACCCAAGGCCTGGGCCTGGCTGAAGCGGGTGTGTCGCTGAACGCACAAGGCGCCATCGAAGTGGACGAGCACTACCGCAGTTCGGTGCCCTCTATTTATGCGGTGGGCGACGTCATCGCCAAGGTCCAGCTCACCCCGGTGGCACTCGGCGAGGCCATGGTGGTGGTGGACCAGCTGTTTGGCCCTCTGGCCGGCCAGGCGGCGAGGCATTTGAGTTACGACTTTATTCCCACCGCCGTCTTCACCCACCCCAGCATTGGCACGGTGGGCTGGAGCGAGGCGCAGGCCCGCGAGCGCTTTGGCGCCATACGCGTTTACTGCAGCGAGTTCAAGGCACTCAAGCACACGCTGAGCGGCAGCTCTGAGCGCACGCTGATGAAGCTCATCGTCGATGACGCCAGCGACCGTGTGGTGGGCCTGCACATGGTGGGCGATGAGGCTGGCGAGATCGTGCAGGGCTTTGCCGTGGCCATGAAGGCCGGTGCCACCAAGGCCGTGTTTGACGCCACCGTGGGCATTCACCCCACGGCGGCTGAAGAGTTTGTGACCATGCGCGAGGTCTCGCGGCGCTGAAGCTTCAAACAAGCCACCCACTCAGACGCCAATTTGTGACGCCGCCTGGAGACAAAGATTCAATGCCCACCGCCCCCGCCTTTCCCACTTACATCGCCCCCACCCGCCACCACAGTGCGGAGTCAGCTCTCGCCCAGGTGTGCCTGATTTATGAGCAGCAAATCAGCCACCTGCGCAGTTGCATGCGCCGCTATGTGGCCGGGGAGTTGCCGGCGGGACGGGTGCGCGCCTGCTATCCCTTTGTGCGCGTGCACACGCAGACCGTGGCGCGCGCCACCTTGCACGCGCCCGACATTGCCCAGCTGAGCTACGGCTTTGTGGCGGGGCCTGGCCTTTACGAGACCACGCTGACCCGCCCCGACTTGTACGGCCCCTACTACCTGGCGCAGTTCAAGCTGCTCTTGCAAAACCATTCGGTGGAGCTCGAGGTGGGCACCAGCCACCAGCCCATTCCGGTGCACTTTTCGTTTGCCGAGCACGAGCACATTGAGGGCGAGATGGCTCCCGAACGGCGCATGCTCATGCGCGATGTGTTCGACCTGCCCGACCTCGCGGCCATGGACGACGGAATTGCCAATGGCACTTATGAGCCCAAGGCGGGCGAGCCGCGGCCCTTGTCGCTGTTCACCGCCGCCCGGGTGGACTACTCGCTGCAGCGCCTGCGCCATTACAGCGGCACCTCGCCCGACTGGTTTCAAAACTTTGTGCTGTTCACCAACTACCAGTTCTACATTGACGAGTTTGTGCGCCTGGGCCTGCAAGAAATGCAAAACCCAGACAGCCCCTACGTGGCGTTTGTCGAACCCGGCAACGTGGTCACGCGCAGGGTGGGTTTGCCCGCGCAGCCCGCTGACGCCTTGGGTGTGGCGCCGCCTCGCCTGCCGCAAATGCCCGGCTACCACCTGCTGCGCGGTGACCGCTCGGGCATCAGCATGCTCAACATTGGTGTGGGTCCGGCCAACGCCAAAAACATCACCGACCATGTGGCCGTGCTCAGGCCCCACGCCTGGATCATGCTGGGCCACTGCGCCGGTTTGCGCGCCAGCCAGCAGCTGGGTGACTACGTGCTGGCCCACGGCTATGTGCGGGAAGACCATGTGCTCGACGAAGAGCTGCCGCTGTGGGTGCCCATTCCTGCGCTGGCCGAAATTCAGCAGGCCTTGCAGCAAGCGGTCGAGGAGGTGACGCACCTGCAAGGCCAAGAGCTCAAGCGCATCATGCGCACAGGCACCGTGGCTTCTACCGACAACCGCAACTGGGAGCTGCTGCCCGGCAACCAGCCTCAGCGGCGCTTTAGCCAAAGCCGCGCCGTGGCGCTGGACATGGAAAGCGCCACCATCGCGGCCAATGGCTTTCGTTTTCGGGTGCCCTATGGCACGCTTTTGTGCGTGAGCGACAAGCCGCTGCACGGCGAGATCAAGCTGCCCGGCATGGCCAACCACTTTTACCGCGAACGCGTGGACCAGCACCTGCGCATAGGCATACGCACGGTCGAGCTGCTGCGGGCCTTGGGGGCAGAGCAATTGCACAGCCGCAAGCTGCGCAGTTTTTCAGAGGTGGCGTTTCAGTAGGCCGCAGCCTATGAAAGTGGCCCGCGTTGCCCTGGCCTTCTCCCCTGTAGGAGCCAGCCTGCTGGCGAATGGTGGCGTGAAGTGATACCTGCTGACCGTCAAGATTCGCCAGCAGGCTGGCTCCCACACAGACAAAAAGCGGGCTCCTATCACGACAAGAGGCGAATCTTCTTCCTTGTAGGAGCCAGCCTGCTGGCGAATGGTGGCGTGAAGTGATAGATGCTGAGCGTCAAGATTCGCCAGCAGGCTGGCTCCCACAAAGACAAAAAGGTGGCTCCCATCACGACGCGAGGCGAATCTTCTCCCCTGTAGGAGCCAGCCTGCTGGCGAATGGTGGCGTGAAGTAATAGCTGCTGAGCGCCAAGATTCGCCAGCAGGCTGGTTCCCACAAAGAAAAAAGGCAAGCGCCTGCACAGGAGGTGTGCGGCATTGCCTTTGGAATTTGTGTTGAATCCCCACCAGCTGTGTGCTTGACTGTGAGGCTGAGGGGTCGGCCTGCGCTAGCATGGTGCCATGACCATTTCATCAGAGCTCCAAGCCGCCTTCGAGCAGGCCCGCACCGATTCCCAACAACTCACCGAGCGGCCCGACAACGCCACGCTGCTCAAGCTGTATGCGCTTTACAAGCAAGGCAGCGATGGTGACAACACGCAAGCGCGGCCCGGTTTTTCGGACATCGTGGCCCGCGCCAAGTGGGACGCGTGGAATGGCCTCAAGGGCTGCGCTCAGGACGAGGCCATGCGCCAGTACATCGAGCTCATTGGCTCGCTGGACTAAGCGCGTCCGACCGCGGCTGAGCGCTTTTTACTTCAGGCCACCACGCCCCGGGCGCGCAGCTCGGCAATTTGGACCTCGCTCAGGCCCACTTCGCGCAGTACCGCGTCGGTGTCTTGGCCCAGCGCGGGCGCGTTGCGGTGGTGGCCGCCCGGCGTGAGCGAGAGCTTGGGCACAAAGCCGGGCACGGTCAGTGCGCTGCCGTCGTCCAGCGTGACTTGTTCCAGCATGCCGCGCGCGGCATAGTGGGCGTCGGCCGCAATGTCGGCCACGGTGTAAATTTTTCCTGAAGGCACTTCGGCGCTAGCCAGGGCCGCCAGCACTTCGTCCACCGTGTGCTCGGCAGTCCAAGCGCCAATGGCCGCATCCAACTCTTGCACGCGCTTGACGCGGCCGGCGTTGCTGGCCAGCTCCGGGTCGCTGGCCAGGTCCTGCCGGCCTATGCACTGCATCAGGCGCTTGAAGATGCTGTCGCCATTGCCCGCCACCAGCGCATAGCCGCCGTCCTGGCAGACGTAGGCATTGGTGGGCGCAATGCCGGGCAGGGCACTGCCGGCCGGGCCGCGCACCGCGCCAAAGGCGCTGTACTCGGGCAGCAGGCTTTCCATGCAATTGAACACGGCTTCATACAAGGCCACGTCAATCACCTGGCCCTGGCCGCTTCGGTGGCGGTGGTGCAGCGCCATCAAAATGCCAATCACGCCATGGAGCGCGGCCAGCGTGTCGCCTATGCTCACGCCCACACGCACAGGCACACGGCCAGGCTCGCCGGTGAGGTGGCGCAGACCGCTCATGGCCTCACCGACCACGCCAAAGCCGGGCCGGTCGCGGTAGGGGCCGGTCTGGCCGTAGCCGCTCACGCGCAGCATGATGAGCCGGGGGTTGAGTGCTTGCAGCACCTCGGGGCCCAGGCCCCAGCCTTCCATGGCGCCGGGTCTAAAGTTCTCAATCAGCACGTCGGCCTCTGCCACCAGCCGGCGCACAATGTCCTGGCCTTCAGGCTTGCGCAAATCCAGCGCCACCGAACGCTTGTTGCGCGACTGCACCTGCCACCATACCGAGGTGCCGTCTTTGACCAAGCGCCATTGGCGCAGCGGATCTCCCGCGCCTGGCGGCTCGATCTTGACCACCTCGGCGCCAAAGTCGGACAGGGTCTTGGCGGCAAAGGGGCCGGCAATCAGCTGGCCCATTTCGATAACCTTGAGCCCCTGCAAGGGGCCGTGTGCAACAGCGGTGTTCATGGGCTCAAGCCTTGGCGTGTGTGGCAATCAGCTCGTCCAGGTTCTTCTGAACCTCGGCTTCAATGCGGTCTTTGAAGGCGCTGAGCAAAAAACCAAGCTGCGCCTGCAGGCGAAAGGTGCTGCCGCTGACCGCCAGCGTGCCCGACAGGCCAGAGCGTGAAAAGCTCACCTCGTCAGCTTCTTCGCCCGGCTGGTAGTCGCAGCGCATGTCGAATTTGTGTTCGGCGTCTTGCACCCACTGGGCGGCGGTGCGGCGGGCCTGCTCCAGGCCGAGTTGGTGTTCGCGTTCAATGAGGATCTGTGCCATGGCAAGAGGCAAACTTCAAGAGTCTGCAAGGTCGAAGTGAAAGTACAGTGGTTCAGATTGTGCCGCCACTGGCACAGCTGACCCTTGCCATCAAGGCAGGGCCGCCATGCCGCTGGGTGCCCCCTGGCCCACCAAGCCATTGAGCAGGGCCAGGCGTTCGGGCTGGGGCAGCTGCGCGAGGTGCCGCACCTCGTCGTAAAAAAGCGCCCAGCTGCCAGCGCGTTTGAACAGGGCCTCAAAGGCGGGCGTCAAGTCTTCGTACTCGGCCAGCCCGGCCAGCGCGGCGTTGTTGCTGCGCGCCACCCAGGCGTCGTAGCCCGCATAACCCCCCCAGCTGGTTTTGAGCTCGGCATAGCGCGCTTTGAAGCGCGCCATGGCCGCTTGCTTGAGGCCGAGCAAGCGCTGGCGTTCGGTTTCGCTCAGTAGCCTAGGTGCCTGGGCGGGTTCTGCGGCCGCTTCGCCATACACCTGAGCCAACTCGCGCCGCAGCGCCTGGGTGAGCTGGCGAAACTGCTGGCGCCGCCCGTCGTAAGCGGCAAACTGCGCGCGCACCTCGCCCGTGGACTGGGCCAGCCAGCGCGCGCCGCCCAGGCGCTCCACGGCGGTGGCAAAAGATTCATTGAAGGTGGTGTCCCCGGCCACGTACACCACCTGGTGCGCCAGCTCGTGAAAAATCAGGCGCGCCAGCTCGCCCTCGGGCAGGCCAATGAAGCTGCTGAGCAGCGGATCGCCGCCGGCCCAGTTCAGCCAGCCCAAGGTGGAGTAGGCCGGGACGGGCTGCACCACGGCTTCTAAGCCTTGTACTCTTAAGGCTTGGGCCTCTTGCTGGGCCAGGGTTTCGCTGAAAAAACCTTTGTAGCTGACGCAGCCGGCCACCGGAAAGCACCAGCGGTGGGGCCGCAGCGACAACTCGGGCGCAGCCACCACGTTCCACACGGCGGCCGGGCGCTGCAGATCGGCATAGCTCTGGTAGCTGCGGTTGTCGGGCAAACCCAGCTCTTGGGTGGCAAAGGCGCGCATGCGGGCGGCCAGCGCCAGCCGCGCTTTGAGCCGCTCGGGCGTGGTCTCGTCTTGCAGCCAAGACCCTATGGGTCGACTCGCTTGCATCAGGCTCAGGTGCCCGTGGACGGCCTGCCAGTAGTAGCCCACGCTGGCGCAGCCGCTCAAGCTCAAGCAGGCCAGCGCCGCCAGCCAGGCTTTCAAGGGCGCACCACTGCGGCCTCTTGCAGCTCAGCGGCGTTTTCCACCTGCACCGCGCAGTCGTAAAACACGGGCGCGCGGCCCAAATCGCTCAGGTGCTGGCTGGTCAGCTCGTTCACGTTGGTGCGTTGGATGCCCATCTTGCGCCACCAAATGCCCAGGCCCACCACCAAGCCCGCCCGGGCGCGTGTGCTGACCTGGGCGCGGCAGTGGTAGCTGCCTCTGTCGTTGAAGATGCGCACCAGCGCCCCGTCCTGAATGCCGCGCGCTTGGGCATCGTCCGCATGGATTTCAAGCAGGGGCTCGGTCTCAATGTCGCGCAGGCTTTTGACATTCACAAAAGTGGAGTTCAGAAAGTTGCGCGCAGGCGGCGAGATCATGGCCAGCGGGTAGCGCGCCGAGCTGCCCGCCGCCTCTCGGTTGGGCACATGGTGGGGCAGGCCGTCCAGGCCTTGGTCGGCCAAGCGCTGGCTGAAAAATTCGCAGCGGCCGCTGGGCGTGGGAAAGCCGCCCTCGGCATAGGGCGCCTCGGGCACCTTCAGGCTGGCAAAGCCATGCTCCAGCAGCGCCTTGAAGTCCACGTGCGCGCCAAAGGCCGTGCGGCACAAGGCCTCGTCGTCATCGGCAAAGCAGGGTTCGTCAAAGCCCATGCGTGCGGCCAACTGGCGGAACACATCGGTGTTGCTGCGGGCCTGGCCCACGGGGGCAATGGCTGGGCGGTTGAGCAGCACGTCGGTGTGGCCGTAGCTGCTGTGGATGTCCCAGTGCTCGAGCTGCGTGGTGGCGGGCAGCACATAGTCGGCGTGGTCGGCGGTGTCGGTTAAAAAATGCTCCAGCACCACGGTAAAAAGGTCTTCACGCTGGAAGCCGCGCACCACTTGGCCCGACTCTGGCGCCACGGCCACGGGGTTGCTGTTGTAGACGATGAGGGCCTCAATGCGCGGCCCCCATTTGGCGCTGGCGGGCTGCAGCAGGTCGCGGCCTATGGTGCTCATGTTGATGGTGCGGCTGGGCCCGCGCCTGAGCTCTGGCCGCTGCAGCGCGGCAGACTGCACCGGGAACATGCCCGAGCTGGACATCAAGAGCCCGCCTGCGCGGTGGCGCCACGCGCCCACCAGCGCGGGCAGGCAGGCCACCGCGCGGGTGGCATTGCCGCCGCCGTGTACGCGCTGCATGCCGTAGTTCAGGCGAATGGCTGCGGGTTTGGTTTGCCCGTAGTCGCGCGCCAGTTGCGTGATTTGCGCCACTGGCAGGCCGCAGACTTGGGCCGCCCGCTCGGGCGGCCATTCGAGGGCGCGCGCACGCAAACCTTCCCAGCCCAAGGTGTAGCGCGCAATGTAGTCGTGGTCCAGCCAGTCGTGCGTGATGAGCTCGTGCATCAGCGCCAGCGCCAGTGCGGCGTCGGTGCCGGGCATGAGCTGCAGGTGGGTGTGGCATTTGTCGGCGGTCTCACTCCGTCTGGGGTCTATGCACACCAATTGGGCACCGCGCCGCTTGGCCTCTTGCGCGTGGCGCCAAAAATGCAAATTGCTGCCAATCGAGTTGCTGCCCCAAATCAAGATGAGTTGGCTGTCGGCAAAGTGCTCGACCTTCATGCCCACCTTGCCGCCCAGGGTTTGCGTCAAGCCCTCGCCACCGGCGGAGGCGCAGATGGTGCGGTCCAGCTGCGAGGCGCCCAGCCGGTTGAAAAAGCGCCCAGCCATGGCCTCGCCTTGCACCAGGCCCATGGTGCCGGCGTAGCTGTAGGGCAACACGGCTTGCGGATCGGGCAGGGCGCGCAGGCGGGCGGCAATGTCGTCCAGCGCCTGGTCCCAGCTGACGGGGGTGAACTGGCCGCTGCCTTTGGGGCCGCTGCGTTTGAGCGGCGTGAGCACGCGATCGGGGTGGTGGCTGCGCTCGGCGTAGCGCGAGACCTTGGTGCACAAGGTGCCGGCGGTGTGCGCATGCAAGGGGTTGCCTTGCACGCGAACGGCCACGCCACCTTCGACGGTGGTGAGCAGCGCGCAGGTGTCCGGGCAGTCGTGCGGGCAAGCGCCGCGCACCGGTGGGGAGGCTGCAGCGTCGGACGCAGTGGCTTGCATGGCGGTGTCCTGGGTAAAAAAGGGGTCAGGAAAAGGCCTATTTTGCAAGAGATTTTGGGCGCCATTTCAGTCGAGCACAGCGCTTGGTCTTGGCGCTGCTTAAACGGATGAGGTCTTTAGCGCATTGGCTCGTCAATGGGTTCTTTTGACTAGAATTATTTAACCTTGATCACAAAAAATGACACTCCAAAAATCAATTCAACGCATTTCCTTCTTTCTGTTGGCGCTGCCCCTTGGCGTCATGGCCGCAGGCGGTCACCATGCCGTGGATGACGCGGCCATGCTCGATGCCGGCAACTGCAAGCTAGAGGGCTGGTGGGCTGCCGGCCCCGAGGCTGTCCGCACCCTGCGTGCGGGCGCAGGCTGCAGGGTCGGTGAGGTGGAATTGAGCCTGGGCACGGAGCGGCTGCGAAATGACCGCGCCACGGCCCATGCCTGGGGTGTGCAAGTCAAGTGGGCGCATGAACTGCAACCCGGCGTGGCCGTGGGCTTGTCGCTGGCGCCCCTCTGGCAGGGCCGCAGCGCGCAAGATTACCAAGGCAGCGTGGCGATGGATTTGGTCACCTGGGAGGCGGTTCAAGATGTGCGCTTGCACCTCAACCTGGGGCGACTGCTGCGTCAACGCGGTCCCGACGACACCTTGGGCGGCGTGTCGCTAGATTGGCGGTTCATGGCCGACTGGCAAGGCATGGCAGAGCGTTACCGGGTAGACGGCATGCATTTCGCACGGGCGGGCCTGCGCTGGACCCCGGTCAAGGGCTGGTCGCTGGACGGCAGCCGGGCCCAAGCCATCAGCGGTACCAGCGGGCCCAGAGGGCCGATCTGGACGCTGGGTGTGACCCGGGAGTTTGATTGAGCTTGATGGGGTGCCTGGGCCTGACGAAGTGCTTGACGCGGCCAATGGCTTGAACTTTGCGCCATGGCTTGGCCCATGACGGGCATGCGTCATACCGGGCTTTAGGCACGGGCTTGAGCATTCTCGCCTGCGCAGGCCCCCGCGCGTTGCCTACTCCAGCCTGTCAGCGCTGGGAAGGCTTGTCGCCCTGGGTTTGGGGGCAGCGCCAGCCTTGAAGAACAAGCCCGCGGACCTGGCCTGGCTTGTCTGCGGCCCCATCTGCTTTTGGGATTGCAGCTTGAGCGTTCAATAAATAAGAATATTTAGTAATATGAAAAACCATTTTAATCAATAAAATGAGCGTAATATCTATAATTACGGATAAGCAAATTTCCCAAACTATTCCTGACAATAAATTACTATAATCACATCTTCTAAGATTCGTCTTCGCCATAACAAGATTTTGCTCAGGGATTCACATTTGGCCATGTCCACACAAAGTTCACATTCTTTAACCTATCTTCGCTTCTTAGACTTGGTTCAGGGCCTGCGCGCCTTGCCCGACTTTCCGGTGCTGGACCCCGTCGAGGAGCGCTTGTTCAATTTGTTTGCCACGGTTTGGCACAGCGGCAAGCAAATCACGGTGTTGCAAGCCATGGGCATGTCCACCGACGTGTCGTCCACCACGGCCCACCGCCGACTCAAGTCCTTGCGCAAAAAAGGCATGATCTCGCTGCTGGCTGACGAGGCAGACAACCGCATCAAGTACGTCCAGCCCACGCCTATGGCTGATCAGTACTTCAGCCAACTCGGACAGTGTTTGAGCCAAGCCCACACGGCCTGAGTTCTGAACTCCACCCCTTGACAACCCGCCCGCTGGCGGGTTTTTTCTGATCTGTGCGAATGAAGGTGATGGCCGGTCCACTTGAAAGCCAAGGCGCTGCGACTCTTTAGAATGAGCGAGATTCACCTTGGTCGCCTGCTGGCCAAGCCCTTGTCTTTTTGAAATCAGGCCATGACAATTTTGGTGACCGGCGGTGCCGGCTTCATAGGCGGTAACTTTGTCTTGGACTGGCTGGCCGAGCCGCAAGCGGAGTCGGTCGTCAACCTCGATAAATTGACCTACGCAGGCAACTTGGAAACCCTGGCCAGCCTGTCCGGCGACAGCCGCCATGTGTTTGTCCATGGTGACATGGCCGATGCCGAACTCGTCACGCGCTTGCTGGCCGAGCACCAGCCCCGTGCGGTGCTGAACTTTGCGGCCGAGTCACATGTGGACCGGTCCATCTCTGGGCCTGAGGCCTTTGTTCAAACCAATGTCATGGGCACTTTCAAACTGCTGGAAGCGGTGCGGGCCTATTGGGGCGGGCTGGCCAGTGGCGCGCAGCAGGCTTTCAGGTTTTTGCATGTCTCCACTGACGAGGTCTACGGCTCACTGGGGCCTGGGGAGGCCGCCTTCACGGAGAGCCACCGCTACCAGCCCAACAGCCCCTACAGCGCCAGCAAGGCGGCCAGCGACCACCTGGTGCGGGCCTACCACCACACCTACGGCCTGCCGGTGCTCACCACCAACTGCAGCAACAACTACGGGCCATTTCACTTCCCTGAAAAACTCATCCCCCTGATGATCGTCAACGCCTTGGCGGGCAAGCTGCTTCCGGTGTATGGCGACGGCATGCAAATCCGCGATTGGCTCTACGTCAAAGACCATTGCAGCGCCATCCGCCGTGTGCTGCAGGCCGGCCGCTTGGGCGAGGTCTACAACGTGGGCGGCTGGAATGAAAAAGCCAACATCGAGATCGTGCACACCGTGTGTGACCTGCTCGACGAGATGCAGCCGCGCGCAGGCGGCCTGAGCTACCGGGGCCAGATCACCCACGTCACAGACCGGCCAGGCCACGACCGCCGCTACGCCATCGATGCGCGCAAGCTGCACGGCGAGCTGGGTTGGAAACCCGCCGAAACCTTTGACACCGGCATCCGCCAGACCGTGAGCTGGTACCTGGACCACCCGGGCTGGGTCGCGCGCGTGCAAAGCGGCGCTTACCGCGAGTGGGTGCAGGCGCAGTACGGGCAGGCGGCGTGAAGATTTTGTTGTTCGGCAAGGGCGGCCAGGTCGGCTGGGAGCTCCAGCGCAGCTTGGCGGGCCTGGGTGAGGTGGTGGCGCTGGACCACGACAGCACAGACTTGTGTGGCGATTTCACCCGGCCCGAAGGCTTGGCGCAGACTGTTCGCCTCGTGCAGCCGCAGCTCATCGTCAATGCCGCAGCGCACACGGCCGTCGACAAGGCTGAAAGCGAGCCCGAGCTGGCCCGCCTGATCAACGCCACCGCGCCCGGCGTGCTGGCCCGCGAGGCTCAAAGCCTGGGCGCCTGGATGGTGCACTTCAGCACCGATTACGTCTTTGACGGCAGCGGCACCCGCCCCTGGCTGGAGGCCGACAGCTGCGCCCCCCTCAGTGTCTACGGCCAAACCAAGCTGGAGGGCGAGCAGGCCGTGGCCAGTGCCTGCAGCCGCCACCTGATTTGGCGCACCAGTTGGGTCTACGCCGCGCGCGGCGGCAACTTTGCCAAAACCATGCTGCGCCTAGCCCAAGAGCGCGAGTTGCTCACCGTGATTGACGACCAGGTGGGCGCGCCCACGGGCGCTGAACTGCTGGCCGACCTCACGGCACTGGCCTGGCCCGAAGCGCTGCGCCGCCCCGAGCTGGCGGGCTTGTATCACTTGAGTGCCGCCGGCGAAACCTCTTGGCATGGCTACGCCGAGCATGTGTTGATGCAGGCCCGCTTGATCAAACCCGAGTTGCCTTTCAAGGTGCGCGAAGTGCGTGCTGTGGCCAGCAGTGTCTTCCAGACGGCGGCCCGCAGGCCTTTGAATTCACGCCTTGATACCACCCGTTTGCAAACGGCCTTTGGGCTTCGCCTGCCGCCTTGGCAACAAGGCGTGGACCGCATGCTCCAAGAAATACTCTGATTAAAAATATATGAGCACCTCACGCAAAGGCATCATCTTGGCAGGCGGCTCGGGTACGCGTTTGTACCCGGTCACCATGGCGGTCTCCAAGCAATTGCTGCCGGTCTACGACAAGCCCATGATTTACTACCCGCTGACCACGCTGATGCTGGCGGGTATCAGAGAGATATTGATCATCTCTACCCCGCAAGAAACGCCCCGCTTTCAAGAGTTGCTTGGCGACGGCAGCCAATGGGGTTTGGCCCTGAGTTATGCGGTGCAGCCCAGCCCCGATGGTTTGGCCCAAGCTTTTGTCATTGGCCGGCATTTTGTGGGCGATTCGCCCTCGGCTTTAATACTGGGCGACAACATTTTCTACGGCCATGATCTCGAATCGCAGTTGCGCGCCAGCCATGCGCGCAGCAGCGGCGCCACGGTGTTTGCCTACCATGTGAATGACCCCGAGCGTTATGGCGTGGTGGAGTTTGACGCGCAGCGCCGTGCAGTCAGCATTGAGGAAAAACCTGCGGCGCCCAAATCCAATTACGCGGTCACCGGGCTTTATTTTTACGACCAACAGGTGCTGGACATTGCCGCCGACATCAAACCCTCGGCCCGGGGTGAGTTGGAAATCACCGATGTCAATCGAATCTACCTGGAGCGTGGCGAGTTGACGGTGGAACTCATGGGCCGGGGCATGGCTTGGTTGGACACGGGCACGCACGAGTCTTTGATGGAGGCCGGGCAGTTCATTGCCACCATTGAGCACCGGCAGGGCTTGAAGATCGCTTGTCCCGAGGAAATTGCCTTTCGCAAGCAGTACATCACGGCCGAGCAACTTGAACAATTGGCCCAACCCATGCTCAAAAACGGCTATGGCCGTTACCTCAAGCAAATTCTTGAAAACCGGGTGTTTTGAGCATGAAAGTCACGCCCACAGCCATTCCCGAGGTGCTGCTCATAGAGCCGCGGGTGTTTGGCGATGCCCGGGGATTTTTCTTTGAGAGCTTCAACCAGCGCGCTTTTCAAGAAGCCTCTGGCCTGAATTTAGAGTTTGTACAAGACAACCACAGCCGCAGCAGCCAAGGGGTGCTGCGCGGGCTGCATTATCAAATTGAGCAGCCCCAGGGTAAGTTGGTTCGCGTGGTGCGCGGGCGGGTGTTTGACGTGGCGGTGGACCTCAGGCGCAGTGCCGCCACCTTTGGCCGTTGGGTGGGTATGGAGTTGTCAGAAGACGAGCACCGCCAACTCTGGATTCCACCCGGGTTTGCCCATGGGTTTATGGTGCTCAGCGAGTCGGCCGACTTTCTTTATAAAACCACCGATTACTACGCACCCGAGCATGAACGCTGTGTGGCCTGGAACGACCCACAGCTGGGTATTGATTGGCCTGTCATTGTCGCGCCGCGCTTGTCTGCCAAAGATGCGGCTGGCTTGCCCTTTCATCAGGCTGAGTACTTTTCATGAGGCTGATTTTTTGAGTTCGGGCAGTGGGTAGGGCGTAAATAATATTTGCCTTGGTCAAAAATGCCTTTATCATTGGTCTGCCAAGTCCTAATAAATCTATTTCTTCATTGCCTTAAGGAGCTTTCATGGGTAATTTGATTGATATTCAGCAGCAAATTGAAAAGTTGCAAAAGCAAGCCTCCGACATCCGCTCCCGTGAGTTCGATGCCACAGTGCAAGACATTTTGGCCAAGATGCAGGCCTTTGGCATCACCGTCAAAGACCTGGGCACGGGCAAGCGCAAAGCGGCCAAGACCAAGCCCTCTCGCCGCGCCAAGACCGTCGTCAGCCCGGCCGTCAAGGCCAAACGCTCGGCCGCCAAAGGCTCCATCGTCACGCCCAAGTTCCGCGGCCCCAACGGCGAAACCTGGACCGGCCGCGGCCTCATGCCCCGCTGGCTGGCGGCCTTGGTCGCGCAAGGTCGAAGCAAAGAGGAATTCGCCATCCAGGCCTGAAGTCGCGGGGCGCCGGGTTGGTGCTGCACAATCAGGCGCTTGGTCTTTTTGTCCTTTTGCTGATTTTTTCTTCATGAGCCCTGACGCCCCCGACCTCTCCCACATTGCCGCGCGCGACAAAGCCGAAATTCTGGCCCAAGCGCTGCCCTACATTCGCCGCTTTCACGGCAAGACCCTGGTCATCAAGTACGGCGGCAACGCCATGACGGACCCCGCTTTGCAGGCCGACTTTGCCGAAGACGTGGTGCTGCTCAAACTGGTGGGCATGAACCCGGTGGTGGTGCACGGGGGCGGGCCGCAAATTGAAACCGCGCTCAAGCGCCTGGGCAAAAAAGGCGAGTTTGTCCAAGGCATGCGGGTGACCGATGCCGAGACCATGGAAGTGGTCGAGTGGGTGCTCGGTGGTGAGGTGCAGCAAGACATCGTGGGCCTGATCAACCAGGCCGGCGGCAAGGCCGTGGGCCTGACGGGCCGCGACGGCGGCATGATCCGCGCGCGCAAGCTCAGGCTGCTGGACACCCTGGACCCCAGCGTGGAGCACGATGTCGGCCAGGTCGGGGAGATTGTTCAGATAGACCCGTCTGTGGTGCGCGCCCTGCAAGACGACCAATTCATTCCCGTGATCAGCCCCATCGGCTTTGGTGAGAACAACGAGAGCTACAACATCAATGCTGACGTGGTCGCTGCCAAGCTGGCCACCGTGTTGCAGGCTGAAAAGCTGGTCATGCTCACCAACATCAAGGGCGTGTTGAACAAGGCCGGCGAGCTGATCACCGACTTGACCCCCCACCAAATTGATGAACTCGTGGCCGACGGCACCATCAGCGGGGGCATGCTGCCCAAGTTGGCTGGTGCGATTGACGCGGCCAAGAGCGGCGTCAAAGCCGTGCATGTGGTCGACGGCCGCGTGCCCCACGCCATGCTGCTGGAGATCCTGACCGACCAGGCCTACGGCACCATGATTCATTCGCACTGAGCCTGGACCCTTGCACGCGTTCTTGCCTGGCGCTCACCCTGACATCCATGCCTGAGTTGGACCCTGCGCTGAGCGCCCACACCCCGGCCGACCCTGAGCCGCGCAAGCGGCCCAAGCCGGGCGAGCGGCGCATGCAAATTTTGCAGACGCTGGCGCGCATGCTCGAGCAGCCCGGCGCCGAGCGCATCACCACCGCCGCCTTGGCCGCCAGGCTCGAAGTCAGCGAGGCCGCGCTCTACCGCCACTTTGCCAGCAAGGCGCAGATGTTCGAGGGCTTGATCGACTTCATCGAGCAGGCTGTGTTTTCGCTGGTCAACCAAGTCCAAGAGCGCGAGAGCGACCCCCTCGCTCGCGTGCAGGGTTTGGTGCATTTGCTCTTGCAATTCGCCGAGAAAAACCCCGGCATGACCCGCGTGATGGTGGGTGACGCCTTGGTTTTTGAGCACGAGCGCCTGCAAGAGCGCATGAACTTTTTCTTTGACAAGCTCGAAGCCGCATTTCGCCAATCCCTGCGCGAGCTGCCTGCCGCCGCTGGCCCCCAGGCCATAGACCCTGCGGTGCGCGCCTCCTTGCTGCAGGCTTTTGTGCTCGGCCGCTTGCAGCGCTATGCCCGCTCAGGTTTTAAGCGCCTGCCCTCAGAGCACCTGGGCCAGAGTTTGGCTTTGATGCTGGGCTGATGCTGGGCTGATGCCCCCCGTTTTCCCCCACTAGAAAGGTTCTGGAGATGAAACTCGTTCGTTATGGAAAGCCTGGCAAAGAAAAGCCCGGCTTGATGGATGCCGCAGGCAAGCTGCGCGATTTGAGCGGCGTGGTCGCCGACATTGGCCCCGGCCAGCTCAGCGACGCGGCGCTGGCCAAGCTGCGCAAAATCAAGACCGACACCTTGCCCTTGGTGCGCGGCAAGCCCCGCCTGGGCTGCCCCGTCACCGGCACCGGCAAGTTTGTGGCCATTGGCCTGAACTACGCCGACCACGCCGCCGAAGCGGGCCTGCCCATCCCCAAGGAGCCCATCATTTTCATGAAGGCCACCAGCTGCATGCAAGGGCCTGACGACGCCGTCATGCTGCCCAAAGGCTCGGTCAAGTCCGACTGGGAGGCAGAGTTGGGCATTGTGATTGGCACGCGCGCACGCTACGTGTCACAAAAGTCGGCGCTGGACCATGTGGCCGGTTACTGCGTGGTCAATGACGTGAGCGAGCGCGAATACCAAATCGAGCGCGGCGGCACCTGGGACAAGGGCAAGTGCTGCGACACCTTCGGCCCCATAGGCCCCTGGTTGGTCACGCGCGACGAGGTGCCCAACCCGCAAAAGCTGGACATGTGGTTGGAGGTCAACGGCCGCCGCATGCAGGCGGGCAACACCCGCACCATGATTTTTGGCGTGGCCAAAATCATCAGCTACGTCAGCCAGTTCATGACCCTGGAGCCCGGCGACGTGATCACCACCGGCACCCCTCCCGGTGTGGGCATGGGCGCCAAGCCGCCCTTTTACCTCAAAAAGGGCGATGTCATGCGCCTGGGCATTGAGGGCTTGGGCGAGCAGCAGCAGCTGGTGGTGCCCTTCAAGCTCTGAGCTGGCGACAAGCCCCTCCTCAGCGGCGGCCGCCGGCAGTGGCTACAATGCCGTCGGTTCCTGAGGAGCGTTGCAACCCACCGTCTGTGTGGTCTAGGCTCAGAAACCCTTTTTTTGCAACGACGCTCACCCGCCAGCACTGGACCAGTGCTTGATGCGCCGGGTGAGTCCCCTCTCCCAGCCCAAGCGTTTTCGTCCCCTGGCGGTGGCCCATGTGGGTCTTGCTTATTCTTTTATTTGGAGAAAAGTCTGATGAACGCCGTCCTCAAACCCCTGCACACCCAGGATTACGCCATTGCCGACCTGTCACTCGCTGAGTGGGGCCGCAAAGAGCTCAAAATTGCCGAGACCGAAATGCCTGGCCTGATGGCCATTCGCGAAGAGTTTGCCAAGGCCCAACCCCTCAAGGGCGCCCGCATCACCGGCTCTTTGCACATGACCATTCAGACCGCCGTGCTGGTCGAGACCTTGCAAGCCTTGGGCGCTGACGTGCGCTGGGCCTCTTGCAATATTTACTCCACCCAAGACCACGCGGCTGCGGCCTTGGTGGTCAAGGGCACGCCTGTGTTTGCCTACAAAGGCGAGAGCCTGGACGACTACTGGGATTACACCCACCGCATTTTTGAGTTTGCGGGCGCCACAGGCACGCCTGAAGAAGGCCCCAACATGATCTTGGACGACGGCGGTGATGCCACGCTGCTGATGCACCTGGGCACCAAGGCCGAGACCGACGCCTCTGTGCTGAACAACCCCGGCAGCGAAGAAGAAATCTGCCTGTTCAACGCCATCAAGGCGCAGCTGGCCAAAGACGGCACCTGGTACAGCCGCCGCCTGAAAAACATCATCGGCGTGACCGAAGAAACCACCACAGGCGTGCTGCGTCTGAATGAAATGTCGGCCAAGGGCACGCTGGCTTTCCGCGCCATCAACGTCAACGATTCCGTCACCAAGAGCAAGTTCGACAACCTCTACGGCTGCCGCGAGTCTTTGGTGGACGCCATCAAGCGCGCCACCGACGTGATGATTGCTGGCAAAGTGGCCGTGGTTGCCGGCTACGGCGACGTGGGCAAGGGCTCGGCCCAGGCGCTGCGTGCACTCAGCGCCCAGGTGTGGGTCACCGAGATCGACCCCATCAACGCCCTGCAGGCCGCGATGGAAGGCTACAAGGTCGTGACCATGGAATACGCGGCCGACAAGGCTGACATTTTTGTCTCGGCCACCGGCAACAAAAACGTCATTACCTACGCCCACATGGCCGCCATGAAGGACCAGGCCATTGTTTGCAACATCGGTCACTTCGACAACGAAATTGACGTGGTCGCGCTGGAAAAATGCGAGTGGGAAGAGATCAAGCCCCAGGTGGACCACGTGATTTTCCCGGACGGCAAGCGCATCATCTTGTTGGCCAAAGGCCGGCTGGTGAACCTGGGCTGCGGCACGGGCCACCCCAGCTTTGTGATGTCGTCTAGCTTTGCCAACCAGACCATCGCGCAAATCGAGCTGTTCACCAAGCAGGCCGACTACGAAGTGGGCCAGGTCTATGTCTTGCCCAAGCACCTGGACGAAAAAGTCGCCCGTTTGCACCTCAAGAAAGTCGGCGCTGTGCTGACCGAGCTGAGCTCAGAGCAGGCCGCCTACATTGGCGTCAAGGTCGAAGGCCCCTACAAGGCCAACGCTTACCGCTATTGATGGGCTGAAGTCTCCCCGCTGAGGCGGGCCAGGCCATCAAGCAGCGCCTAGCGCTTGCTTGCGCCTGGCCCTTTTCAACCTAAATCCGGCAGTTGGGCGCGGCCGAGGGGCTGACGAAGCAGGTCCCTGGCTAGGCGCGAGTGCCCCCCGGACTGCCTGTCCGGGGGGTGCGAGCAACAACGCCAGAGGCCTGAAGCGGCAGACCTGCGGCCGTGCAGCGCTTTCACCCATGAGGTGAAAGCCGTCGTGAGCGCAAGTGTTTGATTCATCAAGTGTTTCAAGCGCAAGCAAGCGGCCAACTGCCGGGTTTAGGTTCAATGGGTCAAACAATTCCATATGCGCGCAGACTTACTCCTTGTTGAACGCGGTCACGCCGCCACCCGCTCGCAGGCCCAGCGCCTGATTGCCTCCGGCCTGCTCTGGCGCGAGGGGGATTTGCCTTGGAAAAAAGTCGCCAAAAATGGTGACGAGGTGCCCACGTCTGCCGAACTGCAGCTCACTGACACGGCCGAAGCCAAGTACTCCTCTCGCGGCGGCCTCAAGCTCGAAGGCGCATTGAAAGCCACCGGCCTTCAAGTGGCTGACAGCCGCTGCTTAGACCTGGGGCAATCGACGGGGGGCTTTACCGATTGCCTGCTCCAGCACGGCGCGGCTGGGGTGGTGGGCATTGATGTGGGTCACGGCCAGTTGCACGCCAGCTTGCGGGACAACCCGCGTGTGGTGGCCATCGAAGCCGTCAACGCCCGCTCACTGAGCGTGGACGAGTTTTGGGACCATCATGACGAGCTTGTGAGCCTGGAGGGTGAAGCCGAGCCGGATCACGCCCTGTTCGACGTGCTCACGGCCGATTTGTCGTTTATTTCGCTGACCTTGGTGCTGCCTGCCATGGCGCGGCTGCTCAAGGTGGGCGGCCAGGCGCTGCTGCTGGTCAAGCCTCAGTTTGAACTGCAGCCCGGCCAAGTGGGCAAGGGCGGCATTGTCAAAGACGAGGCCTTGTTCACGTTGGTGCAAGAACGCTTGCGCGCCTGCTGCACCGAGCTGGGCCTGGAAGTGCTCGCCTGGTTGGACTCGCCCATTGAGGGCGGCGACGGCAACCGCGAGTTTTTCATTCATGCCCGCAAGCTCAGCGCCGAGCACGATGAGGCGCCCTTGGTTGAGGCGCCAGCTCGTCAGGCGCCCAAGCGCCAGCCACGCCAAGAGCGGCGCCTGCCATTGCCCGACGAGGACGAGCGCCAGGCCTCGCATGACGGCCAGCCCGGTCCTGCCAAGCGCAAGAGCAACAGTAAAAGCAAAAGTAAAAGTTAATTTTTAAAGCCTAAAGAGACGCACCGCCATGAAGCTGCTGCCCCTGAGTTTTGAATTTTTCCCCACTAAAACGCCCGAAGGTGCGGCCAAACTGCGCGCTGTGCGTCAGCAGTTGTACGCCTTTGAGCCCGAGTTTTGCTCGGTCACGTTTGGTGCCGGCGGCTCCACCCAAGAGGGCACATTTGCGGCCGTGGCCGAGATCCAGGCCGAGGGTGTGCCGGCAGCCTCGCATTTGTCGTGCATAGGCGCCACCCGTGCCCGCGTGCGCGAGCATCTGGTGCAACTCCAGGCCATGGGCGTCAAGCGCTTGGTGGCTTTGCGTGGCGACTTGCCCAGCGGTTATGGCGCAGGCGGCGAGTTCCATTACGCCAGCGATTTGGTGGCTTTTGTGCGCGCCGAGATGGGCGACGCCTTTCACATTGAGGTGGCGGCCTACCCGGAGGTGCATCCGCAAGCAAAGTCGCCCGAGTCTGATTTGCAGGCCTTTGCCCAGAAGGTCAAGGCCGGAGCCAACTCGGCCATCACGCAGTATTTTTTCAACTCGGATGCTTATTTTCGCTTTGTGGACGATGCTTGTGCGCTGGGCGCGGACGTGCCGGTGGTGCCCGGCATCATGCCCATCTTGGGGTCCAGCCAGCTGCTGCGCTTTTCAGACGCTTGCGGCGCAGAAATCCCGCGCTGGATCCGTTTGCGGCTGCAAGCTTTTGGCGACGACACGGCTTCCATCCAGTCTTTTGGCCTGGACGTGGTGACCGACCTGTGCGACCAGCTTTTGTCGGCCGGCGCGCCCGCGCTGCATTTCTACACCATGAACCAGTCGGCCGGGGTCGGCGAGATCATTCGCCGCCTGCAAGACCGCTGAGCTGGCGCCCAGCTTGGGGCTCAGCTGCCGTGTGTCAGCGTGAAACCGGCGTTGCGGTCCTGGCCCAGCCACTCCACCATTTGCGGCAGCGCCGCCTTGAGCTCGGCTCGCAAGGTGTAGGGTGGGTTGATCACAAACATGCCGCTGGCCGGCAGCCCAGGCCGGATCACATCGCCTTGCTCATTGGTGAGCAGCTTGCTGGACTTGACGGTGAGCGTGGCGTCCAGCCAGCCGCGGCCTTCGCGTTGGGCCAGAGTTTTAAGCTTTTTAGGCAGGTCGTGGGCCTCAGGCCGGGGAATCAGCGGGTACCACACGGCGTAGGTGCCGGTGGCAAAGCGCTTGACCGCGTCCGTCATCACGGCAGTCACGCGGGCGTAGTCGCTCTTCATTTCATAGCTGGGGTCGCACACCACCAGGGCCCGTCGGGAGGGCGGCGGCAGCAGCGGCTTGAGCGCCTCAAAGCCGTCTTGCATTTGGCAGGCCACCGCACGGCCGAGTTCGAGCTGCGCCATGTTGCCCGACAGCGCCTTGAAGTCGGTGGGGTGCAACTCATAGAGCTTGAGTTTGTGGCGACCTTCCATAAAGCGCGAGGCCAGGTAAGGCGAGCCCGGGTAAACCGAGAGTGTGGCTGGATCGTGCGCCTCCTCAAAGCCCGGGTTGAGCCCGGCCAGCAGGTCCAGGTAGGCTTGCAGCGCCGGGGCCACCACGGCGCTGGCGCCGGCTTTGTGCAGGGCCGCGGCCAGGCGCAACACGCCTTGCCCGGCTTCCCCGCTGGTTTGGCTGTAGTCCCCGTCCAGCCGGTACAGGCCTGCACCGGCGTGGGTGTCTATCACGGTGAGCGCCGTGTCTTTTTGCGTGAGGTAGGTCATCAGGGCCAGCAGCGTGGTGTGCTTGAGCACATCCGCATGGTTGCCGGCGTGAAAGGCGTGGCGGTAACTGAACATGGCCGTGATGCTAACCGCTGGCCAGACCTGAAACACGTTTTGTGCTTGCCTTAAGTGGAAGTTTTTGTATACTCTCTGGTTCTTCAGCGTTTGGCATCCGCCGGAAGACATGGGCTGCAAAGCCTGTGCACACCACCTAAGAGGCTCCCAACAGAGGAGCGCCGACCGTGGAGTAGATGTCTCGTTTCGGTGGTTTCAAGGTTTTGAAACCGCCGTTCAACCCTCAAGAGCACACCCATGAAAACTTTCAGCGCTAAACCCGCTGAGGTGGTGCATGAGTGGTTTGTGATTGACGCAGCCAACAAGGTTCTCGGTCGAGTCGCCAGCGAAGTGGCTCTCCGTCTGCGTGGTAAACACAAGCCAATCTACACGCCTCACGTCGATACCGGTGACTTCATTGTCATCATCAACGCAGCCCAGCTGCGTGTGACCGGCACCAAGTCCCTGGACAAGGTCTACTACCGTCACTCCGGTTACCCCGGCGGCATCACTGCCACCAACTTCCGCGACATGCAAGCCAAGCACCCTGGCCGCGCCTTGGAAAAGGCCGTCAAGGGCATGCTGCCCAAAGGGCCGCTGGGCTACGCCATGATCAAAAAGCTCAAGGTCTATGGTGGTGCTGAGCATCCCCATTCGGCTCAACAGCCCAAAGCGTTGGACATTTAAGGAGCCGAGATGATTGGTGAATGGAACAATGGCACCGGCCGTCGCAAATCAAGCGTCGCCCGCGTGTTTCTGAAAAAAGGCACCGGCAAGATCACGGTCAATGACAAGGACATCGCCGCCTATTTTGGCCGCGAGACCTCGATCATGATCGTCAAGCAGCCCTTGATGTTGACTGCGAACGTCGAAGCTTTCGACATCATGGTCAATGTCCACGGTGGCGGCGAGTCCGGCCAAGCCGGCGCAGTGCGCCACGGTATTACCCGCGCCCTGATCGACTATGACGCAAGCCTCAAGCCGGCCCTGAGCCAGGCTGGCTTTGTGACCCGCGATGCCCGCGAGGTCGAGCGTAAAAAGGTCGGTTTCCGTTCTGCGCGTCGCCGCAAGCAGTTCAGCAAGCGTTAAACGCTGTGGCTGGCGCGCCTTTGCTGGCGCGTCTGTCCGCACCCCAAGCCGCCTTGGTTGCAAAGCCCTGGCGGCTTTTTTGTGGATGAGCGCTCTGCCTGCATGCGAGCCATTCAAGGCCTTGAAGTCGTTCAGGGCCTGTGGTTGATGAAATTACTGTAGTATTGATCTCTTTAGATTTTCAGCTCACCCGAGGAGCCCGCCATGAGCGCCCTAACCGAACAGATTTCCACCGCACAAATGCCCGTCATGCCCGACCCCTTTGTCTTCACCGATGCGGCTGCCGCCAAAGTGGCAGACCTGATCGCTGAAGAGGGCAACCCCGACCTCAAGCTGCGCGTGTTCGTTCAAGGCGGCGGCTGCTCGGGCTTTCAGTACGGCTTTACCTTTGACGAAATCGTCAACGAAGACGACACCACCCTGAGCAAAGGCGGTGTGTCCTTGCTCATAGACGCCATGAGCTACCAGTACCTGGTGGGTGCCGAGATCGACTACAAAGACGACCTCGAAGGCGCGCAGTTCGTGATCAAAAACCCCAACGCCACCAGCACCTGCGGCTGCGGCTCCAGCTTTTCGACCTGAGCTGTTGAGCCTCAGTCAGCAAAAAGGACCCTTCAGGGTCCTTTTTTGTTTCCGCTTCAGGCGCCAAGGTGCGCCAGGCGTGCATGGCTCAAGGCAGTGTACTGTGGGTCGGTTGGCTGGCGGGGTAGAGCGCTCCCAGCACGCGTGCACCACGCGCCCCTGTGACGGCGGGCAAGCTCGCAGGCTGGCGGTCACACCAGGCCTTGGCCAGCCAGGCAAAGGCTGCTGCTTCCACCTGCATGACCGGCAGGCCCGCATCGTCCGTGGGCCGCACACAGATGCCTGGCAGGGCTGCTTGCAGGTGCTGCATCAGGGTGCGGTTGAGTGCGCCGCCACCACACACCAGCAAGTCGTGGGTGTCAGGCGCCCGGGTGAGCAGGTCGCGGGCGCAGGCTTGCGCGCTCATGGCAGTCAGGCTGGCCTGCACATCGGCGGGGAGCAGCTGTTCCTTGAAGTCGGCCAACTTGGTCTGCAGCCAAGCCGGGTTGAACAAGTCTCGCCCTGTGCTTTTGGGGGGGTGTTGGCTGAAAAAAGGCTCGGCGAGCAAGGCCTGCAACAAGCCTTGGTGGATGCGCCCCGAAGCCGCCCATGCGCCTGCGTGGTCAAAAGGCTGGCCGGTGTGCAGCTGGCACCAGTGGTCCAGCAAGGCGTTGCCAGGGCCGCAGTCAAAGCCCCGCACCAGCCCCTGGGCCGGCAGCAAGGTGAGGTTGCTGATGCCGCCTATGTTGAGCACCGCCACCGAGCGGTGAGCTTGCGCCCACAAGGCGGCATGAAAAGCGGGCACCAAGGGCGCACCCTGGCCACCGGCGGCCACATCGGCCGTGCGAAAGTCGGCCACCACGTCCAGGCCTGTGAGTTCTGCCAGCAGCGCCGGGTTGTTCAATTGCAGGGTGTAGCCGCTGCCGCCAAATTCCTGCGGCCTGTGCCTGACGGTTTGCCCGTGCGCGCCCAGGGCCTTGATGGGCCCAGCGCCCAGCTTGTGGGCCTGCGCTTGCAGCTCGGCCACCACCTCGGCATACACCGCCACCAGCGTGTGGGCTGCCAGGGCTGCGCGGTGGAGCTCGTTGGGGCCGGGGGTGTTCAGGGCCAAGAGCTCTTGCCGAAAATCGGCGCTAAAGCCGCGGCTGGCGAAGGCCAACACGCGGGGCGAAGCGCTGAAGTCGACCAGCACCCCGTCGGCCCCATCCAGCGAGGTGCCGGACATGAGGCCAATGAACAGCTCAGTAGAAGGCGAAGGGGAATTCAAGTCGGGGCCCGCATCCGACCGCTGCGCCAACCGAGTGTTATTCGGCGCGGCTTTGCTGCATCACGCCAGCCGCATTCAGCTGTTGGCGCATCATGCCTGCCATTTGGCGAAAAGCGGGCATGGCCGCTGTGGACAGGGGCACGCTGTCGCTTTGCTTGGCAATGGTCAAGGGGTCTTTGTGCACGCCAGCGATGCGGAACTCAAAGTGCAGGTGTGGGCCGGTGGCCCAACCCGTGGAGCCAACCGCACCAATGTGCTGGCTTTGGCTCACGCGCTCGCCCTTTTTCACCGAAATGCGGGAAAGGTGGGCGTACACCGTGGTGTGGCCTTTGCCATGGTTGATGAACACCACGTTGCCAAAACCATTTTGGCTGCCGGCGAAATCCACCACACCGTCGCCCACCGAGCGCACAGGCGTGCCTGTGGGCGCGCCGTAGTCCACGCCGAGGTGGGCACGCCAGGTGTTGTGAATGGGATGCAGGCGCATTTTGAAGCCGCTGGTCATGCGCGAAAATTCCATGGGCGAGGCGAGGTACGCGCGCCGCAGGCTCTTGCCGTCCAGGCTGAAATAGGCGCCGCGCACCTCGCCCTTGGGGCCGCGTGGCTGGGTTTCGTCACGGAACCACATGGCTTGCAAGGCCTTGCCTGCATTGATGAACTCGGTGCTCAGCACGCGACCTGGGCGCAAGGCTTCGCCGTCGGCCTCCAGGGTTTCATAGAGCACGCTGAAGCGGTCGCCCTTGCGCAGGCTGCGGTGAAAGTCGATGTCGCCAGAGAAAATCTCAGCAATCTGGGTGGCGATCGAGTCAGGCAGGCCGGCCTCGTCGGTGGCGGCAAACAGCGAACTTTTGATCAGGCCAGTGGCCAGGCGCGAAGAGCGGGTGTAAGGCGCGCTCTCCACGCGGGAAGCAAAGTCCTTGCCCTTGCGCTCTATCACCAGGCGCTGGAAAAAGTTCTCGTCGTCGGTGGCCCAGCGCGTGGACAGCTTGAGCAACTGCTGGTCGTCATTGGCTTCGGCGGTCACAGTTCTGCCCGCACGGCCCAACAAAAGCTGGCGCACCAGGGCGTCTTGGCGCAAAAAGGCGGCGGCAGCGGGGTCGGCCAAATTCAGTCGGCGCAGCAGGCTGTCGGCACTGTCGCTGCTGCGGGTGACTTCGGTGCGGTACAGGCTAAAGCGGTGGTCCAGCAGGGCATCGGCCTGGCTGCGCACGGGCAAGGGCTGCACCTGCTCGACCACTTGCACCACGGGAAGGTCGGCGGCATCGGGGGCCAAAGGGGCCACGCCAAACGCCGTCACGCCTGTGCCCAAGAGCACCGTCGCCAGTGCCGCCATCACGCGCCTGGGGTGGCGGCGCAGTGAATTGAGCACGAGGTCTACGGACGATGACAAGGTGTATGGCTTCAACGCAGGTCTTTCAATGGCGCAAGTCGTCAATGACGTGAGGGGCTGACTTCAGGGTCCTGGTCGAGGAAGAAACCCCAAGCAAAACCACGACCTTACAATAGAAGTTAGGTCAACCTCACAAAAAGAACTGTCAATTATAAGGCCCTGCTGAGGCCAGGCAATACCTTCCCGACCTTGAAAACCCTTATGAATCAACCCCTTCCATCCGCCGCCCCCTTGTCAGACGCGGTCCAGGCGGCGCTTGCCGTGACCTTGCGGGGCTGTGAAGAGCTCATTCCCCAGGCCGATTGGATTCGCAAATTGCAGCGCTCTGAGCAAAGCGCCCAGCCGCTGCGCATCAAGCTGGGGCTGGACCCCACCGCCCCCGACATCCACCTGGGCCACACCGTGGTCTTGAACAAGCTGCGCCAATTGCAGGACCTGGGGCACCAGGTGATTTTCTTGATTGGAGACTTCACCAGCTTGATTGGCGATCCGTCCGGGCGCAACACCACACGCCCGCCGCTCACGCCCGAGCAGATCAAGGCCAACGCCGACACCTATTACAAGCAAGCGAGCATGGTGCTGGACCCCGCGCGAACCGAAGTTCGCTACAACAGCGAGTGGAGCCTGCCCCTGGGGGCCATGGGCATGATTGAGCTGGCGGCCAAGTACACCGTGGCCCGCATGATGGAGCGCAACGACTTCAATGACCGTTTCAAGGCCGGCACCCCTATTTCGGTCCACGAGTTTTTATACCCCTTGATGCAGGGCTACGACAGCGTGGCCCTCAAGTCCGACCTTGAGTTGGGCGGCACCGACCAAAAATTCAACCTGCTCATGGGCCGCCACCTGCAGCAGGAGTACGGCCAAGAGCCTCAGTGCATCTTGACCATGCCGCTGCTCGAAGGCCTGGACGGCGTGGACAAAATGTCCAAGAGCAAAAACAACTACATCGGTATTTCCGAGGACGCCAACACCATGTTTGCCAAGGTGCTGTCGATTTCTGACGAGCTGATGTGGCGCTGGTACACGCTGCTGTCTTTCCAGTCCATGCCGGCCATAGCGGCGCTCAAGCAAGAGGTGGCGGCTGGCCGCAACCCCAAAGACGCCAAGGTGGCGCTGGCCAAAGAAATCACGGCGCGCTTTCACAGCCAGGCGGCGGCCGAGGCGGCCGAGCAAGATTTTGTCAACCGCAGCAAAGGCGGCGTGCCCGATGAAATTCCTGAGGTATCCCTCAGCGGCGCGCCCATGGGCCTCACGGCCTTGCTCAAAAGCGCGGGTCTCGCGCCTTCGACCAGCGAAGCGGGCCGCCTGATTGACGGCGGCGGCGTGCGGGTGGACTCCAGCGTGGTCAGCGACAAAGGGCTCAAGCTGGACGCGGGCACTTATGTGGTGCAGGTCGGCAAGCGTAAATTTGCCCGTGTCACTTTGGGCTGAGGCACATTAGACATTGACCAGCTGTGAACAGGCCTTGCCCCCGACCACAATGAGGGCATGACCCTTTCAGTCGCCCTGTCCCTGGACAAGCTCACGCCCCAGCGCTTGCTGCTGGCTTCTGTGGCCGCCGCCCTGCTGACCATGGCGCTCAAGACCGGCGCTTGGTGGCTCACAGGCTCGGTGGGCCTGCTGGCCGACGCCATGGAGTCGCTGGTGAACCTGAGCAGCGCCATGTTTGGCCTGTGGATGGTGACGATTGCGCAAAAGCCGGCTGACCAAGCCCATCCCCAAGGGCATCACAAGGCCGAGTATTTTTCATCTGGATTTGAGGGCGCGCTCATTGTGGTGGCCGCTGCCGCCATTGTGTGGGCCGCCTGGCCCCATTTGTGGGAACCGCAGCCGCTGCAGCGCCTTGACTGGGGCCTGGGCCTGTCTGTCGTGAGCTCGGCCATCAACGGCGGGCTGGCTTGGGTGATGCTGCGCGCCGCGAGGCATCACCGCTCCATTGCCCTGGAGGCCGACGGCCGGCACTTGATCACTGATGTCTGGACCTCTGCGGGCGTGGTGCTGGGCATTGCGGCGGTCTGGTTGACGGGCTGGCTGTGGCTGGACCCGGTGGTGGCCATCGCCATGGCGCTGAACATCTTGCGCGAAGGCTTCAAGCTGCTGTGGCGCTCGTCCCAGGGCCTGATGGACGAGGCCATAGAGCCCGAGGCCATGGCACAGGTTCACCAGACTTTGGCCAAGTTTGCCCAGCCAACCGTTCGCTTTGACCACCTCAGCTCCAGGCGCTCGGGCCAGCGCAATTTTTTGTACATGCACATGCACATGCCGCCAGACTGGTCGCTCAGGCGCGCTGCCGCTTTGCGCGGCGAGGTGGAGCAGGCCCTCATGGCCGAGGTGCCCGGCCTGCGCGCCACCATTGAGCTCTTGCCCAGCGATGTGGAGGCGCACATTGACGACCATGTGGATCAAATTGAAAAGGCCAAGCCATGAAAGCGGTGTTGCAGCGGGTCAGTCAGGCGCGGGTGGAGGTGGAAGGCCAGGTGGTGGGCGCCATTGGCTCGGGTTTGCTCATGCTGGTGTGCGCCGAGCACGGCGACACCCGTGCGCAGGCCGACAAGCTGCTGGCCAAGGTGCTCAAGCTGCGGGTGTTTGCCGATGAGGCCGGAAAAATGAACCGCAGCCTGCAAGACCTGGACGGGCAGGGCTCGTGCGGCGGCTTGCTCATCATCAGCCAGTTCACGCTGGCGGCCGATGTGTCAAGCGGCAACCGCCCGAGCTTCACTGGCGCCGCCCCGCCTGAGCTGGGGCGCGAGCTCTATGATTATTTGGTGGCTCAGGCGGCGCTGCTGCACCCGTCTGTAGCCAGTGGCCGGTTTGGCGCCGACATGCAGGTGCACCTGGTCAACAACGGACCAGTCACCATCCCCATTCATATTCCTGCGTCGGCCCTGGCGTCGGCCTTGCCACCGGTTTGAACGGCGACTGAGCCCGGATGCTCAGTACGGGTTGGGAAAGCCCAGCGACGCCATGAGCAGCACCTCCAGCGCTTCCATCTCGAGCGCGTCGCGCTCGTTTATCTCGTGGTCGTAGCCCTGCGCATGCAAGGTGGCGTGCACCAGCAGGTGGGCGTAATGGTCTTGCAAGGGCTTGCCTTGTTCGGCCGCTTCGCGCTCAAGCACCGGGCCACACAGCACCAGGTCGGCCACCACCACCGGCGTTTGCGCGTAGCCAAAGGTCAGCACATTGGTGGCGTAGTCTTTGCGGCGGTAATCGCGGTTGAGGGCTTGGCCCTCCTCCAGGCCGACCACGCGCACCGTGAGCTCGGCCGGGCTTTGCAGGGCGTGCGCGATCCAGCGCGCCACTTTGGCGCGGCCCAGCAGTTTTTTGTGCGCCGCCACGCCGGGGAAGTCGCCAAACTGCAGCGACAAGTCCAGCCCGCTCATCGGCCACCTCGGCGGGGCGAGGCGACTTTGTCCAGCACCTCTGCAGGGCTTGAACGCTGCTTGTCGTAGGCGTCCACAATGCGCGCCACCAGCGGGTGACGCACCACGTCGGCGCTGGTCAGGCGCGTGATGGCAATGCCCTTGACGCGCTTGAGCACGCGCTCTGCATCCACCAAGCCGCTCATTTGCTCAATGGGCAAATCAACCTGGCTCACATCGCCCGTGACCACAGCCTTGCTGCCAAAGCCGATGCGGGTCAAAAACATTTTCATTTGCTCGGGCGTGGTGTTTTGCGCCTCGTCCAAGATCACAAAAGCGTGGTTGAGCGTGCGCCCGCGCATAAAAGCCAAGGGGGCAATCTCGATTTGTTGGCGCTCAAAGGCTTTTTGCACGCGCTCAAAGCCCATGAGCTCATAAAGCGCGTCATACAGCGGGCGCAGGTAAGGGTCCACTTTTTGGTTGAGGTCGCCTGGCAAAAATCCCAGGCGCTCGCCAGCTTCTACGGCCGGCCGGGTGAGCACGATGCGCTGCACCGAGCTGCGCTCGAGCGCGTCCACCGCGCAGGCCACCGCCAGGTAGGTTTTGCCCGTGCCGGCCGGGCCAATGCCAAAGGTGATGTCGTTCTCGGCAATGTTCTGCAGGTACTGGCCTTGGTTGGTGGTGCGCGCCTGCAAGTCGGCCCGCCGGGTGGCCAAGCTGGAGGCGCCGTGGCCGCCCTTGGCCGTGCCATCGCCCGCCAGCATCAGCTGCACCTGTTCTTCAGGAATGGGGCGGCTGGCCATTTCATAGAGCGCCTGCAGCAATTCCATGGCCTGCTGGGCCTGGGCTTTGGGGCCGTCCACCTTGAACTGCTCAAAGCGGTGGGCAATGCTCACTTGCAAGGCCGCCTCTATGGTGCGCAGGTGCGCATCGGTCGGGCCGCACAGGTGCGTGAGGCGGGCGTTGTTGTGGGGCGTGAAGGTGTGGCGAAGAATCAAGCGGTGTGTCCTGATGGGGTCGGGCGCTTTTGCGCGCCAAGGAAGGCGATTGTCTGTCCTTCTGCGGGTCGTGTCTGAGGGCGCTCATTTCTGGACTGCCGGCGCTCAAGGTGCACTGCTAAGATTTGCCCATGATTGGACGCATCACTGGCCTGTTGGCCGAGAAAAATCCACCCGAGCTGCTGGTGGACTGCCAGGGCGTCGGCTACGAGCTGCTGGTGCCCATGAGCACTTTTTACAACCTGCCGCCGCTGGGCGACAAGGTCAGCTTGTTGACCCATTTTGTGGTGCGCGAAGACGCGCAAATTTTGTACGGCTTTGGCACCTCGGCCGAGCGCGCGGCCTTCAGGCAGCTCATCAAAATCTCTGGCGTGGGCCCGCGCACGGCGCTGTCGGTGCTCTCAGGCATGAGCGTGGACGATCTCGCGCGCGCCATCAGCAGCCAAGAAGCCGGTCGCCTGACCAAGGTGCCTGGCATAGGCAAAAAAACAGCCGAGCGCTTGCTGCTCGAGCTCAAGGGCAAGCTGGGGGCCGATCTGGGCCTGCCGGTGACACTGGCCACCGGTGCACACGCCGACATTGAGCAGGCCCTGGTGGCGCTGGGCTACAGCGACAAAGACGCCGCCGCCGCCTTGAAAGCCTTGCCGGCCGACGTGGGCGTGAGCGAGGGCATCAAGCTGGCGCTCAAGGCGCTGGCCAAGTAAGCCTTGCTGGACGGATATCCTGCGGATATACTTTGCTCATGACCGGATCTTCACTCACCATCGCCGCCTGGGGCAACAGCCACGGCATACGCCTGAGCCGCGAGTTGATGGCGAGTCTGGGTGTGGCGCCAGGCACGCCGCTGCAGGCCACTGTGGTGGCCAAAGGCTGCCTGGAGCTGCGGGTCACCCCACAGCGGCCCAGCCTGCAAGACAAGCTGGCGGCTTTCGACCCCGCCCTGCACGGCGGCGAGGCCATGGCAGATGCACCGCAAGGGGCCGAATTCGGAGCCAGGCCGTGAGCCGTGCCTGGGTTCCAGACAGGCAAGAGATCATCTGGATCGATTTCAACCCGCAGGCAGGCCACGAGATGCGCCACAGGCACCCCATGCTGGTGCTCTCGCCCCAGGCCTTCAATGACAAAACGTCCATCGTGATCGGCCTGCCCATGTCCACGGCCGGCCACCACACCACCAATCCCTTTGCGATTGACAACAGCCGCTGGTCCAAAGAGCCCAGCTTCATCCTTTGCAACCAACCCAAGAGCTTGGATTGGCGGCAACGCCAAGCCAGCAAGCACCCCTGGAGGCGCGTCAGCGACGCGGTTTTCCTGGATGCGCGCTTGGGGCTCAACGACATACTTCAACTGCTGCCGCCATGAGCATCCAAACCGACGACTTTGCGCCTGCGCCCAAGCGCGTCATGTCGGCCGCGCCCGACTCGCCCAAAGAAGAGGCGCTGGAGCGCGCCCTGCGCCCCAAGCTGCTGGACGAGTACGTGGGCCAGGCCAAGGCGCGCGAGCAGCTTGAAATTTTTATTGGTGCGGCCCGCCAACGGGGCGAGGCCCTGGACCATGTGCTGCTGTTTGGCCCGCCCGGCCTGGGCAAGACCACGCTCAGCCACATCGTGGCCCACGAGCTGGGCGTGAACCTGCGGCAAACCAGCGGTCCGGTGCTTGAAAAGCCCAAGGACTTGGCTGCGCTGCTGACCAACCTTGAAAAAAACGATGTGCTCTTCATTGACGAGATTCACCGGCTGTCCCCGGTGGTCGAAGAAATCCTCTACCCCGCGCTGGAGGACTACCAAATCGACATCATGATCGGCGAAGGCCCGGCCGCCCGCAGCATCAAGCTCGACCTGCAGCCCTTCACCTTGGTGGGTGCAACCACCCGGGCCGGCATGCTGACCAACCCGCTGCGCGACCGCTTTGGCATCGTCGCCCGCTTGGAGTTCTATACGCCGCAAGAGCTGCAAACCATTGTGCGGCGCAGCGCCGGCCTGATGAAGTCACCCATCATGGAAGAAGGCGCCATGGAAATCGCCCGCCGCTCGCGCGGCACGCCGCGCATTGCCAACCGCCTGCTGCGCCGGGTGCGCGATTACGCCCAGGTCAAGGGCGACGGCACCATTACTTTGGACATGGCCAACCGGGCCCTCGCCATGCTGGACGTGGACCCTCAGGGCTTTGACATCATGGACAGAAAGCTGCTGGAAGCGGTGATCCACCGCTTTGACGGCGGCCCCGTGGGCTTGGACAACATTGCCGCCAGCATTGGCGAGGAGTCCGGCACCATTGAAGACGTGATCGAGCCCTACCTCATTCAACAAGGCTATTTGCAGCGCACCCCGCGCGGGCGCATCGCCACCTTGGCGGCCTACCGGCATTTGGGGCTGGCCGCGCCCTCGAACCGGACCGAGGGGGCGTCTGATTTGTTTGGCGCCTGAGCATCCGCCCAGCGCAGCTGGCCAGTTGCCCATGGATTTTTGAGGGTTTTTGGGCTGCTCAAAATAGCTGAGCTGTGTCAGACTCCCGGCCCATGGCGTCCTCAGCTTTGTGTAAATTGGTGAATTTTCCGGTCTTGGCGGTCTTGGTCTTGGCCTTGGTGTTGACCGGTTGCGCACATTTGCCCTCAGCAGACACCTCCCCCGTGGCCCAGCAGTGGGCACAAGCGGGGGCAGACAGCCAAACTGCCACATCCACCGCACAAGCTGCCCCCTGGCAGCACCAGCTCTTTCCGGGCAAGCGCCGCAACCACTACCAGTACGTGTGGCGCCAGGGGCGTCCGGCCATGGCGGTGTCCTCGCAGGCTGGGATCAGCGCCATGCGCCAGGCGCAAAGTCTGCCTGCGCTCTCGCTGGGGCAAATTCAATTTTCCTGGAAGGTCGCTGGCTTGATTGCCGACGCCGACCTGCAGCAAGCGGGCAAAGAAGACTCGCCCGTTCGGCTGGTGCTGGTTTTTGACGGCGATCGCAGCCTTTTTTCAGCCAAAGACGCCATGCTTTCCGAGCTGGCCCGCGTGCTCACCGGTGAGGAATTGCCTTACGCCACCCTCATGTACGTGTGGTCCAACCATTTGCCTGTGGGCACGGTGGTGAACAACAGGCGCACAGACCGCATTCGCAAGCTGGTGATCCAGTCTGGCGCCGACGGCGTCAACCGCTGGCAAGACTATGAGCGCGACATACGCGCCGACTATGAGCGCGTGTTCGGTGCCCCACCCGGGGCGCTCAAAGCCGTCGCCTTGATGACGGACACCGACAACACCGCCAGCGAGGTGCAGGCCTGGTACGGGCCGGTGGTGTTCAAACCTCGGCATTGATCAGCCCAGGACTGGATCAGGCGTAGCGTTTGCTGCGCAGCTTGTTTTTCATGTCTTGCAGCATGGGCTGGAGCAGCTCAGCGTTCAGGCGCAAGGCCACGGTGGTGGCCAAAATGTCAATAATCATCAAGTGCAGCAGGCGCGAGACCATGGGGCTGTAACGGTCGTAGCCCTCGGGGTGGTCGGCTGCCAGGTGAATGTCGCCCGATGAGGCCAGCGGCGAGCCACTGGCCGTGATGACCAACACCGTGGCGCCGTTTTTGCGCGCAATGTCGGTGGCGTCCATCAGGTCACGGGTGCGGCCGGAATTGGAGATCACCACCAAACAGTCGCCTGCGCGCAGCAGCGAGGCGCTCATCACCTGCATGTGGCCGTCGCTGTAGGAGATGGTGTGTACCCCCAGCCTGAAGAACTTGTGCTGCGCATCTTGCGCCACGATGCCGCTGTTGCCCACCCCGATGAACTCAATGCGCTTGCCTTCTTGGCAGGCCTTGAGCAGGGCCTCCACAGCCCGGCCCACAGCAAAAACGCTGGCGTCGTTGCGGTACTTGAGAAAGGCCGAGACCGTGTTGTCAATCACCTTGACCACCACATCGCCCACCTTGTCGTCGGTGTCCACGCTGCGGTGGATAAAGGGCACCCCTTCGCTCACGCTGCCCGCCAGCTTGAGCTTGAAGTCAGACAAACCGTTGTAGCCCATGCTGCGGCAAAAGCGCACCACGGTGGGCTTGCTCACATGGGCCAGGTGGGCCAACTCGCTGATGGGCATTTGCGCAAAGCTGCGCGCATCGCTGAGCACCAGCTTGCCCACGCGCTGCTCTGCAGGGGCCAGGGAGGAAAGGCAGGCTTTGATGCGGTCTAGCATGGCTGAACAGACAAAGGGTGCAGTGTGGTGGCTGCAGGGGCAGGGCGGGCAGACCACAGGCCTGACCCAGGATGAGCTTATGAGCATACCCTTGCCAGTCCGATAATGGCCACATGAATCAACTCGACACCCTCAAGCAATACACCACGGTGGTGGCCGACACTGGCGACTTCAAGCAACTGAGCCAGTTCAGGCCCCAGGATGCGACCACCAACCCCTCGCTCATCCTCAAGGCCGTTCAAAAGCCCGATTACCAGCCCCTGCTCCATCAAGTGGTGCAGGCCCACCGCAGCGCGCCTTTGGACGAGGTGATGGACCGCCTGCTGGTGCGCTTTGGCTGCGAAATTTTGGCCCTCATTCCCGGCCGCGTGTCCACCGAAGTCGACGCCCGCCTGAGCTTTGACACGGCCGCCACTGTGGCTAGGGCCGAGCGTCTGATGGCGCTGTACCGGGCCGAAGGCGTGGCGCCCGAGCGCGTGCTCATCAAAATAGCGGCCACCTGGGAGGGCATTGAGGCGGCCAGGGTCTTGCAAGCCCGCGGCATACGCACCAACTTGACCTTGCTGTTTTCTTTTTGCCAGGCGGTGGCCTGCGGCCAAGCGCGTGTGCAGCTCATCTCGCCCTTTGTGGGCCGCATTTACGACTGGTACAAAAAGTCGGCGGGCAGCCAGTGGGTGGAAGCCGATAAAGCGGGTCCCCATGACCCGGGCGTGCAGTCTGTGCGGCAAATTTTCAACCACTACAAAAAACACGGCATCGCTACCGAGGTGATGGGTGCGAGCTTTCGCAACGTGGGGCAAATCACGGCGCTGGCCGGCTGCGACCTGCTGACCATCAGCCCCGACTTGCTGGCGCAACTGGCCGCCACCGAGGCGCCGCTGCCTCTTGCCCTGGACGCGGCAGCCGCCGCCGACCTGGACTTGGCACCCGTTCATTACAACGAGTCCGGCTTTCGCTACGCGCTCAATGAAGACGCCATGGCCACCGAGAAGCTGGCCGAAGGCATACGCGCGTTTGTGGTGGATGCCATCAAACTCGAGCAGCTCATGCAGGCCGTGCCATGAGCAAAGCCCCTGCCTCTTGGGCCAGCGTGCGCTGCGACCGCACGCCCGCCTGGACCGCGCTGCAACAGCACTTTGAGGACCAAGGCCGCGGTTTTGACCTGCGCCAGGCTTTTGCGCAAGACCCCGAGCGGGCGGCGCACTTCAGCCAACGGGCGCCGCACCTCTTGGCCGACTTGTCCAAAAACCTGCTGTCGCGCCAGACCGAGACTTTGCTGTTCGAGCTGGCCGAGCAATGCGGGATCTTGGCCCACCGCGACGCCATGTTTGCGGGCCAGGCCATCAACACCACCGAGCAGCGCCAGGTCATGCATTTTTTGCTGCGCCAGCCGCGCGGCACCGGCGCCGGGCAAGCCTGGGAACAAGAGCTGGAGCAGGTGCACCACACCCTGGACGCCATGCTGGCCTTTGCCGAGCAGGTCAGGGCCGACCCCGAGATCACCACCGTGGTCAACATTGGCATAGGCGGCTCAGACCTGGGGCCGCACATGGCCACGCAGGCGCTGCAGGCTTTTAAAGTGCCGGGCAAGCGCTTTGTGTTTGTCTCCAACGTCGATGGCCATGAGTTGGACGCCGTGCTCCAGGGCCTGGACGCGCGCCACACCTTGTTTTTGATTGCCTCCAAAACCTTCACCACCGCCGAGACCATGACCAACGCGCGTTCGGCGCGGCGCTGGTTTGAGGCGCAACTGGGCGAGGACGCCCAGGCTTTGCTGCCCCAGCGCTTTGCCGCGCTCACCACCAACGTGCAAGGCGCAGCCGAGTTCGGCATTCGCACCACGTTTGGCTTTTGGGACTGGGTGGGCGGGCGTTATTCAGTCATGTCGGCCATTGGCCTGCCGCTGGCCATTTCCATTGGCGCTGCTCACTTTCGCCAGTTCTTGGCCGGCGCGCACGCCATGGACCAGCATTTCTTGACCCAAGCGCCCGCGCACAACCTGCCGTTGCGGCTGGGCCTGCTCGACGTGTGGTACCGCAATTTCCATGGCTTTGCCAGCCGCAACGTGGCGCCGTACCACAGCTTTTTAGGCCGCTGGGCTGCCTACTTGCAACAGCTGGAAATGGAAAGCAATGGCAAGCGCGTGGACCGCGCAGGCCAGGTCCTGCCCTTTGAGACCGCCCCCCTGGTGTGGGGCGAGCCCGGCACGCTCGGTCAGCACGCCTTTTTTCAGCTGCTGCACCAAGGCAGTCAAACCGTGCCGGTCGAGTTTGTGGCGGTCAAAAAGGCCGCCCATGGCTTGGCCGGTCACCACTCGCAGCTGCTGGCCAATGCGCTGGCGCAGGCCCAGGCCTTGATGCTGGGCCGCAGCGATGCGGGCGGGCACAGACACTTTCCCGGCAACCGACCCAGCAGCTTTTTGCTGCTGGACAAGCTCGATTCGGCCAGCTTGGGCGCGCTCATTGCCTTGCAGGAGCACCGCGTGTTTGTGAGCGGCTCGGTCTGGGGCATCAACAGCTTTGACCAGTGGGGCGTGGAGTTGGGCAAGGTGCTGGCCCGCGACATTGAGCCGCGCCTGGCCAGCGGCGACCTGGCGGGTCTGGACGCCTCCACCGCCGCCCTGGTGCAGGCCTTGCGATCATGAATGTGGTCTTTGACTTTGGCGCCGTGCTGTTTGAGTGGCAGCCGGCCGAGCGAGTGGCCCGCCACTTTCCTGCGCTGGCGGCCACGCAGCCGCAAGCACAGGCCCTGGCCCAAGCTATTTTTCACCATGCCGACTGGCAGGACTTTGACCGCGGCCTGCTGCCGCTGGCTCAGGTGGTCGAATCCACCGCCGCTCGCCTGAGCCTGGCGCACCATGAGGTGCACGAGTTGCTGGCCCCCATTGGTGAGCAGTTGCAACCCATCAGCGCCAACGTGGAGGTGCTGGAGTCTTTGGCCCGCAGGCGTGCGCTGCACGGCGATGTGAAGCTTTACTTTCTGTCCAATATGCCCCAGCCCTTTGCGCGGGTGCTGGAGCGCCGACATGCTTTCTTGGGGTTGTTTGACGGCGGTGTGTTTTCAGGCGACGTGAAACTGGGCAAGCCTGATGCAGCCATCTATCGCCTGTTGGCCGAGAGACACGGCTTGGCGCCTGAACAAACGCTGTTCATCGACGACATGCCTGTGAATGTGACGGCGGCCCAAGCCCTGGGCTGGAGCGGCATTCACCTCAGCCAGCCTGAGCAGCTGGCAGAGTTGTTACAGCGCCATTTCGCTGAACCTTGAGCGCTGGCTTTTTGAGCCCTGGCCCTTCTGATCGGGCCAGGTTCTGTGGCCGCCTGCTCAGTTTTTTTGCATTTCTGAAATTTGCACCAGCGTGGTTTGATTGCCCACCGTCACAAGGTGTTGCCCTTGAACTTGAAGCTGCGCACGGTCACGGTTTGCCCCACGGGCGGGGCCTCGGGCGCGGCCTTGCCGCTGGGCGGGGCTTGCAGGCGCGGCTGGGCGCCAGGCTGATCGCGTTCAATTTGCTGCTGCAGCGAGCCGGCCGATGGCGGGGTTTGGGCTCCAGCCTGGCCGAGCATGCAGATCGCTGCAGTCAAAACCGGGAGGAGGCGCCGGCCGAGTGGGCTCAAGCGCTGGTGGTGGGCGCAATTTGAAACAGTTGTATCGATTATCAATCCTTTTTAACAATTGAGCCTGATAAAACCTTGCAAAAAAATGCAAGGTTTGAAAGGCGGTCTGGGTAAGATGCTTTCATGTCCACCGAACCCGCTTGTTCTTGGCGAGAACCCTGGCGGCTGGTCTGCGGATGGTTCAGGCTTGAGCCTTCAGCAGGGCTTGGATGGGTCAGGGCATGGCTGGCCTTGGCTTTGTTTTTGGCCATGCCTGCCATCGGAGCCCAGGGACTGCAGCCCTCAGCGCCTGGCGATGTGGCTGGCGTCAACACCCGCGTTGAGCAGCATGTGTTTATGGACGAGACGCAGTCGTTGAACGTGCAGGCCGTGCAAGATGTGCAGGCCGCTGCCTTCAAAACCTTCACCCCGCTTCAGCGCTTGCAGATGGAGGGCAAGACAGTTTGGCTCAGGCTGAGCATCAGCCGAGCTGATGGCGAGCCCGGTCCTTTAGGTCCTATTTACCTGCGGGTGATACCACCGTTTTTTGATTCTGTCATCTTGCACACCCCCGATGCGCAGGCCAGGGGCGGGTGGCGGGCCACAGATCTTGGTAATGCGGCCAGTTCCTTGTCCATCCCTGTTGGTGAATTGGCCAAGTCTGAGCAGATTTTTCTGCAAATCAAGGCCAGCCATGCCAACAGCTTGTTGGTTTATGCAGGCACCCAGGCGGAGATATCGGTCTTCAACCACCGCCTGGACATCACCATGGCGGTGGTCAGCACCATGCTTTTGTTTGCCTTGGCTGTCATGGTGTGGAAGGCCTTGACGCATATCAGCCTCTTGTCCGTGGCCGCCTGCATGTTGTTGACCATCGTTTTGCTCAGACTTTGGCTGACCTTTGGCTATGCCCCCGCTCTTTTGGGCCTGCCTTCTGCATGGGAGGATAGATTCTTCGTGTACCTGGTGTCGGCCACTGTGCTGAGCGCAGGCTGGGTTTATATCTTGCTGGCTGCAGAGGTGTTTCAGGACAAGCGGTGGATGGCCGGGCTGTGGGTCTGGACGATTCTGGGATTTTGCAACCTGACCCTGTCTTTCTTTTATCCGGGCTGGGTCATCAATATGTTGGATGGCCTGATGCTGTGCGGGGCCGTGCTGTATTTGTTCGGTATGTTGCTGGCGGCTGTTCAAGCCCCAAAAAGCTTGAAGCCTTGGCCTGCAAAAATCGCAACTGCGGCCCTTCTGCTGATGGCTTGCTTGGGTCTGCTGTCGGCCCTGCAGTTGCAGGGCTGGGCGTCCAGCGCGAGTGCACTGCAGCAGCCCGATCTGGTCACAAAGACCATGTTGTTTCGCTCAATGATGCCCATCGTGTTGATCTCCCTGGCCAGTTGGATCTATGGGCGCTTGCGCAGAGACCGGATGGCTAAGACGCAAGCCGACCTGGTCTTGACCACGGCATCACTGAAGTTGGAATCTAAACGCCTAGATCGTCAACGCAAATTCACTGCCATGTTGGCCCATGAACTCAAAAACCCCTTGACGGCCAGCCAGATGGCCTTGGCTGGCATACAGCAGCGACTGGCCAGCGACGACCCCGCCCAGCAAAGGGCCGAGAAAATAAAAAGTTCCCTGCAGGAGATCAACGCCATTGTGGACCGCTGCGCCGAAGTCGACGGCTATGAACAGGGTCAAATGCCCATGGCCGTGCACACCTTTGCGGTGCAGCAGTTGTTGGATTTGGTTGAGGCGGCCAACCCGAGCGAGCGCATTTACACCCTGGTGCGCGGCCTGCCCGAGGGGGCTACCCTGAGCTCGGACCTGCACTACATCAAACTCATTTTGAACAACCTGCTCAGCAATGCGCTGAAATATTCACCGCCTGACAGTTTGGTCGAACTCGAACTGGTCAGTCGGCAGACCGAGCAGTGCACGCACATCGATATTCGCGTGACCAACGAAGTGGGCGCGGCCGGTGTGCCTGACCCGAGTCGCTTGTTTGAGCGGTTTTACCGCGCCGAAAGCGCACGCAACCAGTCGGGCGCAGGCCTGGGCCTGTGGCTGTCGCAAGCCTTGGCAGGCGCTTTGGGTACCAGCCTAGTGAGCCAGACCAAAGACAACAGGATCAGCTTCACACTGACCTTGCCGCTCGATGATGCAGCGCGCTGACACCCGCTCCCAGACCCTTGATGCAGGACTCGGGTCGGTCCTGATGGTGGAAGACAACCTGCGCGTCAGTGAAGAAATATCGCTGGTGCTCGAGCACGCCGGCTGGCGCGTGCGCTGCGTTCCAGACGGCAAGAGCTTTCGGCACGCGGTGGCTGAGTTGGCGCCCACGCTGGTGGTGCTGGACCTGAATTTGCCTGGTGAAGACGGCATCAGCCTTTGCAAATGGCTGCGCAGCACTTTGTCAGGTGTGGGCATCGTGCTGCTGACGGCCCGCGTCATGGGCAGCGAAAGAACAGAAGGCTACATGGCGGGCGCCGATGTCTACCTGACCAAGCCCACCCGCCCGGAAGAGTTGCTGGCGGTCTTGCACAACCTCTCGCGCCGGGCCGCGCCCGGCCCGCGGCTTGCAAGTCCACAGGCCACTGAACCCTGGACCTTGCACAGCAAGAGCATGCGTTTGCTGTCACCCCAAGGCGACATACTGAGCCTGACCCGCAGCGAATGTGGCTTGTTGCAACACCTGGGCGATGCACCAGGGGTCTGTAGCTATGAAGAGCTGATTGACGCGCTCGGCAGTGGTGGTCTGAACGACAAGGTCGACAAGGCCAGGCTGGAGGTGCTGGTCAGCCGACTGCGCACCAAGCTGCGCCATGTCAAAGAGCTGGGGCTAGAGCTCAAGACCGTCCACGGCAAGGGCTACCAGCTGGCCCAGGCGCTGAGGGTACAGGCGATCTAGCTGGGGTGTCTTGAAAGCCGCAGCGTGTGATGTCTTGTCTCTGCAAAAAACGTCAGCCTGCTCTTGATTTAGGTGAAATTGTCTGAACAAGCTGACACCATCTGCGTCGCAGGCCTGCCTGGGCCTGTCCTATTCTTGGGGCGGCGTGTCTTGCCTGCCGTCAGCCATGAAGTCGGCCGGCAAGCTGCTCAGTAAATCAAAAACGTCTGCGCCATTGAGAGGCAGCTGCCGCAATACGATGTCTTGGCCATCTCTGAAAATTTCAATCTGGTCCGCATCCAGGCGAAATTCCTTGGGCAGGCGCACTGCTTCGCTGTTGCCAGACTTGAATACCCGGGCAAGGGTCATGATGCGATCTTCAAAATGGATTCATTTCAAGCATACACATTCGCCCCGAATGCGTCCACATCATGGCGACGTGACCGCACTCTTCCAAATCCCCACGACAAACAAAAAAAGGCCGCTTGCGCGGCCCTTTTTAGCGTCAGACGGTGAGGTCTGGGCTGAGCAATTACATGCCCATGCCGCCCATGCCACCCATGCCGCCCATGTCGCCGCCCATGCCGCCGCCGGCAGGTGAGTCATCCTTGGGGGACTCGGCCACCATGGCTTCGGTCGTCAGCATCAGGCTGGAGACCGAAGCGGCGTTCTGCAGTGCAGTGCGGGTCACTTTGGTGGGGTCCAGAATGCCCATCTCGATCATGTCGCCGTAGGTGTCGTTGGCAGCGTTAAAGCCGTAATTGCCCGTGCCAGCCAGCACCGCGTTCACGACCACAGAGGCTTCGCCGCCTGCGTTGTAAACGATCTCGCGCAAAGGCGCTTCAATGGCGCGCATCACCAGCTTGATACCGGCGTCCTGGTCTGGGTTGTCGCCTTTGATGATGCCAGCAGCTTGCTTGGCACGCAGCAAAGCCACGCCACCACCAGCCACAATGCCTTCTTCCACAGCAGCGCGGGTGGCGTGCAGGGCGTCTTCAACGCGGGCTTTCTTTTCCTTCATCTCGACTTCGGTGGCAGCACCGACCTTGATGACGGCCACACCGCCGGCCAGCTTGGCCACGCGCTCTTGCAGCTTTTCGCGGTCGTAGTCGCTGGTGGCTTCTTCGATTTGCACGCGCACTTGTTTGACACGCGCTTCGATATCAGCGGCAGCACCTGCACCGTCGATGATGATGGTGTTTTCCTTGCCCACTTCAATGCGCTTGGCTTGGCCGAGGTCGGCCAGCGTGACTTTTTCCAGCGACATGCCGACTTCTTCAGCAATCACTTTGCCGCCGGTCAGGATGGCGATGTCTTCCAGCATGGCTTTGCGGCGGTCGCCGAAACCTGGGGCCTTGACAGCAACAACCTTCAGAATACCGCGCAAGGTGTTCACGACCAAGGTGGCCAGGGCTTCGCCCTCGACATCTTCAGCAACGATCAACAGTGGACGGCCGGCTTTGGCGACTTGCTCCAGCGTGGGCAGCAGGTCACGGATGTTGCTGATTTTCTTGTCATACAACAGCACGAAAGGGTTGTCCAAGAGGGCAGCTTGCTTTTCGGGGTTGTTGATGAAGTAGGGGCTGAGGTAGCCACGGTCGAACTGCATGCCTTCAACGATATCGAGCTCGTTGTCCAGGCTCTTGCCGTCTTCCACGGTGATCACGCCTTCTTTGCCCACTTTGTCCATGGCCTTGGCGATGATCTCGCCGATGGAGGTGTCAGAGTTGGCAGAGATGGAGCCGACCTGGGCAATTTCTTTGGAGGTGGTGGTGGGCTTGGAAGCCTTTTTCAGCTCTTCGGTCAAGGCCAGCACGGCCTTGTCGATACCGCGCTTGAGGTCCATGGGGTTCATGCCAGCGGCCACGTACTTCATGCCTTCGCGCACGATGGCTTGGGCCAGCACGGTGGCGGTGGTGGTGCCGTCGCCAGCGTTGTCGCTGGTTTTGGAGGCCACTTCTTTGACCATCTGCGCACCCATGTTTTGCAGCTTGTCTTTGAGTTCGATCTCTTTAGCGACCGACACACCGTCTTTGGTCACGGTGGGGGCGCCGAAGGAGCGCTCGAGCACCACGTTGCGGCCCTTGGGGCCAAGGGTCACTTTCACTGCGTTGGCCAGGATGTTCACACCCTCGACCATGCGGGCGCGGGCTTCGCCGCCAAAAACCACGTCTTTTGCTGCCATGTCTAATTCTCCAGATTCAATAGGGTTCGGTTAACGGGTGATCAAGAATTGATCAGTGGGGGACAGAGCGAGCAGGCGCTGCGCGCGTTGCTCGGTCTGTCCCGCCATGTGTTTATTTTTCAACCACAGCGAAGAGGTCTTCCTCTTTCATCACCAACAGCTCTTCACCATCGACTTTGACGGTCTGGCCGCTGTACTTGCCGAACAACACGCGGTCGCCGACCTTGACGCCCATGGCGGCGGTCTCGCCTTTGTCGTTCTTCTTGCCGGGGCCGACGGCCAGGATCTCACCTTGGTCAGGCTTTTCGGCGGCGCTGTCAGGGATGACGATGCCAGAAGCGGTTTTGGTTTCGTTCTCGACGCGTTTGACGATCACACGGTCGTGCAGGGGGCGAAGTTTCATGGACTCTCCGGATAGGTTGTTGTTGAAAATAAAGGGCATCAACGAAAGTTGGCGCCCACTAACTCATGACGAAGCAGGGTGATTCGCTGAAAAGCGATTGTTAGCACTCAATGCCAGCGAGTGCTAATGATAGGGGCGAACCTCACATGTTTCAAGGGGGTGTGAATCTGCGGGCCCTAAAAAAAGCGTTTGATGGGTCGGATGAGGTCTTTTTTTCAAGGGTTTCAGGCCGCAGCCCGGCATTTGGGACAATCTCAGAATGACCGCTCAACTCACTTTGACCCGCCCCGACGACTGGCACTTGCATGTGCGTGATGGCGAGGCCCTCGCCAGGGTGGTGCCGCACACGGCGCGCCAGTTTGGCCGCGCCATCATCATGCCCAATCTCAAGCCTCCGGTGACCACCGCCGCCCAGGCCGTGGCTTACCGCGCGCGAATTGTGGCCGCTGTGCCTGAGGGTGTGAATTTTGAGCCGCTGATGACGCTCTACCTCACCGACAACTTGGACCCTGCCGAAATCGTCCGCGCCAAAGAGGCCGGCGTGGTCGCGGCCAAGCTCTACCCGGCCGGCGCCACCACCAACAGTGACGCGGGCGTGACCGAACTGCGCAAGATTTACCCGGTGCTCGAAGCCATGCAGCGCTGCGGCATGCTGCTCTTGGTGCACGGCGAGGTGACCAGTGCCGACATCGACCTGTTTGACCGCGAGGCGGTCTTTATAGACCGGCACCTGATTCCACTGCGCCGGGATTTCCCGGGTTTAAAGATCGTTTTTGAGCACATCACCACCCGAGAAGCTGCGCAGTACGTGAGTGAAGGCGATGGTTTGTTGGCCGCCACGCTCACCGCCCACCACCTGCTTTACAACCGCAACGCCATCTTCACGGGCGGCATTCGGCCGCATTTTTACTGCCTGCCGGTCTTGAAGCGCGAAACCCACCGCCTGGCCTTGGTGCAGGCGGCCACCAGCGGAAACACAAGGTTTTTCCTGGGTACCGACAGCGCACCCCATCCCGCGCACTTGAAAGAGCACGCCACTGGTTGCGCCGGCTGCTACACCGCGCACGCCGCGCTGGAGATGTACGCCGAGGCGTTTGAGGAGGCGGGCGCATTGGACAAGCTCGAAGCCTTTGCCAGCTTCAACGGGGCCGATTTTTACGGCCTGCCGCGCAACACTGGCATGGTGACGCTGGAGAAAAGCAGTTGGACCCCGCCCGAGCACTTTGCTTTTGGCGCGGCCGAACTCAAGCCTTTGCGCTCCGGCGAGAGCTTGCCCTGGCGCCAAGTCTGAGCGCGCGCTTTGGCGCTGTCACCCATGACTGGGCCCTTGACTGAGTTGCGCTGGGATTGGCCCTGGATGGCGCCTTTGTCGCCTTATGCAGACAGGGTGTCGCAGGCGCTGCGCCAAGGCCAGTCGGTGGCCCAGTTGCTGGATCGCCTGGCCGCAGAGCCAGCCGCTGTGGGCCGCCCAGCCGTGCCTGTGCGCTTTGTGCCTCAGGATCAGCTGATGGAAGGCCAAGCGTATGAAGACTTTATTCACGTGCACCGCCTGGTGCCCACGCGGGATAACCTGCACGATTTGTTTAACGGCCTGACTTGGCTGACTTTTCCGCGCACCAAGGCCAGGTTGAACCAGTTGCAGGCCCAGGCCCTTGCGGCTGCGGGGGTGGGCGCCACGCGCGGCCCGCTGCGCGACGCCTTGACGCTGTTTGATGAAAACGCCGCCCTTTTGCTGGCCCCGCCCGTGCTGCATCAGGCCCTGCAGGCCCGCCAATGGCAGCGCCTCTTTATAGAGTTGCGGCCGCTGTGGGCCGACGCGCAGGTCGTGCTGTTTGGCCATGCCGCGCAAGAAAAGCTGCAACTGCCACGCAAAGCCATCACGGCCCATGTGTACCTGCCTCGCCAGGCCTTGCCTGCCAAGGACCTGGATGCCGCCCTGGCCCGGGACTTGGACCCCGCACACCTGGCGCAAAAGCCTTATTCCCCGCTGCCTCTTCTGGGTATTCCAGGCTGGTGGCCGGGCAACGAGAACTTTTCTTTTTATGATGATAATTCTATATTTCGTTCCAGCTCGCCTGGCCCTTGATCTGTTTGCCTTGACCCCCATGTATGGTGCTGTATGAACATACCAGACAAATACTGTGTTTGCCTGACCGGCTGCACTGCAGCTTTGGAGTAAAGACCTTATGAAAAGAATCGTGCTTTTTGTGGCCACCAACTTGGCCATCGTGCTGGTCTTGGGCCTGGTGGCCAACCTGCTCGGCGTCAACCGCTTTCTCACCTCCAACGGGCTGAACCTCAGCGCGCTGCTGGGCTTTGCGCTCATCATGGGTTTTGGTGGCGCCTTCATCTCGCTGCTGATGAGCAAAACCATTGCCAAGTGGAGCTCGGGCGTGCGCCTGATCACCCAGCCGGCCAACGCCGATGAGGCCTGGATCCAAGACACCGTGCACCGCCTGGCCGACAAAGCCGGCATTGGCCACCCGGAAGTTGGCATTTTTGACGGTGAGCCCAATGCCTTTGCCACCGGCGCATTCAAAAACAACGCCTTGGTGGCCGTGTCCACTGGCTTGCTGCAGGGCATGACGCGCGAAGAAATCGAGGCCGTGCTGGGCCACGAGGTGGCGCACATTGCCAATGGCGACATGGTCACCATGACCTTGATTCAAGGGGTGATGAACACCTTTGTGGTGTTCTTGAGCCGCGTGGTGGGCTACTTGGTCGACAGCTTTTTGCGCAAGGGCGACCAAGAAAACTCAGGCCCTGGCATTGCCTACTACGTGACCACCATCGTGCTGGACATCGTGCTGGGCTTTTTGGCCGCCATCATCGTGGCCTGGTTCTCGCGCCAGCGCGAGTTCCGCGCCGATGCGGGTGCCGCCCAGTTGCTGGGCCGCAAGCAGCCCATGATCAATGCGCTGGCCCGTCTGGGCGGTATGGTGCCTGGCGAGTTGCCCAAGTCGGTGGCCGCCATGGGCATAGGCGGGGGCGTGGGCCAGTGGTTTTCCACCCACCCGCCGATTGAAGACCGCATTGCGGCTTTGCAAAACGCGAAGTGACAGGCCCTTGAGCCCTGCTTAAAAGCCGCCTGGGGGCGGCTTTTTTGCGACTGGCTGAGCGCTGCCTCCCTCTTTTTAGCTTGCGTTTACCCGTGAAAAAGCCGCCCTCAGGCGGCTTTTTCACAGCTTGCGCTGGCGGCTTACTTCAAGCCGGCCGCTGCACGCAGGGTTTGCGCCTTGTCGGTGCGCTCCCAGGTGAAGTCTGGCTCGTCACGGCCAAAGTGGCCGTAGGCGGCGGTTTTTTCGTAGATGGGGCGCAGCAGGTCCAGCATTTGGATGATGCCCTTGGGCCGCAGGTCAAAGTGGGCGTTGACCAACTCGGCGATTTTGTCGTCCGAGATCACGCCCGTGCCTTCGGTGTAGACCGTCACGTTCATGGGCCGCGCCACGCCAATGGCGTAGGCCACCTGAATCTGGCACTGCTTGGCCAAGCCTGCTGCCACGATGTTTTTGGCCACGTAGCGCGCGGCATAAGCGGCCGAGCGGTCGACCTTGGAGGGGTCTTTGCCCGAGAAGGCGCCGCCACCGTGCGGGCAGGCGCCGCCGTAGGTGTCCACAATGATTTTGCGACCGGTCAGGCCGCAGTCGCCCTGCGGGCCGCCAATGACAAAACGGCCGGTGGGGTTGATCAAATACTTGGTGTCCAGCAGCCACTCTTTGGGCAGCACGGGCTTGATGATTTCCTCAATGATGGCTTCGGTGAAGCTGGCCTTCATCTTGGTGGAGGTCTCTGACTGGTCGGGGCTGTGCTGGGTGGACAGCACCACGGTGTCAATGCTGTGGGGCTTGCCGTCGACGTAGCGCATGGTCACCTGGCTTTTGGCGTCGGGGCGCAAAAAGGGCAGGCGGCCGTCTTTGCGCAGCTGGGCTTGGCGCTCAACCAGGCGGTGCGCGTAGTAAATGGGCGCGGGCATCATCTCGGGCGTCTCGTCGCAGGCGTAGCCAAACATCAGGCCCTGGTCACCGGCGCCAATGTTGAGGTGGTCGTCAGACGCATGGTCCACGCCCTGGGCGATGTCGTTGGACTGCTTGTCGTAGCAGACCATCACCGCGCAGCCCTTGTAGTCGATGCCGTACTCGGTGTTGTCGTAGCCAATGCGCTTGATGGTGTCGCGGGCCACCTGGATGTAGTCCACATGCGCGTTGGTGGTGATCTCGCCGGCCAGCACCACCAAACCGGTGTTGGTCAGGGTCTCGGCGGCCACGCGTGAGCGCGGGTCTTGCTTGAAAATCGCATCGAGGATGGCATCCGAAATTTGATCGGCCACCTTGTCGGGATGACCTTCAGAAACTGATTCGGACGTGAAAAGATAGTCGTTCGCCATTTACGTACACTCCATTTAAGTTGCTCGGCGCGTTGCCGAGCGGGGGTGCCGCGGCGAACGCTTTAGCAGAATTGATTAGCGTCGCCCTGCAAGTTGTTCTGTAACTCGGCGACCCGGCCATTATAGTCAGCCCGGCAATGGGTGTCACCCTTTGTGCCCTTGCCCAAGATGCTTGTACTGTTCAAAATTCTCTCTCGTTGGCCTTTGCCAGTGCTGCATGCCCTGGGCGCAGCCCTGGGCTGGGGGGTGTGGTGGCTAAGTCCTGCTTACCGCCGTCATTTCCGCGCCAATGTGGCGCAAGCTGGCCTGGCCTTTGAGGCCGCGCGCCCAGCCATTGCCGATGCCGGCCGCTTTGTGGCCGAGTTGCCCCGGCTGTGGATGCGGCCGCACACCGAGTCTTGCTTGACCAACGTGAAGGTGTTGGGGCGTGAACGCGTCGATGCCGCTTTGGCCCAAGGCCGGGGCGTGGTGTTTTTCTCGGCCCATTGCGGCAGTTTTGAGCTCGCTCCGCAGGCCCTGGCCGAACTCTATGGCCCGGTCACCGCCCTGTACCGGCCCGCCCGCCAGCCCTGGCTGGCCCAACTCATGGCCGGCAGCCGCGCGCGGCCGGGGCTGGTCATGGCGCCGGCCAATTTGTCGGGTATTCGGCAAATGCTCAAGGCCTTGCGCTCGCGCGGCGCGGTGGCCTTGCTCACCGACCAGGTGCCGCCCGAAGGTTTGGGGCTGTGGGCGCCCTTTTTTGGCCGACCGGCTTACAGCATGACGCTTGCCGCCCGCCTGGTGCAGCAAAGCGGCGCTGCGCTGATTGCGGTGCGCACCGAACGCCTGCCCGGTGGCCAGGGTTACCAGTTGGAGTTTTTGCCCCCGGTGGCCGGGCTGCATGTGGCGCCTGCCCTGCCATTGGCAGACGCGGTGGCCCTGGTCAACCGAGCCAATGAGCAACTGATTTTGAGCCTGCCCGGTCAGTACCTGTGGGCCTACGCGCGCTACAAACAGCCGCGCAAAGAGGCGTTGGCTGTCTCCTCAGAGGGCTCCGCGTGAATCCTTGGACCCGCGCTTTTAGCCTTGCCGCCATAGGCCTGATGAAGCTGATGGCCCGCTGGCCCTTGCCCTTGCTGCGCGGCCTGGGCCTGGTGCTTGGCCACATCTTGTACGCGCTGGCGCATTCGCGCAGGCGCGTTGTGCAAACTAATTTGGCGCTGTGCTTTCCTGAGCTGTCGCAGGCGCAGCGCACGCAACTGGCGCGCCGCACTTTTGTGTGTTTTGCCCAGACTTTTTTAGACCGCAGCTGGCTCTGGCACGCGCCGCCCGCTCTGCTTGAAAAACGCCTGCGTCTTCACGGCGCGCTCGCTGAGTTCGAGGGCCAGCAGCCCACCATTGTGTTCAGCCCGCATTTTTACGGCTTGGACGCCGGGGCCGTGGCCGTGTGCATGTCTGTGCCCCGACCTTTCACGGGCATTTCCACCCCGCAGGCCAACCCCGTGATCGATGCCTGGATCAACACCGGCCGCCACCGCTTGGGCCAGGTCCACATGTTCACCCGCAACGAGGGCGCCAAGGGCAACCTGAAGTCTTTGCGCGCAGGCGGGGTGCTGTACCTGCTGCCCGACATGGACTTTGGCGCCGAGGGCACGGTGTTTGTGCCTTTTTATGGGGTGCAAGCGTCCACGGTGCCATCTATTCACCGCTTTGCCCGGCTGGCCCGTGCCAAGGTGATTTCTGTGGTGCCTCGGCTCACGCCCCAGGGCTACGACGTGGAGGTGCTGTCGGCCTGGCCCGACTTTCCCACCCAGGACATGGCAGCCGACACCTGGCGCGGCAACCAGTTGCTCGAAACCTTCATCCAGCGCTCGCCTGAGCAGTATTTTTGGGTGCACAAGCGCTTTAAGACCCGCCCGCCTGGCCAGCCGCCTCTGTATTGAGCTTGGAGCCTGGGCGCGCCAAAAAACCCGCCATCAAATGCGCCACCAAAGCTGGCTGCTCGTGCACGATCCAGTGCGTGGCCTCCTCAATGCGGTGCAGTTCCAAGTCAGGCACGTGGTCGGCCAGCCCGTCAAGCAGGCCTGGCAACAGCGCGGTGTCGGCCATGCCCCAGATCACTTGCGTGGGCACTGGCGTGTGTGCCAGAACAGCGGGCACGCGCAAGGGGTCCGCCAAGCTGCCGGGCTCGGGCGGCCGCAGCGGAGAGGCCGCGTAGTAGGCGCAAGGCCCGGCCAGCCCGGCGCGCCACACCTGGCGGTACTGCTCGCGCACGGCCTCGCTCAACCAGGGGTGAGGGCCATTGGTGGCGCCCATGCCTTCAAACAAGGCCCACAGCCTGCGAAAGTCGCCCTCGGCCAGGCGCTTGGCGGCATCGGGTCTGGCCAAAAAATTCATGTAGCGGCTGGCCGCCTGCTGGGCGGGCGAGTGCGACAGCTCGCGTGCAAAGAGGGCAGGGTGAGGCGCGTTGATGATGACCAGCCGCTGCATCAACCCGGGCTGTAAAGACGCCAAATTCCAGGCCAGAGCACCGCCCCAGTCGTGCGCCACCAGGGCTGCCAAGGGCCCGCTGCTGCAGGCCTGGGCCAGCGCCTGCAGGTCCTGCATCAGGTGCTTGGCCCGGTAGGCCTGGCTGCTTGGTCCAGGCAGCGGGGCGCTGGAGTCGGCATAACCGCGCAGGTTGGGGGCGATGCAGAAATACCCGCCGTGCTGGGCTTGGCTGAAATGCGCCAACAACCCGTCCCACACAAAGGCCGCCTCTGGAAAGCCGTGCAAAAACATCAGCACAGGCCGGCCCTCATCGCCCGCGCAGCGGCAGGACAGCTCTGTGCCATGGGGCAGGCGGAAGTGGCGTTGGGTGAGGCTGGTGTGCATGCCGCCATGATGGGAGAGCCGGGCAGTCCCGGCAAGAGGACTTGCCAGCGAACCCGCATTCCTCCCTCCCCCTCTGGGGGAGGGCCGGGGTGGGGGCATCGCGAGTCACCACCGTTGCCTTGCGCGGGGGGG